>JAJQJM010000061.1 GCA_021323475.1 Vampirovibrio sp.
GGCTGGATTCTTCCACAATCGTAGGAATGGCGACCCGGCTTTTTGAGCGCCCCCTGTCTACGTTTTCCTGTGTCTATCCGGGTCTGTCGTCTGTGGACGAGTCAGCTTATATTTACGAGGCCACAGAACGCTTCCAAAGTAACGCGCATTTTATTACCCCCACGTTTGACAGCTTTCTGAATGCCGTTCAACAGTCCATCCGTGAGCAGGACGGCCCGACGGGCGGCCCCTCGGTACTCTCCCAACGCGCGGTAATGAGCCTCGCCAAGGGCAAGGTCACCGTATTGCTGGATGGTCAGGGCGGAGATGAAGTCATGGGCGGATATCATTCTTATTTTCCGTTCACGCTGTCTCAGCTCATGCGCAATGTTCACCAACGTCCCGGCATTCATACGTTTCGTCAATTCCAGCAAGCGCGAAGCGCCATACTGGAGCGGGCTGGTTCCGGGTATGTGCCAAAGCTCCGGAAAACCTGGAAAATGTCGAGGCGGCCCGTACAATACCAGCGTATCCGCTATGGTAAAAGCGTCCTGGATTATATGCCGGCAGGCAATCTGGACGATTTGAATACGCGTATGCTGGAAGACCTGATGCTGACGCTGTGCAATTTGTTGCATTATGAGGATCGCAATTCCATGGCGTTCTCCCTGGAATCGCGCTTACCGTTTCTGGATTATCGCCTGGTTACCTTTATGTTTTCATTGCCGCCGCAATTTAAAATTCGTGGCGCCAGAACCAAGCATCTGTTATATGAAACGGCCAAACCAGTCATTCCATCATCCATCTTAAATCGCAAAGACAAAATGGGTTTTTCCACCCCTGGGCAAACATGGTACCGCCACGATCCGGCCATGCTTGAGTCGGTGAATACGTTGCTAACCGTTCCGCCGGAACCACTGCATAAGGTAGATACCGCCCATCTCGACAAACTGCGCCTTGCCTGGCAAGCCTGTCAGCAGGCGCAGCCGATTCGGGTGCAGGATGAAATGGCGATTTGGCGATACGTAACAGCTTGCCTCTGGCTTGAGCAGATGGCCGCCTACAAAATAGCACAGCCCAATGTTTTACCCGCATTGCCTCAAGGCTGCTCTTAACAAAAACAAAGCGAGTAACGCGCATGAAAAAAATACTCACCATTATTGGCGCCCGACCGCAATTCATCAAAGCTGCAGCGGTCAGTTCCGCCCTTAGGCAGGCCGGTTTGAATGAGATTCTGGTACACACGGGTCAGCATTATGATGCGAATATGTCTGATATCTTCTTTGATCAGTTGAATTTGCAGACGCCGCAATATCATCTTGGCATCGGCTCCGGCAGCCATGGTTATCAAACGGGCAGAGCGTTAATGGAATTGGAGCCGATCCTGGAAGAGGTCGCTCCGGGTGGGGTATTAGTATACGGCGATACCAACTCAACCCTGGCAGGGGCGCTTTCAGCAGCCAAAATGCATATTCCGGTCGCCCATATCGAAGCGGGTTTGCGCAGCTTCAACCGGCAAATGCCGGAAGAAATCAACCGAATCATGACGGATCATATTGCGCAATGGTTGTTTGCGCCCACCCACACCGCCGTTGAAAACCTGGCTGCCGAAGGCATCATTCAACATGTATTTCAAACCGGCGATGTGATGATGGATGCGATTGCACTTTATCTGGAAGAGGCCCGAAAGCACTATCCAGGCCTACTCAACGACATGGGAACCAAGGCAGGGAACTATATTCTTTTGACGATGCACCGCGCTGAAACTACGGCACGTCCCGATCAGGCAATTTCCGTTTTGAAAGCACTGGACACTCTAAAATTCAAGGTCATCTTGCCGGTTCACCCCCGCCTGCGCCCCTTGATTCAAGGCTTGCACTTGAAAAACGTGGATTGCATCGATCCGCTGAGCTACTTTGAAATGTTGCTAATAGAAGAAAGCGCTTATTGCATTGTGACCGATTCCGGTGGCGTACAAAAGGAAGCAGCCTTCTTCGGAGTTCCATGCGTGACCTTGCGGGCGGAAACAGAGTGGATTGAAACGGTTGAATCCGGATGGAACCAACTGGTGGACCTATCGCCGGAAGCCTTGCTGAAAGCGATCGAATGTTTTAAAAAACCCGAGACACCGATGCGTGAATATTATGGCAATGGCAAAGCTCGATATATTATAGCCGATGTCCTGAAAAATGCGTCTAATGCAAACTAACAGGTTAATTGCCTTGAAAATTGACATGGCCCACCCCCTTTCATATACTTGGCTCGTACAAGTTTGGTAATCTTAATTGAAAAGAATTTGCGTCCTTCTTAATAAGGACTTGTCCCATCAAACCCGTCTGTTTCGAGAAAACGAAACGCTTGTCAAGGCAGGTTATGAGGTTTCCGTGGTTTGCGTGTCAGAAATCCCCGGAAAGCCTAAACAAGAAAGGCAGGATGGTTATGAAGTCAACCGCCTGCTCAAAAAGCGTTTGTATAAGTATCACCTCTTCAGTTTGCGCCTGGTCAAGAGCTTTCTGAAAATAGTGTTTTCCCATCCTCGGTCCGAATATGTGCATGTTCACGATCCACCGGTTTTATTGCTGGGATATCTGCTGGCCCGCCTCTGGAATGCCCGTTTGGTATATGACTCCCATGAATGGTGGGAAGCGCTGTTTCAGGAAGAAAAAGAACGCCTGACAAACAGTGCCAATATAAACCCGCGCCAACGGATAAAAAAACTTAAGCAATTATCCCGAATGCACCGCTTTGAATCTTGGGTACTGCAACACTGTGATGCGGTCATCGCTGTCAATGATTCCATTGGTCAGCGTATGCAGAAACAGGCTCATCGCCCGATCAAGCATTACGCTACCATCCGTAATTTCGCAACTTACCAGGAAGTACAACGCAACCGCCGCCTGCATGAACACTTCAATCTGGCAAATCAAACCAAAGTTATCTTGTATCAAGGCCAGATTGCCGAAAAACGCGGCATTGGCAAGGCCGTTGAAGCCATGAAACATTTATCGGACATGGATGTGGTTCTGGTACTGATTGGCCCCGTATTGCCATCGGATGAGGCATTCCTGCATGATCTGCTGACCCGAATAGAGACATCGGACCTGCTTAGAGACAAAGTACTATACAAAGGATTCGTTTCACCGACAGAATTACTTAAATGGACGGCATCAGCGGATTTAGGACTCCAGCCCATTATTAATACCAGCATGAATCATTATCTCTGTCTGCCAAACAAAATTTTCGAGTATATCCAGGCCGGTATCCCTATTGCTGCCTCCGCCTTTCCAGAACTCAAACATATTATAGAAAATTATAATATCGGCCTTGTCTTCGATCCCGAAAATCCGGTTCAGATTGCTGAAAAAATCAGGCAGTTCTACAATTCTCCAGAATTGCAGCAAATGTATATAAAAAATTTAGATCGCGCCAAAAAAGAACTTTGCTGGGATATTGAGCAACAGAGATTGCTGGATTTATATACCGCGATTCAATGAACGTTTTAACGGTCTTTGTTAGTAGCACTTTATAGCATGTTCATACGCAGTCAACGTTATGGAATTGTGCTGAGCAAAAGTGGTTCCCAATTTTGCCAGCGCTTAATCAACATCTCAAATTTTGCCACTTCTGACATCCAGCCAGGATTGTCATAAGCGGGAGATGCATTCAGAATACTCAGCGAATGAAAGCAACGGCAAATGCCGATCTGCACAATATCGGAGGCGTGCAATTCGATTTCCCGATCCAGCTGATTGAGATAATTCGTCAGAAGCAGAGACACTCGCTTTCTGCTACTATCCGGTAACATGCAAAACCGTTCTATCACAGCTGACAGATCCACCAAAATAGAAGAGTTTACTCCGGCAGAGTCCTCAAAATCGATGAATGCAGCCACACCGCCATCTCTGGCAAAAAGCACATTTGCCCGATGCAGATCGTTATGCGCCAGACACCCCTCACTTCGACTGAAAACCTTTTCAGCAACGCGCAATCTTGCGGCATACTCAGGCGCAAACGAGGTATAAGCAGTCAATTCCAGTTGCTCTTTCCAGGTATCCAATATATTTTTCCGCTCTACTCCGCCCCTGGGGAGCTTGCGCAAGGCATTATGGAGAGCTGCCAGTTCTCTTCCCAGCGTTTCAGTCTGAACGTCGCTTTCATCAAAAAACACACCCTCCACCCAAGGATAGACAAAGATTTGCATCCCCTCAGACCCAAATGCCTGACTGGAGGAATGCAATGGTATCGTGCGCGCCTCTTGGTGAAACAGCCTGGTTGAAAGCTCAGAGGCAACGTCTTCTCTCTGCGCCTTATCAAAAGCCTTCACCTTTGCAAAAAACAATGCTCCGGATTTGGTTTTAATTTTATAGTAGCCACAGAGGCTAGCGTGAGGCTGGCCTTCCGCTTTATGGATCTGCTCGATATCCAGTTCGGGTAAACATTTGCCCAGCGTTTCAGTTGCAGTGAGGGCAAAATTCATCCCCCTTGGCACAAGGTCATAATGAGCGGGCGCAACAAAGCCGGAACTAAACATGCTCCACTGTAATGGCTTCTCCTGCTTTCACAAATTTCAACAGCGGTTTATCCACATATTCGTCCCATTGCTCAACAGGAAGCCCTTCTTGAGGAAACGCAAACCGTACTTTTTCTCGACTGATGCGCGTACCGGCTTCCAAATCCTCTTTGGCAACCAGACACATTCTGTCGGGCGGAATCGGCCTACCCTCCGGCAGAATGCGCTCCGTATTTCCCAATGCTTGATAAATGGCCTCTATCTTCTGCATCGTATCGGCGACTTGCGAAACAGGAAGTGCGTGCGCAATATCAATGTCCGGCTTCGTATTATCCAGACACACGCCTTTCTCCAGGACATCCACCCCAAGCGCGGTCGCGGCAAGAAGCATTTCGATACCCCGGTAATGATCGGACAACCCATCAAAACAATCATGCTTCCGGCCCATCTCAATCATCATATTGAGATTGAAGTCGGATGGCGGTGCGGGCGGGCCCGGCGGACTATGTTGAATGATAATAGCATTAGCCCCGCTTGCCTTTGCCCACATGACGGCGCGTTCAATTTCACCCATCGTCGAACGCCCCGTATCAAGGATCAGGGTCCGTCCGGTTGACGCCGCATTCCTGATAAGCGGTGCATGGACAATATTGCTGCTTGGTATCTTAACCGCGACAGAATCCAACTCGATCGCAAGTTCCAGGCCTTCATCGTCGTAGACGCTTAAAACAAGTTCCAGCCCTTTGTCGCGGGCATCGCCGTATATTCTCCGTAGTGTATCCAACGGTACGATGTGGCGCTCAATCACATCGCGGTAACGCTCTCGGCGTATTCCCTCTTCCGGCACAAAATAACCGACTTCACCAACAGGCAGGCAAATTTCCGAATTATGCAACAAGGCCCCCTTGAGCGTTGTGATACCGGCATCAATAAGCGCATCAACCAGATAATAGGCGCCTTGGATGTCATGCTTAAAATATACGTCTATATCCGGCAAAAAAAGCGGGGAAGCGCCATTTCCAATCAGGTTCCGCCCTATCCGGGTAGCTGGCTTATTACTCACAACGTTATCCCCCTCGCTTTTCCACTTGAATCACAAGCAGTTCAAGATTTAACGGCATAATACCATTTCTAAGAGTTCGCTCTCCACTATCGTCTTGCTCCGTCCAGGAACGAACGGGATCGTCTTGAGGAAGGAGATCAAAGGGCAAGGTGAACGCCTTAAAGAAAAAGTGTTTAACGCCCCCAAGCCCGTTCAGGAATGTACTAACGCTCTGCTTGGAGAACAGGTTATAACCCGGATGCCAGGCACTTTCCAGGTTGTCGGCATATCGCCAATGGATACGTGCATCCAGAGGATACGGATTAAAGAGCCCCGTAACAAAGACAGCGCCATTATCCTTTGCGACCCGGATACACTCGCTGAATGCAGGGCGAAAATCATCAAAAATACTATGCACCCCGGTTAAGAATACCGCATCAAAGGAATTACCAGGGAAAAGAGCCATATTATTGGCATCCCCTTGATGAAAGGAAATATCCAAATGACGCTGTTTTGCCAAATTAACCAAATCAATGTCATATTCCACACCGTCACAATGAGCAGCAGGGTATCTTTTCTTAGCGTATTTCAAAAAGTCACCGGCCGCTGACCCCACATCCAGAATGTTTGAAGGAGATATCCCCAGCGTGTCCAACTGCTCACAAAGCCATACAAACATGAACTTCGGCTCGGACTGGTCCGCACCATTATATACACTGGTTCGTTTGTACTGGGTCCTCATATCCATCCACCTCCAAAAAAAGCATTATACTGAACCCGGTATAACGCTGTCCATACAAACGGGTTTGTGCCATTTAAACCATTTATACGTCAGATTTTAACCACCCCAATTTAGCCAGGGGTTTCCCTGCCACCTGCTTTCCCAAACGCACGTTTTAAATAAATATAGGATGTATAACGTTAGATTTACGAGCTACAAACTCACGAATGAACGCCAGAGCATCTGTCGCCGCAGTGTCGGGTGGCACAAGATTTCGTTTTGCGCTAAACCAGGCTCTTTCAATACCTTCATTGCTCAAGGCAAATTCAAGATTATCTGCCAGCGTCTCCTTTGACAAAACGGTCGTAGCCAGACCCAACCTTGTATAAGGCAGCGCGTCAAATGCAATTTTGGAATTCAGATTCGACATGAGAGATTCAGAGGTCAACACAGAAACAGGACTAAGCAGAGGGGTTTCCGAATAAAAATTCAAATATGCCCCATCATACAGGCAGTTTGACATAATACTGCACACACAATCACAAGCCAGAAGCGAATCCTCAACAGGCCACCCCTCCAAAAACCGAACGTTGTCGCTGACTCGCGACATCACCTCTATGGTTCGCTTCCTCTGCAGGTTATTTTCCCTTGGGTGAGGCTTATATAAAACAGTTGGTTTAGCATTCAACGTTTCAACCGTTTCTACCCAATTTTCAATGACTTCCTCGTATCCGGAGAGATGATGAAGAGATTGACCAAACCAGCCAATGACCGGACCTGCGTCAATGCATAGCTTTGCCCTGGCACGATTTCTAATCGCGTTAATCTCCATAGTACGATAGTCCGCATGCCGGGATGATCCGATAATGACGCATTCAGCGGCGTACTTTTGCTGTGTCAACTCGGCCGCTGCCGAATCCAGCACCAGAAAAACATCGGGATAGGCATTGAAGAAGGGATTACTTTCCCCCCAAAAATCCTGTAGTAAAAACGTAGGACAATTTGCCATTTTTAGAAAGGCCTCGTCTATTCCGCCCTGTCCAGGAGAGGAAAGGCCAACAACAATAGCGTCCGGCTGTTCCCGAGAAATATATGTTTCAGCTTCCGCCAGTAACGTTTCAGCCTCGCGTCCCGACTGGGTGTTTGCAATAGGGGCATCCACACAAATTGCATTAATCCCCCGCCGATGTAGCATGTTAAACGCTGGCTCCTGCGCCATTACCACTATAGAATATCTGGGATCCCGAGCGGCCAATTCAACAAGAGGGGCAATATAAAGAGCCGCAGCAGCGTCTCTTGCCGAAAACATGATTCGTATGTTCTGTTTCATATTTGCCAGCCCAATTGTCAGTACGACGCATACCTAGCGTGTGGGAATCATATCACAGCCCAGGCGATTGATGGAGCGCCTAGAAAGAATGCCAGAGAGGCGATAAATTCCAATATAAGTTGAAACCGAGAGATGGCTATGCCATTCGATAACCTCAAAGCCAAGCCGCTCTATATTTGTACTGGAAGGTCCTACCTTTAAGCCGCCAACCGTGCTGTTTCCTCGTAATAAACGATGTCCGTTCAGCGTTTGATTCATTTGCAAAATACGCGCCCGACAGTAAACAACCCGTGCTGAAGCAAAGGCAGCGCCACCCGCTGAGCAAATGGCGCTGCAATATAAAAAACGACTGGCAACTCGCTGATTCCTTGTAGAAAAGCTTTGAGCTTATTTCAAAATCAGTTCAATCACAAAACTGACCACAGGAAGGGCCAAAGATAAGCTTATCCGCCTTCAACCTGGTATAACCCTTTTGTTGAGCGCCATTTAGCTCAATCTCCTCTTCCCCTCCATTTAAAACAAACATATTTCGCGCGTCGCCATAAAAGGTTCCACCCATGATATCGCCATTAAGCCGATTGTGCGGGTACAATTCAATATGGCGTCCTGCAAAGTATTGCTGTGTGCCCCCCGCAAATCCACCGCTCGTATCGGATGAATAAAACTGATTGATATCCTGTAAGGCTTTTAAAATAACACTACCGCCATGGAGCCTGCCATTCAATATGGAAATTATATCCGTATTACTCCCGGCAGAAGCAATATTGACAGTTCCTCCACTTATGCCTTCTTGAATTTGGATTCGTCCGGTAAAGTCACCCGTATGATCGCCGTTCAAGCTAATGCTTGAAAAATGACCGCCTATACGACTTGCTCCAATCTCGATTGCCTCCGGCAGGTACACGGAATTCGTGGTGAGTTGCGTAATATTGGTATAGGGTTTTAACGCAAATGTGGGCTGTATACTGATTATCTGATCGTTCGTTTCCAGCTGATACGGCCGATTGGTGCCGTAAGTGCCTCGCAATGCGAACGTATTCCCCTGGCCATTTAAGCAGGCGAGAATCAAATTCCGGTAGACATCATTATTGATATATCCACCGTAGGATAAACGGGAAAAGTCCACTTCGTTCTGATACAACGGATTGTCAATCGCGATCAGATGAGATTTTTCCACTAATTCCCGATATCCAAACCCTGTTTTGCCGGCCGGGTCTCTGACTGAACGAACACGACCGTACTCCAGCCAATAACTTAAAGAATCATACTGGCTTGGATTCGTCAGAGACTGATTATAAAAAATCAGATTCTCAGCATGGGTTAAAATCTCCATGGGACCGGTGCTACTCCAATTTCCAAAGAGCCGGTTTGAGGCAGTGGAAGGATTAAACATGGCCACAGTTCCCGCAAGCCCATTTACCGCATTAACGCTATGACCCCCAATCGCCATCACAATACCGGAGCCAGCAGGATTCACCGGCCCTGACAATACAATTAACCCTCCATCGCCCCCAATGCTAGGAACGTCTGTAGTTTTGCCGCCCTGAGCGCCATTGGCCCTGATCACTCCTGAATTGTACAGGCTTTCCTTATAACCTAAAGCAATGAGGCCACCATCGCCCCCCTTTCCGGTGACTGGCTGATTAGAAAAAAAGTCCACATAGGTTTTGCGCCCTTCTCCGCCATCGGTAACAATGCGGCCGCTATTGACGATAGTGCGGCCGGCAGCAATCTGTACCGTACCGCCATTGCCTCCATTTCCAGGTGCTGATATTACACCCTCGTTATTGGGTAAATCCGCATAGGCGCTCTTAAAGCCATTCGCAAGCAGGTGTCCTCCATTGAGCACATCCCGAGCAGCAGTAATCGATATCGTGCCGCCATCTCCGGCACGCTCATCCGGATCACTGGTATCGTTTGATGAATAAGCGACCGATTGATTACCATTAACAGAAATTAGGGCTTTAGCCGTCTGCGCAGGCGAGGCAATTCGAATATCCCCATTATAATTCTCCACTAATTTCTCTAGGCGCTTAGCCAGATTAGCCCCTTCATTTGGGGTGAAAGTACCACCCTCTATGCCGTCTTGCGCCCCTTCTTGGGCCCGTGCCAAATCCGTTTGCCCCATACTGACCAATCGAACCGTACCGCCGCGAGAGTTTACGCCATCTGCAATTAATCGCCCTTCCAGGTTGATCATCCCGCCCTCAATGTTTATCACTTTGTGATCATGTGCGTAATGGGTAGCACCCGCCTTGTTAAATACGACATCTTTACCAATATCAACGACCCCGCTGGCATTAATACCAACGCTTCCACTGGGGAAAAAGCTACCCTGAGCTTCCACACGGGCCTGATCCGTGAAAGTGGCCGACCCGACATTATATTCTATCAGCCCACCCGATGTACCATTGGCCAGCACCCGTCCCGATTGATACACATAAGCCGCATCTATAAATACAGTCCCGCCATCGCCCCTATAGTAAGCCCCCCCGTTACTCAGCCCTCGAGCGCCACTGGCATCAACATCCCCGTCAATACGAACCACACTGCCTGGGGCATAGACATGAACCGTGCCCCCGTTTCTGGTCAGTTGTCCGTTGTTCCCCACTTCAAGAGCCCGTACAGTGCTGCCAGCTTTGAGCCACAGTCCAGCTTTTCCGGTATTCGCAAAGGTAGTTTGGCCTGTTGACGTGTTGTGATATATTCCACCTTTAATAATCGGTCCATTTTGATACGAGTTAACGGGCGGTGTTTCCGCAAGCACAAACGGCGCAATTTGACAAATTAATACCGTCCCTGCAAATACGATGTTTCGCTTGATAGGTAAAATTCCCACGGCCCTTTGCCCTCGCTAAATAAATTACTCATACTCAAAATGCCTAATTGCCTCATAGTTTATTCAAAGAAAAAATTTAGCAAATTGCCCATCCGTATAGTGTTAAATTGTAAATAAATTAATTTCCATCTAAAAAAATAATTAGACGTTATAAATTGCCCGCAGCACTCTTACCCTCAGACATTCCGTCAGCCATCTGCAAGGAGCCCCCAAATTCACAGAAGATCAAGTGACTGCAGCGCTTCACAGGTAGACATCGGGAGAAAAGCGGGTTGATACGGTTTGCCGGGAGCTGGGCATATCCCCAAGCCACGTTTTGCACCCTGGGTATCCATATCCATAACCCTTAACAGGCAACGGCTCTGGACAAGTTGTCGAAGCATTCAGTAAGCCCTGGACGTGACTGGGGTTTGTCGATTCAGCAGTGCACCAGCGACTTCATCCAAATGTAATAAAGCAAACTTAACAACTTAAATATTGGAAGAGAAGGACATTAGCAGGGCTTTTTTTTAGCATTTTTACCCGAGGCAATACATGATGGCCCAGCAAAGCTGTAAGCATTGTCATCATATTCTTCCAGTATTTTATAGACAACAAAAGCACCCGGCCGCTTGTCAGGCGTGGGGGGAACTTTGATAACGCGACCTGATGATGGGTCTCTCCTTGTTCCCCGAAGAATTAACCCTTTACCTTCCGGCCCCATATGCATTGCATCATATCCATTCATTACATAGGGGCTTCGGTCTACTGTGCCATACCCTTTTCCGTTATAGCCAAAAAAGGCTTGCTTAATGACTTCGTCGGAAACTTGAGGTGTAATAATTTCTTTTACTTTTGAACGAAATAAGCATGCTGCAAAAATTGCACACGCTTCAAAATCCTGCACCCCTTTATCAAGATAATATTGTATCGCCTGTTCATCCCCTTTTAATTTAGTATAAGTCAGAAGCCAATTTCTCAACTCATGTTGGCTCCTTTCAGGGTCAAACTGGAAAACACCGCCATAGATTCCTTTTTTGGAGTTTTTTTTTGGACTCTTTTGCAGGCTGTATTCTCGAAACCAAATTGCTGCCATTACGCGCCATGGCACACCAGTAAGAAACTCCACATATTTTAAAAGGACCTTTTCATCTAAGATCGTTTCAAGCTCTTGAGGTGTGAGTTTTAAGACAGGCTCAAACGGCTTATTATTTCTCATGGATTTTTTGTATCCACCTCAAGAGTTTCATAGACAAAGCCATCTGTAGGCACAGTAACCTCAAACTGATCAATAATCGGATAAACGTGTTCAGGCTTTAATGGGGCATTGTTTTGAGGTGGAGACAAATTAACCTTTGTATCGATGGTTACATAATCAGGCCCTTCCTCTAATTTTAAGCTTCGGATTTTTTTATTTAACTCTTCAAAATGCTCAAGGACTTTTTTTAATGGATCTTGTGTCGGATTATAACCAATCACTCCTTCAATATTTTGGGCAAGCCATGCTGTTGCTTCCCGTTCATAAGTTTGGCGAATTGGAATACATATCCTAACCCAAGGGCTGTTCAAGAATTCGTGTCTTCGGTTATCGCCGTCCAATTGGATCAACCATCCTAAGGAACTACCAAGGGGGGCTGGCTCAGAATCGGCAGAAATTTCATAACCCGATCGGCGAAACCCGGTTGACGTTGAGCTATAGCGGGGTTTCCACCAAGCCGGATAGGTATATATAAACATGGAATTAATATCCATGTATTTCTGAAAATATTCAATTTCCAAAGGAGAGATTTCGGCCGGATCATGTTTCTTGCCAAATAAATAAGAGATCATTCGATTCATAATCTCATAACGTTCTTCTTGGCGCAGATCTTGCGCAGCACGCGGCATGATCTTGCTTTTTTCTGTAATGAGGGTCTTTGCTTTTTCAAACTGCTGGGTTAAGAGCTCTTCGGTAATTTTGGCTCTTGCGGCCTTGCATTCCTCGCTCCAAGCAGTCATTACGTCATCAGCTGGCACCCAGGTATAAGAATATGAAATACTAACGCTATTAGAATCACCTTTTTTAACCATTATTTTTTGGGTATATCGATAATTCCCAGCATCGATTACACCACCTTCAAACCGAATAGGTGAGGGCGCCTTATCATGTTTACCTCCCCCTTCAAGATCAGAGATTGAATCTACCCCAATGGCCGTTACCTTACGGCCTGGAGGAACTTGAAACATCACGTCTATATAATGCTCAATCGTTCCATTATTCTCTTGCTTGCCAAGAGCACAGGTCGTGGTGCCTGTATCAGTTCCACCTTGTGGACGTGGGCTCACGCCAGGAGGAATATCCGGAACAGAAATCGGTTCAGCCTCTCTAAAATGAACGAACTTACTCAGTGCCAAACCTTCCCCGGGATTCCTGATATAGAGTTGCCACACCAGACGTTCACCCAGATCTTGAACTTTTACATTCACCTTTTTCAAAACACGACGTAACCCATAGTTAACCGGCTTAGGGCTGGTATTGGTTATTTTCCTACGGGTTGAGCTTGTCACTCTTTCTTCATAGCCATCCGTTGTTTTAATCCTCAAGCTTTTCGTAATCCTCTCAGAAGCGCGTTTTGTTGTATCTTCAAGTCGTCTTACAGCGATTTCGCGGCCACGATCGGATGAGGCTTTCATATCAACCGATGCTGAGGCGCCAGCAGACCAAACGCCAATTGAGCCTGATGCATTGGCTGACATTGCGGTTGCTGTATCTCGATGAATCATAGATGAAACTTTATCTGAAACCTCATCTTGTAATTTGGCCTCATATGCCATTTCACTGACTGATTCTGAACCCAGTTCCATAACCTCTTCATGGGTCTGCTTCCGCATATTTTCATAAAAAACTTCCAACGTTTCTCCAGGAGCAACGGTAAAGGCTTGCTCAATCGGTCCAACCCCTTCCGTATCATTAAAATAAATCTGCCGGTATAAATGAGCAATACCAAGGGGTGATAGCTGCTCACTTATTTCAACACCATTTAGTAAAATAGGAAGGCTCTTTATCTCTGGATTAGCACCCACATCTTGTACTTTTTTTAGAAAAGTGTCATTGATTACATGGGTCAGATTAACAGGTCCGTTCATGTTTGCCTGTAATAATAAAGTCTGTTTAATTTCCTTAAAAAGCTCTTTACGAACCGCATCAAAATCAAAATCAGAATCATCTGAACCAATTGAGCCATTGATAAATACAGGAAATTCACTCGCCACGGAAGCTGATACCTCTTTTCCTCCATAGCCCAAATAATCTATTGGTAACTCAGGATCGGTTACATTAAGAAAGCGCGATTTTTGTAAGCGCAAAGCACTATTGTCAATAAAAATGATTAAAGATAATTGAGAAAACCATTTAACAATAAGAGGCTCATAAACAGCCACTGTCAATGAGGCATAGGCATCCTTAAATAATTCTAATTTTGCCACTTCCAACTCCTTTATGCGTCTAAAACTAAGAAAGGATTTGCTCAATAGGCCAAGGATAACCCGGAATGCCATGACCATTCTCAGGAACCTGCTGATGACCACCCCATTCGCTATAAGCGACGCACTTTTTCCGACTTAAATGCTCGCCATTATTTGCTTTTCCACGTTCAGGATACGCCTTATAGCTTGATGTACAGGAACATGGAACCCCATATGCTTGCTTAAACCAAAGGGCACTCTTTTTAAGCAAACGAATGACTCCTAAAGAGAGTGCATGATTGGCAAACCCTGCCACTTTAATTTGATACGTGTGGTAGCGGCTTGTTTCAACACCGCCTGCCGGATTTTCCAAAACTCTTGCAGCCCTATCAAAAGGAATATACCGCCAACTCCCTTTTGGCAACCCACCCAGCCTGGCACTCCCATTAATGGCTTTTCTATTCGTAGAGGCTGCTTGATCCTGAATGGCCTCTGGACACCAAAGCAACGGCATTACTATATCTCATACCCATTTAAAATATCGAGTAGTATAGGCCAGCAGCCAAACCGTAAACAAGTAATCAAATAGGCAATTTATCAGACTTAATAAACTGTTCATATGGATAAATTTTGCAAGCTTGGTTGGAGGGCATTTAATTTTCAGCCTGCCCAAAGCAGAGCTAAATTAAGGTATCAGTAATTAAGCCGTCATCGTTTAAGAGCTTGCCTACAAAAGACCAAGCGATACAATCAAGACAGGAAGCATATCCCAGTGGCTTAGACCCACGGTTGGTCTCTTTCTTACTGCAAGATTCAGGATAGTGGGCTTTGAGCCACCTCATCTATAAGTTCTTATTAATCGAATCCCTATTTCCATACCTCACTTCAAGCGAGATACTCATTGTTAAAAACTTAAGAGCAGTGATCGGTATACACTTTTTGCTCAGCCGGTGTTAAAGGTTTTAAAGTATCCGTTAAATTCAGATTAAAGGCCTCCCAATGCTTCAGATTAGCACCCGCCGGAATCACCCACAAAAAAGCCGGTTGCCTTCCAGCCTGACTGAGCCTGTACCATTTTGGCGCGTTCCTGTTTGGCACTATTGTGCAACGAGCTGCGGTAACCGTGAACCCAGCCTGTTTCAAGGCAACCAATAGGGCATCTTCCCCTAAAGGGGCTGCCTCATTAAGGAAGTTATGGCTCATCACCATGGTTCTTGCGCCAGCGGCATAAACTTTCCAAGGCTGAGAGCCGATCTTGGCAATCCCGTTGCGTCGAAAGTAATGGCCATCCGAGGTTGGTTTCGTGAGCATGATTGGCGGTAAGGGAGCCCATTGAATATAGGGTGCTTTATCAAGAATCATCCAGTCGTAATAGCTGTTGGCTGGCATCGAGGCCGGAATCATGAGTGAACTAATGAGCTGAGTGAATTGAGTCGCTGATGTTTGGCTCCTTGGTACAGAAGCTACATTTGATTTGGCTTGAGACATCGTGGTCGCAACTCGGCATCGATCCAGGGAAGCCGCTTTTAAAAGGGATACAAATGGACTTGTAAGTGGGGCACTAGCAGGATCATTTTTGCTCACAATCACATGTCCGGGCTTTTCATCCGCATTGAACCGTAACAGCACGGGTGATATCTTGCCTGTTTGCACAAAGAGCCACCGCTCGATTCCATTATAGCGGGCACCGCCAGCACACGTTAAACATACATCCACCAAAATTGGGCCTGTTTTAGTGCCGTGGCTCTCAATAAACGTCCCAGTGGGATTAACGGTCAGCCTGGGTTCTAGCCGGCAGTTTCCTTGGGGGGCATAAGTGCCATACAGTTCTTTAGGAATTGGAAGGCTTTGAGCATAGGCGCTTGCAACAATTAATAACAACATGCCCCAAACCCAAGATATGTATTTAACCAAGGCGCCTACCCCTTTTTCAACGATTTATACACAACAGTATTATACTGGGAAAACATTTAGTCAGCACAATTAATATATCCTGCTAGCACTGAACCTGTTGGGCTTTATTCTTTTTGTTATATTGAGCATTCAGAATTACAAGAGGACGCGTTTGACTATGCCCATTCAGTTTGACACGCCTGCATCAGTTTAAGGCTAATGAAGTATTTTCTGAATTACTACCGGCCCTTAACAACAAAGCCCTAACTGATTTGAGGCAGGGTCTTACTTTTAATTTGTTCGGTAAGGGTATTTAATCAGTTGTTTTTGCCCACCACAAAAAGCCAAGATTTGCTCACCATCTCTCAGATATAACAGATACCTAAAGCTGGGCCTCAGGCTTGCGCGGCTATAGCATTCCAACAGCTTATGATCCGCTCTTAAATCCATACATCTGGGCAATATTGTTCCCCTACCTCCTAAAGCAGAGTATAAAGCAACGAAATAACGCCACACTTTTTCTGCTTTAGTAAATTGGATTTAATTGAACGAGTATAGAACACCAACGATTTGCACAAGAATTGCAAATCTTTTCCCTAAAAAAGCACAAACTCTTCATTAAGGTTGCACGGCCGGCTGTCATCATACAGCCATGATGAACACACTTAAATCTTTACGGCTACCTGCCATACCTCTAACAACATGGCTTATTGGCCTGGGCCTTCTGTTCCTGGCAATGCATCCGGTTGTATGGTTAACCAACACCTGGTTCGATCCGGCTTACGATTCCAGCGGATTCTGGATTTTCTGGTTAGCTGTCATCCTGTTTTCTTGGAGCTTCACCAGCCCCTCGGGTACTCAGCCTGTATCTGATCAACGCAAAGGGGTCTGGTTGCTTTTGGCTGCCTCAAGCCTCCGAGTGATCAGCCAGTTGATGGCGGTCAATATTCTGGGCGCCATGACCCTGGCGGTGGATGTGTATGCACTGGGTCTGATGACCGGGCTCAAAGACCGAAGACGAGCGGTTTCCCCCTTCTGGCTGGCAGTGGTTTTTGGTTTTGCCCTGCCGATTACCAATGTCCTCCAACCCATGCTGGGCCACCTGCTGCAACAACTCTCCGCCCTGGGTGCCGCTTCCCTGCTCGGTGTTTTTTACCGGGTTCATGTGGAAGGCATCCGTATTCTGCTCGCCGGACAAAATATCCTGGTAGATCTGCCTTGCGCGGGTACCCAGAGCGCCACTTATCTCCTGCTGTTTTTCGCGCTTTTAATGGCCCTGAAGCGTCCCAAGGTTATCATTGCCATTCCAGGGTTACTGATCGCCCTGCTTCTGGCGTACTTGGCCAACACGGTACGGATCACCGTATTGGCTATAGGCATCGCCTTTCCCAACGTGGTGGGCCACGTGGATGTAATGTCCCAACCCTGGCACGACGAAATCGGCCTGGCTTTTCTATTATTCTTCGGGCTGCTGCCCTTGCTGTGGCTTAGCCGTCGGCTCCCTGGCGATGCCGCCAACCATCAAGCCAAACCGGTACCACAAGAACATCTGCGGCCAGGCGTCTGGTTTACCCATTTGAAACTATGGCTTGCTTGCGGCTTTGTGGCCTGCGCGCTGCTAATTATCAGCCTGCCTGCACATCCAATGGATGTTAGCCCGCCCTTAAAGCCTGTTTGTCTCCCAATGTCCCTGGAAGGCGAACCAGCCGTCCGCCTTCCACTCACCGAAAAGGAAACCGCATACTATACATGCTACTTTCCGCCATCCAGCACACGCAGCTGTATGTAGCTGCGTATTCTCTCAGCCACTGGCGTATTGCCGCATTCATTTGGATGGGCTTGGTGGCCTTGGGGTTATTCTGGATGCTCTGGCGGATCTGGCGGCAGAAACCGGACCGCTGGCTCATCAACGCGAATGCGCTCTCCCTTCTGGTAGTATGGTATACATGAGTAAGCATGTGCTAATCGTGGATGACGATCCCCACATTCGGGAAGTGATTCGGTTTGCCCTGGAGCAGGCGGGCATGACGGTTTCCGAGGCGGCCAACGGTGAAGAGGGGTTACGTCGAATCGAAACCCTGAACCCGGATCTGGTCATTCTGGATATTGTCATGCCGGAAATGGATGGCCTGGAAATGTGCCGCCAATTGCGCAAACAGTCCGATCTCCCCGTGCTGTTCCTGTCTTCGCGTGATGAGGAAATCGATCGCATCCTGGGATTGGAGTTGGGTGGCGATGATTACCTTACCAAGCCATTCAGTCCGCGGGAATTGGTAGCAAGGGTCAACGTCATTTTCAGGTGGTTAAGCCGCCACCCGAACACGCACCCGGTATCGCCCAGCCCCGTCTATCAGCGCGGAGACATCAAACTCGATGCGGAAAGCCATGTCGCCAGTTGGCAGGATCAGCCCGTCATTTTAACCGCGACTGAATTTGCCCTGCTGGAGATTTTCCTGCGGCACCCTAAACGGGTATACACGCGAGATGATCTGATTGACAGCGATATCTTCCGGGATATCATCAGCGATCGAACCATTGATAGCCACATCCGCCGCCTGCGTCAAAAGTTCTCGGAGGCAGGCGGCAACCATGTGGTGGAAACCGTGCACGGCGTTGGGTATCGTCTGGGCACCTGCCAATGACCTTCCGGCGCCTGACCCTGCATGAAATTCTGCTGCTGGTTTCACTGTTAATGCTGCTATTGCCATTGGGCAGCCTGCACTTTCTGAAATTGTATGAAAGCGCCCTGATCCGGCAGACCGAATCGGAACTCATCTCGCAAGCCGCTTTTATCGGGGCGGCCTACAAGCAGGAGGTTGCCGATGCGCTGAAGCAACATCCCCACCCCCGGAACTACGGTCTTGCCCTACCCCAGGCAGATTCTGGCGAACACCTGAAACCGGTTCTGGCGACGCTGGATTTAGCGAAAGATCCTGTCCATCCGCGCCGGCCTGATGGATTGAAAAGCTCTCAGGGCGCAGATATCCCGGCACGTCAAGCGGGCGCGTATATCATCCCCATTTTGCAAGATGCCCAGCGCACCACGTTTTCCGGGATGAAGGTATTGGATTACCGGGGCATTGCCGTGGCCGGTCAACAGGAACTCGGCTTATCGTTTATCCATCTGCCCGAAGTGCAACACGCCTTGAGGGGCGAACATGTCAGCCTGATCCGTGAGCGGACATTGCCCGGCAAGCCTCCACCCCTCTCATCGGTCAGCCGGGGGGCCAATATGAATATCTTCGTAGCGGCTCCCATCCTGCTCAACCATCGACTCATCGGAGTCGCATTGGTCAACCGGACCCCCATGGATCTCCCGAAAGTGCTGTACCGAAAGAAAGAGGACATCGCAGCCGCCGCATTGGCCATTCTGTTTTTAACCGCTACCATTGTCGCCCTCACCTCTTACGCCATCAGTCGCCCGATTCACGCGCTGGTTGAGCAGGCCCGCCTGCTTGCGCACGGTGGCAAGCAGGCGGTTCAACCAATCGCGCACCCGGTGACCCAAGAAATCGCCCTGCTATCCGAGAGCCTGGCGGACATGGCTCGAACCATCGAGCACCGCTCCGAATATATTCGCAGTTTTGCCACCAGCGTTTCCCACGAATTCAAAACTCCACTGACCGCTATTCAGGGCAGTGTGGAGCTATTGCAGGAGCATTGGGAGTCCATGCAGATCGAGCAGCGTCGGCGGTTCCTGAACA
>JAJQJM010000178.1 GCA_021323475.1 Vampirovibrio sp.
ATGCGGAAGTGGTGATTGAGGGCACTGACCCGCAAATGGTTCACCCGGATTTTTGGGTCATTCCCACACCGGGGCATACGCGTGGGCATTGCGTCCTGTTGTATGGAAATCGCTTTCTGTTCAGCGGCGATCATCTCTGGTGGGATCCTCAGCATCAGCGTCTGGATATGCCGACGCATTACTTCTGGAGTCAGCGGGAGCAGGTTAAGTCGTCAATGAGGCTGATGGATTATACGTTTGAATGGGTATTGCCGGGGCATGGCAATCAGGTTTGTTTACCGGCTGCGCAAATGAAAGAGGCATTGCAGCATTTGGTGACACGGAAGTCGAATTTGCTTTAGCTGTTGAAATCAGTCTGTTGGTAGCCATAAATGCCTATACATCGCCTGTTTCGGTAATTTACTGCTGGAAAAAAGAAGGTATAGTGAAAGAACATGCATAGGAGTAAACTGCCATGTCAGCACTCTGTCCAAGATGCGGTGCCTATACGGTTGTGTCTCAGGATATTGAGATGCTCTCTAATTCCGCGTTGCTTGTCAAATTGGAAAAGCGATTGCAGCTATGCTGTCAGCAATGTGGATGGATGGGCTTTGCTGATCCCGAATTATGATCCATTCGGGGTTTTGATTGCAGAGTGATGATAGGCTTGCGTGATACGGCGATTGGAACTAATAGGCAGATGGGAAAGTTTCCGGCACTTCTCCGCGCTCCCACTGGGGATTGCGCTCCAGCGGCTCTACCGCGTTTGTTTCGTCGAAGTGAATGACAGCGTCAAACTGTGCCGATATTGAGCTGTGGAAGTAATGGCTCTGCCGTTCGGTGCGAGGCGCGTATATAACCCCGATGGCCCGCTCCAGCCGGGACTTGCTGAGTGACTGACGCAACGGTTCATCATCTCGCAGCAGCAGCAGGTAATTTGGAATACCGGCCTCATGAAACAGATGTTCATAACTTTCCGGCAGGGCCTTACGCACCTGCTTTCGCTCGGCAGGGGCGTCCCAATTGGAGGCCGCCGTTACGGTTCCGGTATAGGTGCTGAATCCTACCAGGTAGGCAAGATCCTGAAACTGTTGCCGAACCAGTTGCCCTATGTTCAGTTCGCCCATACTGCCCATTTCCGTGGCCCTGGCGTCCCCTATATGGGAATTGTGCGCCCATATGACCATTTTCGTATCCCGGTTCCGGCTCAGGTGGTTCATCAGGGACATCATCGTTTCGAACATGTGGCTGTCCCGTAAATTCCAGGAACTGACCCGGCCTTTAAACATGTTTCGGTAATATTGTTCCGCATTCCGAGCCACGCGGGCATTCATTTCGGCGTTGAAGAACTCTTCTTCCCCCCTAAGCGTATCCTGATGAGCATATTCCCAGGCATGTTGCCTGAGTTCCGTCAATTGCTTCACTACGGCGTCTTCACAGGATTCTTCCAGCCCATAGGCGGACATGAAGCCATAATCCTGCAAGTCTTTATCGAAGCGGTCAAAGCAGGCGTAGCGTTCCCGTGCCAACTCAGCTGCGGCCGGATCAATGTTGCCCAGGTATTCGATAACCGCATGGATGGAATTGTATAAGCTGTATAAGTCCAGCCCGTAGAATCCGACGCGATCATTCTCCAATTGCTCGGCATTATAATTCTGGAGCCAAGTGATAAAATTCAACACGTCCACATTACGCCACATCTAGGTCGGGAATCGTTTAAACCCCTCCAATGAGGCTTTGGCCAATGACTCTTTGGCATCCGAACGCTCGCTTATCCCGCGAACAAAACGGTTGACTTCATACGTATCCGGCCAGTCTGCCTCGACGGCGACGGCATTAAACCCCTTTTCCATAATTAGCTGTTCGGTAATGCGGGCGCGCTCCCGGTAAAACTCATGGGTGCCGTGAGATGCTTCGCCCAGTAACACCAGCCGGGCGACCCCAATGGCTTCCATTAACGGTCGATAATCCGTGCTGGCTTCCCCGATGGGTAAAGCGGCATGACGAATTAATTCTCGTGCTTCAAAGTCATTATCCGGGTGGCCATGCAGCATAATCGACTCCTCTGCAATGCGTGGATGCTTTCTTAGGATGAGGTTCTGATCGGGTGAGGCGCAACTGTGAATTGCCGTCAGATTACAGCATATTGCATTTAATCGGCCTGGAAATTACCCGGTCGGACAATCCGAACCCGCTTCATCTGGTGGTATGCTGGTTGTGACTAGGAGGAGACACCGATATGCAGACTGAACAAATTAGCGTGACTATTTCCCCGGCATTGTACAGTTTATTTAACCGGTTAAAAACGTCAGGCAGCTTTACCAGTGACCAGGACCTGCTGCAGGCGGCCTTTAATGCGCTCGATCGAGAACTGCAGCGCGGTAATTTCTCTCGCATTCCGGATTTTGATCGCTATATGAGACGTCCTGGTTTAGGGCCGGATGATTACGATACCTGAGAACATTTGATTTCAGTCGCATAGGACTATACGCTCGTATTCGTCAATATGGATTTCGGCTTCTGCTATGGTATTTTGATGGGTATTGCCTTTTCTGTAATGCCGTTGCCAGAGGGTATCGAGCAGGTTGGGAGAGCTACCTGATTCTGCCGGATATGGTTAATCAGCAATAATTAAAGGCGGAACGCTCGTAGACTTGTCGTGCAATTGGTTTTCAGCGGCGATAATCCACGGGAGCGCCTTGTCCCGGTAAATGGATGCGCAATTTTCCAAAAGGCGCAGCAATGCCTGGAAGCCCGTGTCCGCTAATGCCTCAGGGGAGGATAATTGCTGTATCTGCTCTTGAAACGCCATTAATTCAAACATAACGATATAGGCTGGAAACGAATTGAGCCGCATAAACGCATTCACCCGTCTGTTGGCAGACTGAATCTCGCGGATTCGCTCCTGCTGCCTGGAAGAGGCTTTATGAAGGACTTCTGTCAACTCATTGCAAAGCGTTAATCCCTCACAAACAGAGGATTTTAATGTGGAAAGCGCCTGGTTCAAAGCAATGTGTCTTGGCTTTATTTCCTGTTTATTGAGCGGGAGCAGGCTTTGTAAATGGGCCTGCTTATCCCACTTCGGAAACGCATCCAGGAATTCGTGCAGGGGTTTTAGCGGATATCCGGCAATGGCGGCGCCGCCAATAGAAGCATTGTATAGAGAGGGCGCGTATTGATTCGGGGAAGAGGAGGCAAGGGTAATTTTGACGGCCAAATCCTCAAAGTGGCGAATAAAGCTTTTGTAAGCCTTCAGGGTCGGTAACATGGCACCGTCCTGGCTTAATACGCAATCCATCGTTTCAGGCTCCGTATAGAGATCATCTCGCTTGGCAAGCGCCATGGCGCCGTTCTGATCCAATTCAAGCGTGATGCCTCCCGCATACACCTGCTGGTTTGGAAAGGCCAGATCCTGACCGGCCAGAATGACCGGGTTGCATTGCATTGCCAGCGCCATTTGAAACGCAATGAGCGAGACCGTTCCACCCCCTTCCAGGCGTTGATGGTTGCAATGTAACGTCTGATCCAGAACATCCGCGAATTGCGCATTATTTTGGGCCAGGAAGACATACTTGGCCCGAGCGGGACTTTCATAACAAATCTGCTGGGTAAACGGACTGACCAGAAAAACAATTTGGCGTAACACCTCGTGCGGAATACCGTGCAGTTGCTCTTTCATGCCGTTGGCATCATAAAACACGGCAAAATCCGGTATAATGCCTGCGTCCCATAACCGGTGAACCGCGCTGCCAACGGCAATTAATACCACGGATTCCGCCAGATCCCGAATCGCATCCAACGCCTGATCCAGTGAAGGGCCGCGGGAGATGACCACGGCCGGCCTGTCCTTAAATTGATGGAATAAAGAATCCGCGTTTGGGCATTGCGCAAAATAAGAATAATTTCTGAAAAATTGCTCAAGCCATTGAAAATGGAATGCCTGACCGGTTTTGAAATCATGGACGCGATCCAGCTCCAGCTCGGTCAATGCTTGCATGAGCAGCGGGATTTCATCCGCCAGCAGATAGGCGGTTCCTTTTACGCTCAGTAAATCCAGTTGGTATTGGCGGTAAAGTTGCTTGCGGACCAGCGCTATCACGTCCCGATGCGAGCTTGCCAGACTAATGCGTCCGCTTCGCAACGGCTCGGATAAATCCACATTGTCCAAAATAAAACGCAGGAGCGGTAAATCCGGCTCATATACAATGATTTGCCCTTCACTGGCCTGAAAGAGTTCATCCAATAAATATCCCAGGCCAATGCCCAAAATCAGATGCAAACGCCCCGGTCCCGGTTTGCATTGCGAACGAATTGCATCGCGGGCCTCTTCCACCGGCTTGCATGGGTCATGCAGAAAAACATCCCGGTAGCGCAAGGTGTATTGTCCATCCTGGGTTTCCTGAAATTCAAAATCCTGAATGGGCGCTGTTGTTTGTAACTGCCGTATTAAATCAGCATGGCTTTCAACCGTTTGGGGCAACGCCTGGATATTTTTTTCAAAAAACATGGCAATCGTTCGCGCGGAAGGGACTCTGCCATTCTATAATACGAGCGATTGAGCAGCCTCCTATATCCGGAGGAGGCTGGGCGGCGGTTGCGCTGCTGCCCCTGCCGCAGGGGTTTATTTGCTTGCCGAGGTGGCTCCAAATCCGGGTGATGCCTCCGGCAGCCCCTGATAGCCCGGACTGCTTCGCACAAAATTATCCAGGGAATGTTTCCGATATTCGGATTCGATTCGGTTTTCCCGATCGACCAAAGGGTAAAGTCCCGGCGGGATTTTAGCCAGTTCCGGATTTCTGGCTTTCATTTCCATCCAGACCACGGCTTCATGACGCCAACTTTGAATCTCTTCGCTGATGGAATTGAATTCGTCCTCATGCATCGCTTCATGGGCAATAAGCGCCGCCAATGCTTCCGGCGGAGCGCCTCGATGCTTTTCATTCACAAAAATCACTTGTTCCCCGTGGCTGCTAATCCAGCTTAACGCGTCATAATTTCTAAGGCTCTTGTTAATGGCTTTCATGTCCTTGAAAATAACGCGCATAGGCTTGTTTACGATGCGAGTCAGTGAGGACTCCCCGTGTCCGTTTTGCATTAAGGAAAAGGCTTTCATAATGGCCTCATCCCGTGTGCATCTCAGGAACGCGGTCATGGAAAAATGCGTTTGGGAAAAGGCGGGGAAGCTGTCCA
>JAJQJM010000062.1 GCA_021323475.1 Vampirovibrio sp.
GCGAATACTTAATAAGCGCAGGCGAATGAATACAGCTATCCGGTTATTCCCAGATAATTGGGAATGACCGGATCTGGCTGAAATAAATTCAAATACTGAGCGGGTGCTGGCCATGCAGCAGGATCCCACTTATATATTGGAAGAAGATACCGTTCGGCGGCACATCACGGTAGGTTCGTATACCTATTTAAAAATCGCTGAAGGTTGCGATTATAAGTGTTCTTTCTGCATTATTCCCAGCATGCGGGGCGCGTTCCGCAGTCGCAGCCTGGAAAACATCGTTGAGAACGCTCGCGAAATGGCACAACGCGGGGTAACGGAAATCATTCTGGTGGGGCAGGACAGCACCAGCTACGGGAAAGACATCAATTCCAGCCTGCCGGAACTGCTGCGGGCCTTGAACGATGTGCCCGAAATTACCTGGGTGCGCTTTATGTACGCCTACCCCAACCTGGTGTCCGATGAGCTGCTGGAAGCCATCAATGATTGCGATAAGGTCGTGAAATACCTGGATTGCCCGCTTCAGCACAGCCATCCGGAAATCCTGAAACGCATGCGCCGTCCTCAGACCGATTTGGTGGAGTTTGCCGAACGGGCTCGCGCCAAGATTAAAAACGTCAAACTGCGCACCTCCTTTATAGTAGGTTTCCCCGGCGAAACCGAGGAGCATTTCGAGCATTTGCGCGATACCATTCAGCAAGTGAAATTCGACCGTCTAGGCGTGTTTGAGTATTCCGACGTGGATACCGCGCACAGTCAAACCCTGGACGGAAAGGTGAAAAAGAGCGTTATCAAGCAGCGTCGCAGCGAACTGATGGCCATGCAGCAGCAGATTGCCTTTTCCCAGAATCAGGAAATGATTGGCCAGACCGTGGATGTGCTGATTGACATGGTGAATTCCTACGGCACTTTAATTGGCCGTACCCAGTGGGATGCCCCTGAAATCGACAATACGGTTCAGGTCAAAGGGCAAGCGGTGCCCGGCGAAATCGTGTCCGTAAAAATTACCCACGTTACCCCGTACGATTTAAAGGGCATTGTGGTTTCGGAGTCCTGATTAAAATTTTTTCCACAGGCCAGGCGAATTTGTTTACACTTTTAAGAGGTTAGTCTTGTATGCAAGGCTAACGCTGAGCCTGATTTTTAACGTGACGGTTCGGGTACTCGACCTATATAATAGTAGTGAACCACAGCGGGATAGCGTGAGAGTTGCGGCAGTCCTGCGCAGAGAGCGCATAAGGTATCCATTCAGTTATGAGAGACAATCCTGAGCATTTGATTATTCAGGGCAACTTTGCCCCCGCCCGTAATGGCAGGCTTTTACGGATGTCGGCACGGGTTTTTTCGTTGCTGTTCGGCTTATTTGTGGTGGGCGCCCTGGTGGCTTACGGTATTAAGGTCCACTTCGAGGATTCTATTAATAAAGTAGCCCGCGATACCCGAGAATTGAACGAAAAGAACAAAGAGTTGCAGGTGAAATTGAACCACATACGTTCCTATAAGAATGTGGAGGCGGCTGCGGGGTATGTGCCTCATCTGCGTCTGCCTCCCACGGTGATTGACGTGCCCGCTTCCGAAACCCATTTGCCGCCAATGCCTGAAATCAAGCAGGAGTTTCCGCATGTCTACGGGTACTAGAGACCGGCAACTCTACCGGCAACGCCAGCAACAACACCGCAAGCAGCGGGCAACCCGTCCCCCCTCCCCAACCGAGACGGTTTCAAAAGACAGGGTTTTTGCCAAACGGTTTCGTTTGGTAGCCGCAGGGTTATTGCTGTTGGTGTTTTCCATTCTGGGTAAACTGTTTTACATCCAGATGATTGATGCTCCCAACCTGAAGAAAAAGGCGCAACTCTCCCGCAATCAGGCGTTAACTCTGTATAACCGCGGCCGTATTCTGGATCGAAACGGTTTGGTGCTGGCGCAAGACACCATTTTGTACGACTTGTTCGCCCACCCGAAGTATTTTTTCAAGATTAAGCCGGAGCAAATTGCGACGGCTCTTGCGCCTGTGCTGAACGTGGATGAGCAGAAACTGCTCAAGAAGCTGTCGGAGCCGTATACCACCATTGGGGTGCAGAAAAACCTGACCAAGGAGATGGTCGATCGCATTGCAAAGGCCAGAACACCGGTGATTGCGCTGGACGATAAAACCAGGAAGCTGATTCTGGATAACCGGGGCCGCCCGATGGTCCGAAATGTTCCCTTGCCGGGCCTGGATTTTGCCAAAAAGAATGTGCGAAATTATCCGCAAGGCAACTTGGCGGCCCATGTGCTGGGGTATGTGAATGATGAAGCGGAAGTCAGCTCGGGGGTGGAGGCCTCCGCTGCTAAAATCCTGAAGAAAAAGCCCACGGATTTAAGCGGGACGTACCTGGACGGGCGGGGCAATCTGGTGGATCTGGCAACTCTGGATCCTCAGCATATTGTGACCCTGCCCAAGGCGCAGGATGTCCACTTGACCATTGATGCCCGTTTGCAGTACATCGCTGAGCGTGAATTGGCGGCTGGATTGGCGAAGTCGAAGGCCCAGCGCGGTACGGTCATCATGATGGACCCTCATACGGGCGAGTTACTGGCATTTGCGGTGCTGCCCACCTATCAGCCGAATCAGTTCTACAAGGCGGATGCCGAATCGCTTAAGAACTGGGCTATTACCGATGTGTACCCGCCTGGCTCCACGTTTAAAATCCTGACGGTGGCCTCCGGTCTTGAAATGGGAAAGATCAACCGCCATTCCCGCATTCATGATACGGGCCGGATGAAGATCGGCGGCTGGACCATCCAGAATTACGACTACGGCAAACACGGCGCGCCTGGGATGATTGATCTGGTTTATCTGCTGATGCACTCCAGCAACATCGCCAGCGCCAAAATTTCCCTGATGCTACCGGCGCAACAGCACTATGAAATGTTGAAGCGGATTGGCATCGGCTCCAAAACGGGCATCGATATACCGGGCGAGTCCGCTGGTATTATTCTTCCACCCAAAGCCTGGGATGAGTCCACTCATGGGTCCATCGGGTACGGTTATGGAATGGCGGCCACGCCTATGCAGATAGCTTCTGCTGTGGCGGCCATTGCGAATGGAGGCATCTGGAACTCGCCGCATGTGATGAAAGGCTCTCCAGTGACTCACCGGCGGATTTTTAGTCCCCAAACCTGTTCTGTAATGACGGATCTGCTGACCCGCAGCATTCAGGAGGCTAAAACGTCCACGGTTCGGCTGGAAGGGGTGGCGGTTGCCGGTAAGACCGGGACTTCCCGCAAGCCGAACCCGAACGGTCGCGGCTACAGCTCGAATGTATTCACGTCCTTCGTTGGCTTTTTCCCGGCGAAACAGCCGAAAGTGCTGATGATGGTCGTAGTGGATAGCCCACAAATGGCTGAAGCATGGGGCAGCACGGTGGCCGGGCCTATTTTTAAGAATATTGCCCAGGAAACCGTGAGCTATTTGGGCATAAATGCTGATAAAATAGCTCATAGGAACGCTTTGCAGACGGGCGGCGGAGCAAAGGCAACTTCCAACCGTCCCGCAGGAGCGGCCGCTGTGCCGGTTGTGCAGACTCGCGCCGCTCATTAATAAGCCCATTTGGAACGAATGCCTGTATCGTTAGAGTTAACGCTGAGAGAAACCGCGCTATGAAATTGGCTGAATTGCTAAAGAATCTGACTGACGCTACTGTTGAAACTCCCGATTTGTACGCTCAGTCGGCTGATCAGGCCGTTGAGGACGTAACGAACGATTCCCGGCAGGCAAAACCCGGCGTTATTTTCGTGGCGCTTGGCGGCAGCCGGACGGACGGACACCAATTTTTGTCCGGGGCGGCGTCCCAGGGCGCATTGGCCCTGGTGATCGAAGCGGATCGCAAGGGCACTGTCCAGATTCCGGGCAATATTCCGGTTATCTCCGTAAAAAGCACCTATAAGGCGCTGGCTGAGTTAAGCAGCGCGTTGCGTGGCTTTCCGGGGCAGCAAATGCGCCTGGTTGGTGTAACCGGCACCAACGGAAAAACCACTGTGACCCACCTGATTGAGCAGATGCTGGAAGATCAGGGCAAAATAGTCGTCTTGATTGGCAGCTTGGGTCATAAAACCAGCAAGCAGCAAATCTACGATAGTACCGGCCATACCACCCCGATGGCGACCGAGTTGCAGGAAATCCTGCACGAGATGCGTTATGACGGGAACGAGTGCGTGGTGATGGAAGTCAGCTCCCACGCGTTGGAGCAGTACCGGGTGCACGGCTGTGACTTTGAAGTGGCGGTGCTTACCAACATTACCCAGGATCACCTGGATTACCATAAGACTATGGAACAATATTGGCGGGCCAAGGCGCTGTTGTTCAACAGACTGGATGTCAGCAACGGGAAAAAGCGGGCCGCGGTGATTAACCTGGATTCCGATTATGCCAAGGAATTTATTGCTGCCTGCCCGCAAGGGGTAGAGCTGTTTACGTACGCGATTAACTCGCCGGAAGCCAATGTACGGATTGAAAACCCGAACTATAGTATTGCCGGTTCCTCGTTTACCGTCGTGACTCCGGCTGGTAAAGCGGAGGTGAAGTTGAAGCTGGGCGGACAGTTCAGCGTGTATAATGCCCTAGCGGCCTTGGCAAGCGGTTTAGCGATGGGAATTTCCCTGGAAGCCTGCGTGAAGTCTATTGAGCGGGTGCCCGGTATTCGTGGGCGCTTTGAAGTGGTTTCTGAAAAACCCTATGTGATTGTAGATTACGCCCACACCCCGGATGGCCTGGAGAACGTGCTGAACGCCGCACGGGTGGTGACGCCGGAAAATGGCCGCCTGATTGCCGTATTCGGTTGCGGTGGCGACCGGGATGCGACCAAGCGCCCGAAAATGGGACGTATCGCCGAACGATTGGCTGATCTTTTGGTGATTACCTCGGATAATCCCCGCACGGAAGATCCGCAACAGATTATCACCGATGTGATTTCAGGCATCCAGCGCTTCGATTCCTCCCGAATGGTGGTGGATGTGGACCGCAAGCAGGCCATCCATCAGGCCATCGATATGGCCACGCCGGAAGACATTATTGTGGTGGCCGGAAAAGGGCATGAGGATTACCAGATTCTGGGTGACCGCACCATCCACTTTGACGATCGGGAAGTGGTGCAGGACTATGTGAAGCAAAAACGCGAACTCTCGCAGGTTTAGGGGGCGTTTGATGAGCTTATCGACAGAAACAATCAACAAACCGCTTCACCTGGATAAAGCCCAGCCGGTGCATTTTGTCGGCGTTGGCGGGATTGGTATGAGTGGACTGGCGAAAGTCCTTCTGGAATCCGGCTTTCAGGTCAGCGGTTCCGATGTGGCGGATAGCGCCTATACACAGGAGCTGGTCAAGCTGGGCGGCCGAATTTTTATTGGGCATGCGGCGGAACAGGTGCCCGTGAACGCCCAGTTAATCGTATCTTCATCCATTGACCGGCAGAATCCGGAGATTGCCGTTGCGCTGGATCGAGGACAAGAGATTCATCACCGTTCCGGCTTGTTGCGCGAAATTATGCAGGGCGCCTTGATGGGCCATCAAACGACAATTGGCATCACCGGCACCCACGGCAAGACAACTATTACCGGCATGACCGGCCTGGCGTTGTATAAAGCCCAGTTGGACCCAACCGTGATTGTGGGCGGCAAAATGCCGATTCTCAACACGAACGCGATTATGGGCCAGGAGCGCAAGTACGCCGTGGCGGAGCTGGATGAAAGCGACGGGACGATTCTGCAATACCAGCCCACATTGTCGGTCGTGGCGAACTTGGAGCTGGATCATGCGGATCATTACACGAATGGCCTGCAAGCTTTGATGGATACCTTTAAGGCTTATTTGAACGCCCTGAAGCCGGGCAGTAAGGTGTTTTACAACATCACTTGCCCGAACGTAAAGCAATTAGTGGAGCAAAACCCGGACCAGGTGGAAGCCATTCTGCTGGCGCCCGGCGATGTGTTTACCGGCCAGGAAACGCAGACTACCTATTGGTTGAAGAACGCCCGTCCGTATGGCAAAGGCTGTTATCAGGCCTATGTTTACCGCAATGCCAAAATGCTCGGTGAGCTGAACATGTCGGTTCCCGGCAAACATAACCTGTTTAATGCGCTATGTGCCGTGGCTATCGGCGATCAATTGGGTGCCGATTTTGATGACCTTTCGGAAGCGCTGTTTTCGTTTACCGGCATGGGGCGCCGTTTTGAGAAAGTTGGCGAACTGAATAACGCTCTGATGGTGGATGATTATGCCCATCACCCCAGCGAAGTGCTGGTGACCCTAAAGGCCGCCAAGGAGTCCTTGCAGGGAACTTCAGGGCGTGTGGTGGCTGTGTTCCAGCCGCATCGCTATTCCCGTTTACAGGCGCTGTGGGATGAGTTCCTGACCTGTTTTATTGACGCCGATTTGCTGTACCTGACTGATGTGTATGCCGCGCATGAGCCGGTTATTCCCGGCATGACGGCGGATGCGTTTGCCCAAAAAGTTCAGCATCCCAATGCCAAGTATATTCCGCTGACGCCGGACTTTGATCAACTTCGCCAGGAGCTGAAAACCGTGGTGCAGCCCGGAGACGTGGTGCTATCCATGGGCGCGGGCAATATTACCAAGTTGCTGAGGCAGTGGAACGGCTGATGAGTACCTGTATGCCCCAAGTCCTGTTGGGAGCCAACTTTACCACCTACCGCATCGGCGGGCCGCTGGAAGAGGCGTATCAACCCGCTTCCGAAGCGGAACTGACTGCCATTTTAAAAGAGACGCACCGGGCCGGTAAACAATTGACCGTCCTGGGCTGGGGCGGTAATTCCATTATTGCGTCTCAGGGCATTAGCGGAGTGACTGTTATCACGCGCAAGCTGGACTGGGTGGAGCCTAAATCGCCGACCCGTATTGCATTCGGGGCCGGGGTGCATATGGCAAAGTCCGCCAGCGTGGCGCTGAAGCATGCTTTGACCGGCGGCGAGTACATGATTGGCATTCCAGGGACCATTGGTGGTGCGGTGCGGATGAATGCCGGGGCATTGGGTCAGGAAACGTCTGACCTAGTGCGTAGCGTAACCCTGTTTAACCTGGAAACCGGCAGTATCGAAAGCTGGCAGCCGGAACAACTGGGCTTTAGTTACCGCAAAAGCGCGATCGATCCGCAAAAACACATTGTACTGAGCGCCGAATTGGAATTTTTGCCGGGTGATGCGGCCCAGATCAGTGAGATGATGGACAAAAGCATCTCGTTCCGTAAGACTCACCACCCCAAAGAGCCCAACGGCGGTAGCGTGTTCAAGAATCCCTCCAAGGAGATGCCTGCCGGCAAGTTGATGGAAGAATTGGGCGCCAAGGGCAACTGGCGCGAAGGCGGCGTTATGGTGAGCCCCCTCCACGGCAATTTTATCGTGAATGTCGATAACGGCACTTCAACCGATGTGTTGAAGCTGATGCTACGGATGAAACGCGCCATACACGAACGGTATGGCCTGGATGCCCACCCGGAAAACCTGCTGCTGGGCGATGCCACGGATGAAGAATTGGCCATGTGGCAGGAACTGACCGCCGGGCATTAAATGTGCATTCGCCAACTGCAATCCCAAGTTTGAATTTTTCGTAAGGAAGTTATCATGACCAGCACTATGCAAAAGCATTCCCTGAATAAGTCCACCCGAATCGGTGTTTTGTACGGCGGCCTGTCCTCAGAGCGTGAGGTATCGCTGATTTCCGGAAAAAATTGCTACGAGGCGCTTTGCCGGTTGGGTTACGAGAATGCGGAACTGATCGACGTGGACCAGAATATCGCCCGCACACTTGCCGAACGCAAAGTGGAAGTGGCCTACATCGCCCTGCATGGTAAGTACGGGGAAGACGGTTGCATTCAGGGCCTGCTGGAGCTGATGGGCATTCCGTATACCGGTTGCCGTGTGGCGGCCAGTGCTTTGACCATGAATAAAGCGCTCACCAAAAGTGTGTTGAAGGATGCCGGCCTGCCGGTAATTGATTCCGTCGTCATCAAGGCCGGTACGGTTAACGGTAAGCCGGTTGAAATCGGCCTGAGCTACCCGGTGATGGTAAAGCCCATCAATGAGGGCTCCAGCATCGGCATGAGCAAAGTAGATAAGCCGGAAGATTTGAAAGACGCGCTGAAAACCGCCTTTAAATATGCCGATGAGGTGATGGTGGAGCAGTATGTCTACGGGAAATCCCTGACCGTGGGCGTGGTTGAGGTGGCTGGCGAGGCCAAAGTGACTCCTATCCTGGAACTTCGTCCAACCAAGTCCGAATGGTATGACTTGGAAGCCAAATACACGGAAGGCGGCACCGAATTCATTCTGCCTGCCGAGCTGAATGAGGAAACCACCCGCGCGATTCAGGACACGACCTTGAAGGCGCATGTTGCTGCCGGATGCCGCGGTATGTCCCGTATCGACTTTGTAGTAGATGCCGACAATAAATTTTACATTCTGGAAATCAACACTATTCCCGGCATGACTCCTTTGAGTGACTTGCCCGCTCAGGCCAAGGCCATGGGAATCGGCTATGATCAACTGGTAGAATGTATTCTGAATACCGCCGTGAATTAGCCGAGAGAGTGAGAGCGCATGTCCACTGCCGACAGACCGGAAGATTCCCCGTTGCAGGCCGGATCCGCAGCGCCGGATTTGACCATGAACTATTGGAAAAAAGGGGAATCCGCAGAGCCTGATGCCCAGGCGGCCGGTAACGGGCAAGAAGCTGCTCAGCAAAGCGTTTTCTCGTCTCGAAGCGGAATTCAGGATCCGCTGATCCGCTCGGAGTCCAAGCCGGAAGCGTCTGCAGCTGAGGCGGATGTTGAGCCTCAGGAATCGGGCGATGAGCCTGATGAGGCGGAGCAGGAAGCGGTTCCGGCGCCTCCCGGGCGTAAGCGGCACAAGCAAAAAGGGCGTCCAAAGGCTGTAAAATCCAAGCGGCAACTGGAGCGGGTTCGCCGTCGGCAGATGAACTATCTCCAACGTCGGCGCGAGCAGAAGAAGCTGCGGGTGTTCTATAACCGGATTCGCCTGGTGTTCAAGCTGTGTTTTGCGCTCCTGTGGGGCGTATTGCTGTGGGAATTGATGCATAGTTCACTGTGGACGTATCATCCAGCCGATTTTACGGTGAAAAATACCCAATTGTTGAAGGCGGAGCAATTGGAGCCGCTGATTCAGCAATGGGACGGTAAGCCGCTATATATGGTGGATACCGGCAAACTGGCCCGACAAATTGAGAGCCGCTTCGATATGGTGGACCGGGCTGTGGTGCGTCGGCATATGTTCCCCTCCCGTCTGGATGTTCAGGTGGTGGAAAAGGCTCCCTGGGCCGAGTTCTATACGGACGAGAAGCATCTTCGCCCCTATGCGCTGGGGGTTCCGGACGGTATTATCTCACTGGAACAGTATTATTATCGTCCCGAGGTGTATGCAGGGCGTAACCTGGAGCGTATTCTGATTAATCCCCGTACAACGTTCAAGCTGAGTTACCTGGAGCGCTTGCGGGAAATCGCCTGGCAGGCCCGTCAGTTGAAGGGTCTGCATTTGGATAACGTGGACGTGCGGAATCCGAACCAGGTAATTCTGAATTTCCGGGAGATTCCGGTGATTCTGGGCCGCTTGGACAACAATGCCGCGGATCGACTCGTTCGGATTGTGGCTCTGCTCCCCAAAATCGCCGAGTTTCGGGAAGGGATTGAAGCGGTTGACTTGCGTTGGGAGAAACAGGTGACGTTCCACCAAAAGCCCAACGCTAAGCTGGACCTGCCCAAGCCGGAACAAACCCAGGGTTAAACACGCCCTGGCAATGCCAACTTGCGCGGGAGGCGTCTTCCTGCTAAAACCGAAGCGTTCAGGTTGATTGGGAAATACATTTATGGATGCACAAGCGGCAGTCAAGACGATTCGGGTGGCGGTTTGCGGCGCGAAAGGCAAAATGGGCCAGGAAGTGGTGAAAACCGTATTGAATGATGCGGAACTGAAGTTGGCTGGCGTGGTGGATCCGCATGGGCTGGGTGAATCAGTCAACGACTTCTTCGGAACGGCTCAAGAGCCCGGCATGCAATTCGATCAGGATTTGAAGGCCCTTCTGGCGCGTGAAAAGCCGGATGTGTGCGTGGATTTTACCAACCCGGATGTGGTGTATCCCAACACGATGGCCATGATTGAGGCCGGTTGCCGTCCGGTCATCGGCACTACGGGGCTGACGCCGGAGCAGCTTCAGGAAATTGACAATGCATTGAAGTCACGTGGTTTGGGTGGCATGGTGGTACCTAATTTCGCCATTGGTGCCGTTCTGATGATGAAATTCGCCCAGGAAGCGGCCAGGTATTTCGATCACGCGGAGATTATCGAGCTGCACCACAACCGAAAAGCGGATGCGCCAAGCGGTACCGCGCTGAAAACCGCCGAACTGATGCGGCAGAGCCAGTCCACGTTCGGCCCGACCAACTCGCCTGAAAAAGAAGTGATTGCCGGGGCCCGTGGGGCGACCGATCCGGCGAACATCCATATACATAGCGTCCGGCTGCCCGGCTATATTGCCCATCAGGAAGTGATTTTCGGTGGGCCGGGTCAAATTCTGACCATTCGGCACGATAGCATGGACCGGGCCTGCTTTATGCCCGGTGTGGCCCTATCGGCCAAGAAAGTCATGCAGTTGCAAGGCTTGGTTTATGGGCTGGAGCATATTCTGTAATCTCTATTAGCGCTCGGTCTTTCGTGGACTGGAGAAGAGGTTGATCATCCGCTTCCAGGCATATTGGAAGCAGGATTTGAGCCAACTGATCCATGTTTTGATTCGCTGGGACAGTCGATGGAAAACGTTGGTTCTGGAGCCGACTTTGGTTTGAGGTTGCCGTGCTGCATGCTGAAGAGGGCTTTCCTTGTAGCGAATTGATGATACGGCACCGGTGTTCTGGCGCTCCAGCTTGAGAATGCTGTAATTGGGTATCGCTTTCCACTGGATTCGGGTGCCGGTGGTGGGCTGCATGGGGTATGTGGCGAGCAGGTACTCGGTTCCTTGTGCCGTATTACGCTTGCCCAGGTGCAGGTAGTTCTTGTTAGCGGTGTTTGGTGCCGTTACGCAATTGCTGGCCAACAGCCGGGTTCCGTCCGAAAACACGAAATTGAGTGAGCCGGGGTGATTTTCCCCCTGCCCGTTCCGTTCGATGGTCGTCATGATGTCTGCAAAACGCTCTCGCTTGGGCCAGTGTAACATGCGTTCCACTAGCTCCGTAAAGATGCGGTCCACAATGCGTTTATCCTGAATTTTGCGGGTATCGGCAGTGCCGGTTTCTGCCAGTAACCGACTGGCGAAATAACAGGCCAGTAACTCGGAATCGCTTTTACTTTGCGGCATAATGACCGGTTGCTTGGCTTGTTCTCGGGTTTCCAGTTCTTCCCGAAGTTCCCGCGCAATCTGGTTGGAGAGATCGCCGTGGTGCATGAAGGCCCAGTTCTGAATCCGGAACGGATGCGCTTCCACTGGAGTGCCTGGGGTGCGACTTTCCCGCAAGTGGCTCAGAATGACCGCTGGATGGGCTTGTGCGATGCGACGCGCCGTTTGCTCGTAAGTGTTGTCCTGGAAGATGGGAAGCGCGCTTTTAAACAGCTCCGGGGCAGATGGTGATGAATCGGAGGCAAATGTGGCAATGCCCCAGCCGGTCTTGATGGGGTATGGGCTGCCGGGCTTCAATACATTGGTTTCCGTATGGTGTCGCGCAGCGGGGGTGTCTGGGTCTCCCGGCTCCCCAAAGGGAAGCTGGTTTTGCCGTTTCATGGAATTTCCCCCTGTCAGCAGGCATTGCTGAATAAACGCATCCTCCCCCTGTTGAGGGGCCATATATGCGAACATGCGGCAGCCGAATTTCAGCGGCAGGCTTGGAGAACTCACTCTGCCGAGATTGGCGCTGCTGGGAATACTCCTGTAGGGCATACTCATGAATCAAGCCGGTTTCGCAAATTGACCTGTTATCGCGTTAAAACGGCTCAACCCGGTTTTGTGCAGTATAAGAATAATCGCGTTTTAATAAATCTCCCGGCCCAAGTTAATTATTCGTTGGTTGCGTCCGCCACGATTTCCGAAACAGTTTTAGGGGCTTTAAAGCGTTCGGTAAACGCTTTGGCGGCTTTGGTCTGGGCCAACCCTCCCTCGGCAGTTTCCTTCAGGCTAGGATGCATCAATTTACCGACAGCTGCCATTGCTTCCACCACTTCATCCATGGGGATAAAACTCTTAACCCCGGCCAGCGCCATCGTGGCCGAAGCCGCCGCCTGTACGCCGGATAGGCCATTACGCACCACGCAGGGAACTTCCACCAGCCCGGCCACCGGATCGCAAACCAGGCCCATCAAATTCTGCATGGAGATGGCCGCCGCATTAATCACCTGCTCCGCTGTGCCGCCCATCATTTCCACCAGTCCGCCCGCCGCCATGCCGGAGGCGACACCCACTTCCGCCTGGCAACCCGCAGCGGAACCGGATAAAAACATGCGTCGTGCCGTAATTTCACCAATCAGGCCACCGGCAATCAGCCCCTTCAAGGTTTGTTCCGGCTCCACGCCTTTCTCTTGCTCCACGGCAATGAGCGCCGCCGGAACCGACCCGCTGCCGCCTGCGGTGGGACAGGCCACAATGCGCTTCATTCGGCTGTTTTCTTCCAGCGTGGCCAGCCCAAAGGCAATCATTTTCATTTCAATCGGCGACAGAAAGCAGCCGGGCTGTTCCATGAAGGCCATTACCCGCTTGGCGTCTCCGCCAGTCAGCCCGCTCATGGAGGGCTCATCAGAATCAATGCCGCTTGCCACGGTATCCCGCATCTGTTGGAGAATGGTCCGCATGCCATTCAGGATGTCCTCCTGGTTCCTGCCGGAATAGGCTTCCTCGTAGCGAAGCGCCGCCTCGGAAACGCTGCAATGGTTGGTACGGCAAAAATCCAGAAGTTCCTGAAACGAGTTGAAATTGGACATGAGCGGCCTTCCGTTCGTTATGCGGATAGTTTATCAATGCATCTTACCGTATAAATATCGGCGATGCGCCGGATTTCTTCAACCGCCTCCACCGGCGGCAGCGAATCCAGGGTAATAATCATGAAGGCTTCCAGCCCGCGCTGGTTGCGGTTACAGCTTAGGGTGGCGATGTTAATTCGCTGTTCGGCCAGAATTTTGGTCACCTCCCAGATCATACCCGGCTGATCCTTGTAAAACAGGATTAAAGTGGGCATTTCACCACGCAGGGAGACGTTATGCTCATCAATTTTGGAGACATAGACCTTGCCGCCCCCGATGGAATGGCCCACAATGCGCAAAGACTGCCCGTCCTCTAGCTTCAGGTTAAATACCACCGTGTTCGGCGAATAATTGTTGGCCCCGGTAAAAGGCGTCATGCGGTAGTTCAGCTTGTGGTGCTCCGCCAGTTGGAACGCGTCCCGAATTCGCTCGTCATTGACTCCGTAACCCAGGATTCCTGCGATTAAACCCCGATCCGTGCCATGACCCTGATAAGTTTGCGCAAACGAATTGTAAAGGATGAATTCTACATCCGAGATGGGCTGATCCGCAATCAGCATTGCCAGATTGGCTAAACGTACGGCACCGGCCGTGTGGGAACTGGATGGGCCAACCATAACCGGCCCGACAATATCAAATAGGGAGCCACCGCTCATCGTGCATATTACCCCGATTATTAAGCAAAATATCGTCTTTTGGAGGAAATTTCACAAAAAAAGTACAATTTCTGAGAAAGATATGCTATTAATTATAGGAGTGACTTTTTAGTTTGAATAGTAGATTTTCCCCCTTGATTCTTCTGGCATATGAGTTATGCTAACCTGTCGGAAGGAAAGGGTCAATTCACGGGTACGGCACGAAACAAAGCATTCAAGACCACGACGGTAGCAGACGATAGCAATATTTCCCAGGCAGTCCATCATTGAAGCGCCGAGTGAGAAAGCCAAGTAAAAAGTCGTCGTTTTTGTTAACACTTAATCAGAGTTGAAGGGTTATTGCGAATCCACCCTGTAACAGCACTTTATTCACACTAGTAGTTCTTGCGTATTGTCGGTAGTTTGGATTCGGCCAAGTTAAGCGGATAGAAAATTATGTTTACGAATCAATGCTCAAAATGTGGAGAGGTCTTTGAGACGAAGAACCCCAAGCGGGTGATTTGTCCGAATTGTTTGTACCCTGAGGGTACAGTGGCTGCGGCGCGTCCCGCAAGTCCGCCTCCTTATCAGCAACAACAGCGTCCATACCAGCCTCAGGGCGGTGGATATGGCGGTGGCGGTTATGGTGGCGGCGGCTACGGTGGTGGCGGCTATGGTGGCCAAGGTGGCCGTCCACAAGGTGGCGGTTATGGTCAACAGGGCGGCTATCAGCAGCGTCAACCGGGTTATGGTCCTCCACGTCCACAAGGTGGTCGTCCCCCCGGTGGTGGCTACGGCCCTCCACGCCCGCAAGGCGGTCGTCCTCCCGGCGGTGGCTACGGCCCTCCGCGTCCGCAAGGCGGTCGTCCTCCCGGTGGCGGATATGGCCCTCCGCGTCCGCAAGGCGGTCGTCCTCCCGGCGGTGGCTACGGCCCTCCGCGTGGCGGTCGTCCCGGTGGTCGTCCCGGTGGCGGTCCCAGAGTGCCCAAGAAACTGCTGGTTACCAAAGAGCAGTTGATCGATATCGAAAGAATTTATAAAACGGCATTGCCGCTGCCCAATCCGGATATTCACGAAGTGATTGGCGAGCAAATCAATCTGGCGCCGAGCAAGGTCTTTTTCGGCATCAACCTGGTGCGCGAAAAGATGAAGTTGCCCAAGCTGGAGTATCCCAAGCGCAAGCTGGCCGTGACTCCGGAACAGTTGATGGCGATTGAGACGCTGTATGAGCCCTACCTGCCTCTGCCTCCGTTGGGCATCCATAAGATTATCGCTAAGCAATTGCGGATGGATGAATGGCGCGTACACGTAGCTATTGGCTTAATTCGCAAAAATCGCAACCTGTCCCGCTGGAATGAAGATCGCGACGACTTGCCGCCGGAGATGAAAGAAGCTCAGCGCAAAGCCCGCGAGGAAAAAGAAAAGGAACAGGCGGAAAAGGCAAAAGCGTCTGCTGAAACGGCCAAGCCTGCCGAAGCTGAAGAAGCTGAAGTGCCGGTTGCCCCGAAAAAAGCGACCCGAGCCAAAGCCGCAGCTCCCGTTAGCGAGCCAGCTGACGAGGAAGAAGAGGCCGTTCAATCCGAACTGCCGCTTGAAGAAGCTGCCGAGGCTGAGGAGGAAGCTGCTGAGGTGGCTCCTGCGCCAAAGCCACGGGCGACTCGTACTCGCAAGGCTGCCGCGCCGACGGCCGAAGTCGTGGAATTGCAACCCACCGCCGATGGCGAGGAAGAAGTTGCTCCTAAGCCGAAAGCCAGAGCGACACGTGCTACAAAAGAAAAATAGTTTTCTTTTAAGATAACGATAAAAAAGCCGCTGGATTGATTTTTCAATTCCAAGCGGCTTTTTTAATTGAATTGTTTTGAGAAGTTGCCTGTGAGGTTAAATAGCAGACTGCCAAACTTAACCACGATAGAAATCAATAAAACGACCTGTCTGTAAATTACAAGACAGGTTGCTTCAATAGTTGCTAAATAGAATTAAAACTGGATCATCGAGTGGGTATGAACGCTTTGCGGTAAGCGTGCCCGGCCATGCAGAAATTCCAGTTCAATCAAAAACATAATGGAAACCAGTTCGCCTTTCAGCTTTTCCAGCAACTTGCAAGAGGCGGCGGCAGTTCCACCGGTGGCCAGCAAATCGTCAATCAATACCACCCGAGCGCCCGGCTCAATGGCATCGGTGTGCATTTCAATGGTATCGGTGCCGTATTCCAGATCATACTCGTGGCGCTCGACCAGACCCGGCAGTTTGCCTTTTTTGCGAACCGGCACGAAACCGCAACCGAGTTTATACGACAGCGCGGAGCCTAAAATAAAGCCGCGGGACTCAATGCCCACCACGTACTGAATTTTTTTGTCTCTTAATTGGTTATAGAAATAATTAATAACCTGATTCAGCAGAACGGGATCTTTCAAGACCGGGGTAATATCCTTGAATAGAATGCCCGGCTTCGGGAAATCGGGAATGTCGCGGATAGCCGCTTTAATCTTGTCGACAGCAATGTGCTCCTGAGTAGTAGGCATCGAATCTTTCCTGTTTCAGTTGAACATGACTTGGGGGGCTGCTTTAACGGCTGGGTTCGAATGTTCGGGGGCCAATTCGGTAGGTGTTGCAACCGTTGAGGGAGTTCCCGCCGCTAACGAACTCATGAGAGTCATCTTCATTGTAGCAAGAGGGCTCTTCAATAGCCATCCTCTGAATTTACCAACCTCTTTCAGCGCTTGCTGGAAGGCGGCATATTCCAGTCGCTCCGTAATGTTTTCCTGTGAACTGGCATTTTGCGGCAATAATTTTACCTTCAGTTTTTGCGCATTGCCGGGTTCAGCCAGTCGTGTTTCCAGCAGCGTCATTTTTTCCAGCAGAATCAGCCCCTGCGTAATGACGGCGGACGTGGTGGCCAATTGCGACGCAAAAGTTTCCACATCAATAATTTGCAGCTCGGGATCCCGTCGAAGCACCTGAACAATCAGCTTCAGGTAATTCTGTTCGGATGGAAAAATAGGCACGGATTGATATTTGCCGCCCACCAGGTGAATGACCTCCGGTTTGACGCATTCCATAATCCGTTTGAATTCCTGCGCGGACGGGGGTAAATCCCACAAAATCAGTTCATCCGCTTTCCTCAGCTGCAGCCGGGTGCATAACAGGCTTTCATTCAGAAACGGAATTTCGGGCTTTTTGCCTTCATTGTAAATCACCACCTTGCGCTGATCCTGCAACGGTAGCATCAGCTGGCTGACGAACACCTCAACGGCTTCCCGGCTGCGATGGTCGATCCATTGAATACCCGCTGAGGCTTCCTCATCTTTTTTATGCTCAAAAGGAAGCTCTGGCGATGGGCGGGACGCTTTTGCGGGGATCGGGCTGCTCTGAGCAGTGGACATTGTGCTTTCCGTAGCCAGCTTTGCTGCTTGAGGGGCGAGATAATCCTCGATAATCAACTGAACTTTTGTCACGTTGTTGAAAGTGTTTAGCCCCGGAACCACAACGAAGCTGTATGGCTCACGGGCATCAAAGCGTTCCTTACGTCCAAAATTCCAGATGATGCCTTCCAGCGGCGGGTTATTGTCTCCAGTACGGCCCATGCTGTTGGCCAATACCAGCTTCAAATGGCGCTCGTCCTCTCCCATATAGCGCTGAACCGCCACATTAACGTTTTCCAGCACAAATTTGGGTGATGGATTCTCCATGCCGAACGGGGCCATCTTGTCCACTAGCGTAATCAAATGCGGGTTGACCTGACTCCATTCCAGCTTGGCGTCCACGTCAATAATGGGCCGCATCTGCTCATCCGTAATCTTCCGGTTGCAAATGGCATGCAAATCCCGCTTGAACGCCTCCAGTTTCTCCAGCTTGAGGGCGAATCCGCCGGCGCCCGCATGCCCACCGAAGCCCAGGAAGTAATGCTCCAGCGCCAGTAGTTCATCATGCAGGTGAAAACCCGGTATGGATCGGGCGGAGCAGCGCACCTCCGCCTTGGATTCGTCTACCACCATCATGAACACCGGTACATGGTACCTTTCGATCAGTCGAGAGGCCACAATGCCTATGATTCCTGGATTCCACGCCGGACTCGCCAGGATGATGGCCCGTTTATCCGCAAGCCCCCCTGTTTTTTGCAGATGGCTCTCGGCTTCCAGAAAGGTCTGATCGCAAAGATCCCGCCGCTTCCGATTCAGAAATTCCAAATGGGCGGCAATAATACGGATTCGCTCTGCATCGTTCGAGGTAATCAGCTCCACCCCTTGATCGGCGCGTTCTAAACGTCCCAACGCGTTCAGACGCGGGCCAATGGTGAAGCCCAGCGTTTCGCTGGTCAGTGGCGCATCGGACTTGACGCCCGCCTGCTCCAGTATTTCGTTGAAACCAGGCCGCTGCCGACGATTCAAGACCTGCAAGCCCCGATACACCAGATATCGATTCTCTTTTAGCAATGGAACCATATCGACGACCGTGCCAACCGCCACGATATCCAGCAGATTTTCCGCCGCCTGGGCCGCTTCCTCCGCAGGCAGCAGCTTTTCCAACAGAATTTCGCACAGCTTGTAGGCAACCCCAGCCCCGCACAAGTGGCAAAGTGGATGCGAAGAGTCCAACCGCTGCGAATTGATATTGGCGATGGCCGGCGGAAGGTTCTCCGGCAGGGCATGATGGTCGGTCACGATGGTATCCACGCCCAACCCATTCAGCAAACTGACTTCTGAAAAATTGGTAATGCCGGTATCCGTGGTAATGACCAGTTTGATTTGCCGGGAACTGGTCAGCCGGATGAGGGCTGCTGTGTTTAATCCGTGCCCTTCCGTTGCCCGATCGGGAATATAAAAGCTGACGTTGGCGTTGAGATGTTTCTTGAGCGTCTCATACAGAACAGAGGTGCCGGTAATCCCGTCAACATCAAAATCTCCATAGATCAGAATGGGCTCTTTAGCGTCAATCGCTTTAAGGATTCGCTCAACGGCAAGCTCCATGTCCGGCAGTTCCCAGCCACTGACAGATTGGTATTCTTCCAGCTTCAGGAAAGCCCTGATTTCTTCAGGCGTACTCAAACCGCGATTGGCAAGCAGCCGGGCAAGCAATGGGGAACCTTCCGCCGCATCTGTCACGTCTTTTGAAAACTGCTGTCCTGTGGCCGATCGCTCGCCCCGGTATTGCCATATATTTGCCAACGAAATAGTCTCCTGCGTATTCTCCTGCCGTAAAGGCTGTTATAAAACCAGTCCTCTCCGAGTGGATTTCCCGTCAGCCTGCCCCATGCTTTTGGAACAGACAACGCTGACTCCTGGGAAAGAGTCGGTACGTATTCATATTGTATGCCTTTCAGACAATTGCGATATTCATAGCAGCATAAGTTGATACGCCAACTTTACGCTTACCACGATGTGACTACTGGCAGGCAAAAAAAGCAAAGCCGAGGTTATTACTATACGATGTTAGTGTCAGCGGCTTACAGTGAAAAACTCCGGTTTTAGCCGGAGTTTTTAAAAATTCTAGCCTTCGTTTTGCTGGTTATCCAGCGTGGCGGGGGCGGGGGCGGCATCCTGACTGGAAGCCTCTTCGTCTGCGGCTTTTTTGCTGGCATCCGTGCTCATCACAATGGCGTCCGGTTTGCTGGATTTTTTATTGGCGCCGCCTTGCTGAATTTGGATCTTGATTTCTGGTTTGAAAATGACTTTCAG
>JAJQJM010000179.1 GCA_021323475.1 Vampirovibrio sp.
AAAATGCGGTGGTATTGTACATGAGTCAACCAGGTTGCCTTGAGTAAGTGCCTGTAGTCAATGATGGAAAATGAGCGTTTTAGGCGGTTAATTAGCAGTATAACTGCCGAAATGCCCACGAGCATATCGGCAGTTATAGAAGTAAACCAGAGTGTTGGGTTTATTGTAGTCGGATATTTCGTTCCCGGAGAAATTGGGTAAATGCGTTTAATTGCGGATTTCCAGTAACATCACCCTGAGGGGTATCAGGGTTTACGGCCAGTTTAGATGAATTTCCCGCATTCCCGGCATTCCCGGCATTTCCTGCACCACCTGCGCCACCAGCGCCTCCGGCGGCACCTGCACCTCCGCACATAATTTCAGACTCCTTTTCAGTTGTAGGGACAGTAAAAAATGCATTGTAGGGACAAAAAATTAGATAAAATTATTGCGCTTACATATATCTCTCTTTTTTAATAAAAACAGTTGTCTGGATCGAATTGCCATCCTGAAATCAGTTTGTTTACATGGTTTCAAATGTGCCAAAGGATGGACATACCCCTGAAATGGAATGCTCAAATCGGCCAGGGCAAGCCGGATTACCCCAGACTAACCGGTATGTTTAACCGGATTCAAGCAAAGCGGACCCTACGGATTGCAGTAGTCCCGCAACGGCCTGCGCCGCTTGTCGAGCAAGCGATGCACCACACGCCAACGTTCGATAGCAGCCAACTACTTCTCCGCCTTCTAACGCAGTCGTTCGGACTTCGGAGAATGATGGCATACAGAACCCAAGGAACCAGCTATGCGGAGGCGCCGGGAATTTTGAAGACCACATACCCTAAATGCCACAGCGCCTTGAAAAATTCCCTGGCAAATTCCAGGTTTTGCTCCGAAGTGCCCGGCAGTCTGGCATTTTGGATACACTCCCGAATCGTATGCTTTCCGTTAATTTCATTGAAAATGAATGCCTTGTCGTCATCCAGCGGATAGGGTGGTAGCGGCTGCCGCTCCAGTGTGGCGGGAATGCCTTGCTCAAAATCCGGCTGGTTAATTTTTAACACCCGACGGTGCGGAACATAGTCCAGAAATTGTTCATCATCCAGGTGGATTTGATAAGAAGTCGTCGGGCGTTCCGGGTGGCATACGTAAAAAGCATGCCGGTTAATCTGCCCGTTGAACAGTTCCATGGCCTTCCAACGTTCCCGGTCCGGCAGCAGGTTCAGCAGTTTCCACAGGGTGGTGTCCGGGCTGACCTGACCTTCCGGGTAATAGCTGTGGCTTTCAATCCAGCCCTGAAAAACCAGTCCGCAACTTTCCACGTAATCCAGGCAACTTTCCACCGTGTAGCCCCGGTCAATTGGGTGCAGGAATAAATCCACCAGACCGGCGTCATAATTCAAGTCGGAGGTCACCATTAAGCGGTCGCGCTGCGCCGGTGAAAGCTGGGCCAGGGTTTCCCGCACAACGGCCACATCGCCTTCGGTCTGCTCCATATAGAGCCGGGAAAAAAGCTCTTGCATCAGGTAAACGCCAAAACGCCCATACAGGCCGTATAGCATCAGCCCCATCACGCCGTTGGGCCTTAGAGCCGCCTTCAGTTGGGTCAGGCCTTCCACCGGATCCGGCAGGTGGTGCAACACACCCACGGAATCGATAAAATCGAATTGCTGTCCCAGCTTGCCGACTTCTTCTAGGCGCATGCGGTGCAGGGTCAGGTTTTGCAAGTCATGCTTCTTTTGCAGGTAGCGCTCATGGGCCAGGCTGGCCTCGCTCAGGTCAATACCCACCACGTTGGCGTTCGGGTGCATGTAGGCATAGCGGGCTGCCGCGTTTGCGCCGCACCCTGCCACCAGAATGTCGATTTTTCCCTGTCTGCGCTCGTACTCACCGTCCGGCCAGTACAGGTAATGCATGTGGTGGGGCGCTACCGCATCCGTACTGCCATTGCGGCAATAGGCTTCCAAATCCATGATGGGTTTGGGGTAAATCCATTTCTCGTATTGGGCGGCCACCACATCCGTCACAGGCAAAGCACTCCACATTAATGCTGTATCTGAGCATAACAGGCTTGTCCCGCTTTGTGTCTCCCGCAAATTGCCGAACTTTAATCCAGCATTCAATGGAACTGAAGAGGTCTTTGGCCAGGAATCATTTAAATCAGAGCGTGATAGGGTCTACCATTGAAACCAACTCGGATCATAAGCGGAGTTGGGCCCATAGTTGCCGTTATTGCTGTTGGCTGAGGCGGTTCGGGCATTTCCTCGCGTCGTAAACTGGCCGTTATAATATAGTTCAAATTGAATGGAATCTGCGGTTCCACTGGAATTGCCTTGTGGGTCCAGACGAACTTCAATGGCGTTGGTTGTGTTTGTGCCCGCAAAAGAAAACCCCAACAGTTGCAGGATTGCTCCATTATGCAACATTAAACAGGGGTTCGATGCGCTGCAAGCAATTATTGAACTTGCGCCTGGGGTTGCATCGACCAGGGTGGACGATGTATCTATACTGACATAGTTTAGATATGGGGTTAAGTCTGCAGGTGTGGTCGAGCTTGTCACAGTGTTTGCCAGTTTGGCCTGCTGATATGCCCCCGAGATCATAGAAGCAGCCTCCTTAGCGAGAGCCACATATTTTGAATTGGTTTGGGCTGACAGGATTTTGGGAATGGTAAAGGCGGCAATCACACCCAAAATAGCCAACGCAATTAATAATTCGGCTAATGTAAAGCCCGGTTTGTATTGGCAGGCTTTCTGAGCGGGCAACATTATTAAACTGTCTGCCTTTCTGTGAATTCAGGGGGCTGTTATTTAATCGGGATTCCTGGCCAAAACTTGAGGAATGTAAGGAAATGTCTGAACGGTTCGAGCATTAAAGCGCGCCGAAGGCCGGTTTTTCCGAGTGTCGTTTTGTTGATATGTCTGTGGTTCGTAATAGAGCGAAAAAAATTCTGCTTCTAGACCGAGTTTTGGTGGAGAGAAGATGCGAAACAGAGCTTTGAACTACGTCGAATGGGATAAATAGGGTTAACTCCCTGCTTCAGGCGGGGAGGGTGGAGGGGCTAATTTTCAGGCATGGCCAGATGTGATAAATTAAGTGGCCACTGATAAAAACGGGGAGCAACCTGGAGGGTTTAATGGTGAACAGTCGAGTGTTTGTTGTTTTGCTGCTGCCCATGCTGCTGAGTTTGAGCGCCTGCACCAGTTCTCGAACCACAACCGGAAGCAGTGAAGTCCGCGAAGCCCCGGCAACGGGCGTTGATGCCCACCAGAAGGCCTGGGAGCAGGGACGCGTTCCGAAAGAGATCCGGAAACAACCGTCAGCGACCTCTCTGCCGCCGGTGGAAGGAAGGGGCACTTATACTTCCACGACTGCGCCCACGGGAGAAATTGAAGGAACAACAGCCGGCCCGATGAATAGTGCCCAGTCCACCACGGTAACCACACAGACGACTCAGACCCGGTAAAATCCCGTTACTAGGTTTATTTAAAAACAGAACGGGAACGACGGCATTGGGAAACTCGGGAAATGACCCGTCGGGAAGGGAGCAGTTATGTTGTTACCCGGCTTCAACCGCTGAATGAGTTCGGCCAGGCATAAGGCATCGGTTGATAATTGTTGGGATTGCCCATAAATGGATTGGGTGCTGCCGGCTTTTGGGGGTAGGCATTGTAGCTGCCTGCGTATGCAGTCGGCATTTGATACCCGTTGCCGGATAGTGCGGGCATAAAAGCCGGTTGGTTTGACTGTGGAGACGTGTTAGAGGCAAAAGTTGGGCCAGGGGACGGAGGCTGAGCCGGTTGGGGCTGCATGCCTTTGATTTTGCGTTCTGTCACGCCAAAGTTATACAACTGAACCAGCGCCAGGGCCGTAATGGGAATGCCTAGTCCGCTAACGGCGAAGCGCCAGTTTTTCAGGCGGGTCAGGGCTTGCTTTCCGGCTTCCCCGTTGCCTACAAAATGCTTGATATCATCGTAGCTAAGGTTTTTGACTTTGTTTTTGAAAGCATCTTCAAACTTTTCATTCGGCAGCAGGTTCTTGCTGATTGCATTTTTGAATTCGTCTGTCCAGTCACCCTGTTTTCCCGCCTTTTCCAGGAACTTACCGCCCCACATGAGGCTGGTGATCTTGGGAGCGGCAAAAAACCAGAACAGCGCGTTGGCCGACTGCACCAGGCGTTCGCGGCGTTCATGCTCGCTGCGCGCCCCGTGGACCCATCCCAGGTAAGCGGGCATCCCCCAGAAGAGAAGCTGGGCGGGCATGCCTTCAATCTGGTTGGCGGCTTTGCCTTTCAGATCAAAGCTGTTGAATACCCAGTTCCAGCCTTTGGGATGCCGTTGCAGAAACTGATCCAGTTGACTGCCAAAGCCTTTTGCCAGTTGTTTGCCGGCATTTTTGCCCACGCTGCGGGCGGCCAGCCCCAAGCCTGCAAAAGATGCGACTCCCAGGCCCACACCGGCCCCGAAAATTTTCCAGGCGCTATATTTCTGGTAATTGATTTCTTCCTGTAGCGAGCGTTGCGGGCCATTGCGCTTAACGCCGTCAAAGCCGATGATGGATTCAAAGTTAGCGTTATTGGTCCGCTTCAGGGTCAGCCAGTTCCGAAAGAAAGGCGCTGCCCAGAATGCCGCTGCGAAGGGAAAGAAAAAGCCGAAGGAGGTTCCCAGCCGGGCCAGCTTGGTGGCCGTATGGGTGGAGGTCAGGTTGGCGTATGGAATTTGTTTTTTAAGGGCATCTTCCGCCACTTGGCTGAGTGGGCTGACAACACGGCGCAGCAGCGGGGGTAACGCCAGCGAGGCCAGCAGGGTGATGGACGTGTTGGATAATTCCAGGGTGGCCGTATCCCAGCGCTCTTTCCAGGTGCGGGAGAAGATGATTTTGGGCGCGTTGAACGCGGCGATATCCTTGAATACCAGCTCGGCCAGGGGTTGTTTTTCAAGGGCATGCAGAAAGCCGGTCACTGGAGAGGAGCCAAATCGAAGCCGTTCCTGCTTTCGCGAATTAACGGTCTGTGGTGGCTTGCTGTTCAGTGAGGTTGAGGCGATGTGCATTAAACGTGAATCACCTTAGTATGTCCAACAGCTGTAAGTCAGGCTGATCCCCTT
>JAJQJM010000180.1 GCA_021323475.1 Vampirovibrio sp.
AAAAAGACATCGAAATCATGTCAGAGATAGGTAATACAACCCACGCCCTATGCCGCTCCAATTTTCCTCCGCTACCCATCCGAAGGCTTATAAAGCCTATTCTGCACCGGTTTTAGCAACTCCCGCCAGACGAAACAATGCCCCTCCATTTCTTTCTCACACGGGTGGGGCCGCTTCCGCGTTTGATGAACCGATTGCGGACGCCACGTTTTGCCCGACGGGCGCGCCGGAATCTGCGTTGGGTTTGGATTTGGACCGGTACGGCAATTTCTGGCGGCAAAGCCTGTATGGTCGGGAGAAAATCGGTGCCATTGACGCGACGGGTCGCTACTGGTTTGTGAATGGCCAGCAGGGTGATTTCTTTGAAAGCCGCAATCCGGCGCGGGAAGGTTTGCTGGAAATCGATTTGGACAATCAGCCTCACCCGGTGGTGCAAGCCCTGCGGACGCGTGAGCGGCAGCGGGCGCTGGCCGGTTCGGATATTCCGGCGCTGCGTGCCCGGCTGAATCCATACGGCATTACCGGGCGAGGCGTTAAAATCGGGGTGTTGGACCCCTATGAGCCTTCCGACGAGGTGGCGGAAACCAATAATAATCATGCTGCAAGTCCCTGGAAAGTCAGTGACCATTCCAAAGCGACGTCCACGATTATCAACGATCCGACATGGGGACTGGCCCCCGGCGCGCAGGTAGTGGATGCGGGCTTTGCACCCAAGGGATTTGACGGCAGCGTGGATGCGGATGACATTAACGCGGCCCGAAGCAACTTTATGGAAACGGCCTGCAACCTGTTTGACGAGACATCCCAGCGTATAAACCAGCTTCTGCAACAGAAAACGCCTGACTTGCGAGTCATCAGCCTGACCTGGGGCGCGTCCATGCTCAGTGTTCTGGATAGCATTCAGGAAGACTTGAATATCCTCAAGGAAAACGGCGATTACCTCTATCCCAATGCCCGTCGGCAGATATTAGGCCCGGCTTTGTATCAGGGGCCGGCCGCCCAGCAGCAGGCATTGCTGAATTTCATTACGCAGACCTATTACCATCCGAAGGTTCAACAGGCCCGCCAGCGGTACATTGAAGTCACCCGGCAAGCCGCCGCCCAAGGGGTGACGATTGTCGCCGCAGCAGGTAACGAGCATGGCCAGAATTTCAGCCGGTTGAGCATACCGCCGGGCATGGAAATGGACGAACTGGCCAAAAGTCCGTATGTCATTTCCGTCGCGGCATCCGATACCCACCAGACGCCCGGTTACCGGGGTGATGATTCCATTGCATATTTCTCCTCCCGTGGCGATGGCCTGTATTTCAACCCAACCGTGGCTGCGCCGGGTCAGAATATCTATATTTCCCGACCCTATGAAACCCTGAGCGGCAATCAGGTGGAATCGGGCACGTCATTCGCGGTGCCTTACGTCTGTTCCGTTATTGCCCTGATGCTGCAAGTCAATCCGAGTCTGACGTTTGAGCAAATCAAATCGCTGCTGCAGCAAACGGCATATCGCTTGCCAGGCTATCCGGTTGCGGCGCAAGGCGCCGGGGTTGTTCAGCCGGAGGCTGCCCTGCAGGCGTTGGGCCTGCCGCTGAATCAAGCTGTTCGGCTTCAGGGTCCGCTGCGGGCGCATCTTTAAGCGGAGATATATGGTGGGCCGGTTGTTTGCCCGCTAAAAACGCCTGTATCGATTGAATATACCGCTCTTTATCCCGCAGAATGCTTTTATAAGCGGATTTGCTGTGTTCCGGTTTCCAGTCCGTAACAAAATGATCGGCCTCCAGCGGGACGAAATGAATGCTTTCCACGAATGGGTGGCCCGTATCGGCTATGGCGGTCAAGGTGTTAAAGATGGCTTCGCTATTTGTAAAGGCGGTGCGGGTATCATCCTGGCCATGCAGCAGGAGCAGCGGCTTGGTTCGGAACTCCGGGTGTTTTTTGTAGAGTTCGGCCGGATAGAGCTGGTTCAGGGGGGCGGGCAAGTCCATCATGGCGGCGGATTGCGACTCAAACCCCTTTACGATGTGTTGCAGCCACCGTTTGGTCGGATTCAGCCAAAGGGCAGGTGACATTCGGGTTCCGGACAGTGTTTCCTCCAGGTAGCCGGCCACATAAGGGTCTTCAGAAGGTTTGATGACTTCATAGGAGGAATCCAGAATGACCCGGTTCAGGTGATCGATCAGCCTTTGTCGTTCCGCCGGGTGTTTTTCCAGGCTTTTGGGGGCCATCAGGTAGGCGGCGGCGCCCATAGAGTGCCCCAGGTAGTTGATTTCCTCAGTCTGTTTGGGGTAGTTCTCCTTGAGAAAGCCAACGGCGGCGGCCAGATCTTTACCCTCATGGTAGCCGATGGAGGTTTTCTCCCCACCGCTGTTGCCATGCGCCCTGAAGTCAAACAGGAACACGTGGTAGCCCGCCTCATGCAAGGGGCGAATTAACGGGAACATATTACCGGCGTTGGCGCAGTAGCCATGTCCTAAAATGACAGTTTTTCCGCTGCCTTTTGGCGGATTGGACAGGGGAAACCAATACCCTTTTAGGGGAATCCCGTCCACGCTGGAAAAGGAAGCCTTTTCTAAGGGCAGGCCCGTCATTTTTTGGTAAGCGTCCGGGGACAAGAAGCCTCTCCAGCGGGCCGGTATACGGGGCATTCTCAGATAACCGGCCGCAATGGTGCGAATTACCATGCGATCAGTCGCGGATAGTTTGATTTCCGGTTCTTGGGGGCTGGAATGGGTGGTGGTGATGGTGTCCTGTGGGTCATCCAATGGTGTGTCCACCGGTTCAGGCAACCGGCTGGAGGCTGGACTGGAAAAATAGCCTGGCATATAAGGGCGCAGGAAGGACAGGGAGGATAGCATCGAGACTTCCAGAGAAAATACATAACCGTTTTAAATAAAACCGCCCATGAATGAAAGTGTCTTGAACGGATTGGGCCTGACGAATTGAAAAAGCCTGACGTGTACGTTATGCTTGAGATGAACCCCTCAGTGACCTGAACGTCATTTCGGGTAGGTTCAACAATCGATGGTCAGCTTGGCTGACGGCCCAAACATCAAAGGATTAAGACCCAAAGGATTGAAAGCCATGGTAGAAACCGCTCCCCAACACCAAAGCCCGGTCGGCGCCATTGTCAATATCACCGAAGAGGCGGCCAGCAAGGCCAAAGATGTTGTGAAAGACCCATACAAGGGAATTCGCATTGCCGTGGTCGGTGGCGGTTGCGCGGGCCTGCAATACGACCTTCAACCGGCCGAAGGCCCGGCCGAAGGGGATATCGTGCTGGAATTTTTCGGCGTGTCCTTTTACATCAACCCCATGGTGGTGCCGTACATTAAGGGCACAACCATCGATTACTCCCATTCGCTGATGGAAGGCGGATTCAAGTTTATCAATCCGAATGCCACCAGCTCCTGCGGGTGCGGCACCTCATTCGGTATCTAGCGGTATCCGGTCGGTGCTGTAAGCCATTCATTGCCTGTAGAGCGCCGATATAAAACTCTCATTCCAGCTTTGTTTACCTCAACCGTTTAAGGAGAAACCCAATGGAACCCGAAACCCTTCAGGAAAGCACTTCTACTGAAACCGTCGCAACCGAAACCGTGGCGATTGATAAGGATAAAGTGCAGGAAGTGCTGAACATGCTGCGCCCTTACCTGCAAGCCGACGGCGGTGACGTGGAATTGGTCAACATCACCCCGGACGGTGTGGTGCAGCTCCGCCTGCAAGGTGCTTGCGGCACCTGCCCCAGCTCCACCTACACCCTGAAAATGGGCATTGAGGAGCAACTCAAGCAATACATTCCCGGCGTGAAGGAAGTGGTTTCCGTCTAGCGCTTTTTTCGGTATTTAAAACCTTGAACATCCCATCGGGTGACTCGACCCGGTGGGATGTTTCAGGTTACATGGGAATAGTCACCTCAAAAAGACATAAGGACTCGGCGGATGGTTATGACGTTATACCCTGGTTCAGTGCCGATGCCGGCTTATGCAAATCCGACCCTCAATCCGTATGGCTTAAATGCTTATGGAAAGACGCCTTCGGCTCCGCTGCCGCTGTATCAGACGTCAATTTCCAATCCGGGCAAACCGTTTGAAGTACAACTGTCCGCTCCAAAGCCTTTAAACATAGGGCAACCCGGCTGGCTGGACCTGCAGGTGTCCGATCCTCGGACCGGATGGCCGCCCGCCCAGTTGAACATCGTGCATGAGAAGCCCGCCCATATTTTTATCGTGAACCAGGATCTCAGCGACTTTCAGCATGTGCACCCGGAAGCCATGAGGCCGGGCCTGATGCGAATTCCGGTGCAGTTTAACGCGCCGGGGCCGTACCGGTTGTTTCTGCAATTTACCACCCCGCAGCAGGGGGAGGTGACCCTGAACAAGCCGTTTCAGCTAGGTAACGGTATAACATCGGCTGCAAAGCCCATGTTCCCGGATGATCACTTGCCGAAGATGGTGGAGGGGTATCAGTTTCGGGTATCTGGTTTGCCAACCCGCCAGCAGCCTATGAGTATGTTTCATGTAGAGGTGTTGAAAAGCGGCATGCCGGTAGGCAATATCCAACCCTATCTGGGTGCGGGTGCACATGGGGTCATTATCAGCCAGGACGGGCAATCGTTTATCCACACCCACCCAATGGCCGAGCCCCGAAACGGCTTTTATCAGTCCCCCATTATGTTTCACACCAACATTCCCCAGCCGGGCTTGTATAAAATGTGGGTGCAAACCCAGATAGACGGTCGAGTTCGTACCGTGGACTGGACGTTCCGGGTTTAGTCATTCTGTAACTATCCCCTCCAGGGGGTCAGCTTATAAGTAAGTCCGGTTTGCTTTACAGTCAAATGGTTATCTGTTGTTCCCTGAATGCGATATGGCATGGCCTGTTTATCCTCCTATTTATTCTAAGGATTATTCCGTTCAACCCCGTGCGGCGTATGGGGTTGGCCTGCCCGGTGGCCGTTCACCAGTAGCAGGGGAGGTTAAGCATCGTCCGGAATTTAATGTATTTCCGCAGGTTGGCGCTAACCATACCGTAAGAAGTACCGCCGGCGCCATACGCTCCGGTTAAGGA
>JAJQJM010000181.1 GCA_021323475.1 Vampirovibrio sp.
GGACTCCAACACAATTTGCCAAAACGGCGGCAATCAGCAAGTTTGCGTTCAGTAACACCTTTACGGCTAATTTGTAACGGCTCCGTAATGGCAATTTCCTCAATTCATATGTTTTTGTTTTTATAAGCGTATTAGAATTTCTACTTTTCAGATCGAGAGAGGGTTCCCAGGCATTCCATGGCCTAGGGACTGTGAAGCGCATCTTAAGCCTTCCGGGCGAAAAGGATAGTTGAGGAGCATCCTAAATATGGTGAATGTGATTGGACGGCCAGCCGCAACTGCGGTTGTCAAAAATCTTGACGTTAAAACCAACGAGAGCAAACCTGCGGCTCTGGCAAATTCACCAGCGCCAACACCCACGCCGGTTCCCAATACCTATAAGGCGGGTCCGGACACTATGAACATTTCCACCGGCGGCGTAAATCCCAGAGTGGCCTTTAATGCCGCCCAGGGACTTCAAAAACAGACAACCAATGCAGGTAATGGGCCAGACGCGACTGGGAAACAACTTCCTGACGGAAAATCCATTAGCGTAGAAGGTGTCAATATTGATACAACCGGCCTAAGCACTGAACAGGTGGATAGTCTACAAAAGTCGATCAAACAGCTAGCCAAGGATGAAGATGGATCAAAACTGCTGAAACAGCTCCAGGGAGACGGATACACCATTAAATTCGACCCGGACTACAATGCTCGAACCAAGGGCAATTCCAATGCCTATCAGGATGGTGATACGAAAACCATCGGCATTACCGAGCTATTCTTTAATGGAACCTATGCGGAACAAACGGGTATTTTAGGGCATGAAATGCTCCATGCGGCCACCCCTGGTGATAACAATTCCAGAGTCGAAGAAGGTCTTGCTGAAGTCATAGAGCAACGAATTACGGCCAGAACTGATGGAAAAGCCTTAACGCCAGCTGAGGAGCAGGCAATCTTCGATGGAAAGTTCAAAGCTGGCGCTTACGAAAATCTTCCGGTCAGCAATGATATCTTAGGCTCACTGAATGAGTTGGGCATCACCTTCGATTGGGATGTACTCGCCAGAATGCGAACGTAGATGGCAAGGAAGCTCGCCGGGTTCCTTGCCATAAAAAGCGGGCGTTGGAGCGCCATACCTGTTAAAGGATACTGACCTAAACTTAGAACGCCCGCACAATAGGTGTAACATTCTGCAATTAGTGGCTTAAAACGCTGGTTGTCAGCGATTTCAATATTTCATCCAGCCCAGTTACGCTGTTGACCGACGGCAAACAGCGGGTGCCCACGCAAATCCGAACCTCTGCCTTGTCCGCTTCGGTCTTTTCCACTTGGGCCTGATACCCAAGCACTTTGGATGGGTAAAAGGCAGCTCGGGCCGCATGCTTCAAAGCATGATCGGCCCCTGACACTTCCAGCTTCAGGGGAGGGTTCAGATATTGATCGGCGGCCACGGCCAGCGCGCTGACATACAGACCAGCGTTTCCGTTCAGGTGGATTAAAGTATTCAAGCCTTTTTCCAGGCTATGACGATACCGTTCATCCTCGGTCAACGCGTAAAGCACAGACAACACCTGCAGCATTACCGCATTCGGGCTGGAGCCGGGACTGTCTTCCACCGGTTTGCGCTTGAACTTCAGCAAGCCCATCGCCGATTCATCCTGGCTGACGTCATAAAATCCGCCTAAGCCGGTATCTTCAAAGCCGGCCAAGGTTAAATCGGCGATATCTTTGGCGACCGTAAGGAAATATGGGTTTTCAGTCGATTGATATCCCTTTAACGCTGCCAACGCAAGCCAGGCATAGTCTTCCAGAAAACCGTCAATGCCACTCGTGTGCAAAACACCCTGCCCCTTTTTATAGAAATCCCTCAGCATGCGCTCCAGCGATTTTTCTGCAAAATCCCGCACCACCGGCAGGTCCAGCAGATCCGCCGCTTCAAAATAGGCGGCGATCATCATGCCGTTCCAATTGACATACAGGCTTTTATCCACAAACGGCATAGGCCGGGCCCGGCGCTTGGCCTGCATTTTAGCCTTGGCGAATTCTGTCAGCGCCTCCACGGTTTCCACCGGCAGAGATAATTCCCGCGCCACGGACGAGGCCGAACGACTGACGCGCAGCACATTACGCCCCTTGGCATGGTGCATGTCCCCTGCTTCCGTAATGTCGTAATACAGACTTATCACGTCTTTTTCTTCCGGGGACAGAATCTCCGCCAATTCCGCCGGGCTCCAGGTAAAGTGATCCCCATCGTCGTTCAGGTCGATATCCGCGTCCTGAGAGGCATAAAACCCGCCGTGCTGCGGATCGGACAACAGCTCATTCACCGAGCCGATAATCCCCTCGGCCGTTTCCCGAAAAAACGGAATGCCCGTCAAGCGGTACGCCTGAACAAAGACTTTGAGCGCCTCGGCATTGTCGTAGGCCATTTTCTCAAAGTGCGGCACATGCCAGTGGTCATCTACGGAATAGCGATGGAAACCGCCTACCACCTGATCATAAACGCCGCCACGCGCCATTTCGGTAAGGGTTTTCTCCAGCATTTGCAGATATTCCTGGGCGCGAGGCTGGTTCTGGGCACGCTCCTGATGAATACGAGCGATCATGAATTCCAAGGTGCTGTAATGCGGGAATTTGGGCTGGGAGCCGAAACCACCGAATTGAGGCTCATACAGGTTTTTGATCGATGCCATCACCAGTTCGGTAAATTCCCCACAGAGCTTTTGCAAGGCTTCCGGGGAAACGGTTTCCACCGCACCGGCTTTTCCCAGTTCTTCCCGCTCTGCCGCCTCCATCCGGCGCAAGGCATCCTCGCTCACGGCGGATGAATCGGCAAAAATCTCCGCTTTCCGCTGATGGTAAAGATCCTGAATCTTCAGCAGCAAAGTTTTCATGGTGGCTGGGGGGAAGTAGGTTCCCCCATAGATTAAACGGCCATCGTAGGTTAAAAAGCCGGTCAGCGGCCAGCCGCCCTGGCCGGTCATGGCCTGCACCACCTGCTGGTAGCGGGCATCCACATCAGGTCGCTGATCCCGATCCACCTTGATGGGAACGTAGTATTGATTGATCAACGCGGCAATTTCATCATTTTCATAGGATTCCCGGTCAATAACATGGCACCAGTGGCACCAGACCGCCCCGATATCCAGCAGCACCGGCTTGTCCTGCGCCTTGGCGAGATCAAAAGCCTCCTGCCCGAATTCCTGCCAGTCAATAGGCTGATGGGCAGCACTTCTCAGGTAAGCGCTGCTGGAATGTTCAAGTCGGTTGGCCATGTTGTCCCCCTTCTGGCTGCTAACGGCTATTCCTCAATCTTGATCACGCTGACCGGACAGGCCGAGGCCGCGTCGCGACACTCGGCCTCAAAGCCGGGAACATTCTCGTTGTTGGCCTCCGCCGTGTCATATACCGTAAACACGTTCGGGCAGATGGATTCGCAGGCACCGCAGGCAATGCACCCTGCAACGATATGGACATACATGAGAGCGAACCTCCATCGGTAAGCGTTTATGGTGAACCGGACGACGCCCGGCAGGTGCTGATTAGCGGCTAAACGGGCGCGGAAACTTTCTGCTGACCGTGAATCTGCCGCAGATTGGCGACCACCTGATCGGCAATTTCCCGGAAAATAGCGGCCTGCTTGCCATTGGAATCATAAATCACCACCGGCTGGCCCATATCCGCATGCTCGCGCTGTTCAATCACCAACGGCACCTGGCCCAGGAAGGGAACATTCAGTTTTTCCGCCGCCGACTTGCCGCCGCCGTGACCGAAAATCTCGTAGCGCTGACCGTGGTCGCACTCGAAGTAGCTCATGTTCTCGATAATGCCCAGGCAGGGGATGTTCTGACCGATAAACATAGCCAATCCCTTACGGCTGTCGTGCAAGGCCACCTCTTGCGGGGTGGTGACGATAATGGCGCCAGACAATGAAGCCGCCTGCATAATGGTCAACTGAGCATCACCGGTACCCGGCGGCAGGTCTACTAACAGGAAATCCAGTTCGTCCCATTCAAAGTCGCTCAGGAACTGACGAATAATGCGGTCCAGCAATGGGCCGCGCCATACCACCGGTTGCTCTTCCTTAATGAGGAAGGCCACGCTCATGACTTTCACATCATAATTCTGCGGGGGCAGGGGTTTGCCGTTGGGCGCTTCGCCAGTAATTTTGGCGTTGCGCAGGCCCATCATAATCGGCACGTTGGGGCCGTAAATGTCGGCATCCACAATGCCCACCTTGTAACCCAACTGGGTCAGGGCGCAGGCCAGGTTCACGGATACGGAGGTCTTTCCGACACCGCCCTTGCCGCTGGAAATGGCAATGACGTTTTTAATATTCGGCAGTAGCTGCTTGGGAGCCACCGGCGCAGTCGGCTGATTGGCCGGACGCTGGAATGGAGCGGTGGCTGCGGGGGTTTTCAGGGAAATGCCCACCGTTACCTGCTTTACACCTTCCATGGCCTGAATCGTCTCCCGAACCGCGTTCAAGACGGCATCCCGGTGCGGGTAGGCGGTGGAGGGGAAAATCAATTCCACTTTTACGCTGTTATCGCAAACGCTGGCGAAATCGATCATGTTCAATTCAATGATGGACTTGCCCTGCTCCGGCTCCATAACCGTAGAGAGCGCTTGCATTACCTGGGCTTGGTTGATTTCAGTCATCGTTACCGATACCTCGCTAGTTCGATCAAAAATTCAAAAAAGTATCCGTCCCGTCTGCCGGTTATTCGGTCACTTCAGCAGACGCAAAGGCACGGGCGCCGTTCCATTCAGCCATTCCGGCCGCCAGTTGGTACACGTGCTTAAATCCGTGGTAGGCCAAAAAATGGCTGGCATCGTGGCTGCGGATGCCATGTTCGCAAATCACCACCGTCTTTTGCTCCGGGTTGAGCGTGTTCATCCGGCCGGGAAGTTCTTGGATCGGCAACAGGCACGCATTGGGGATATGCCCCAGCATGAAAAACTCTTGCGACGTACGCACATCCAGTAGCAGGACATCCGGCTCCTCTTGCAGCAGCTTTTCCAATTCCGCATTGTTCAGGT
>JAJQJM010000182.1 GCA_021323475.1 Vampirovibrio sp.
CTCCACCTTTGAGGACATTCTGGAAATTCCCGAATGCATGGAGCCCCTGTCTCCGCTGATTACCACCATCCCGCTGCAACTGCTGGCCTACTACATGGCCGAGTTCCTCGGGAAAGACGTGGATCAGCCCCGCAACCTGGCCAAAAGCGTCACGGTGGAATAATGTCCGCCACCGTTATCGCCACACAGACGGTTGAGAGTTTCAGCCTTTGCCTGGACGGGTTTGATCAAGCCCTCCAGGCAAGGCAATCCATTGCCCATATAGAAGAACGAATCCGCGTGCAACTGGACCATCCGATTCGCCTGTTGCGGTGGGCCGTTGTCAAGGTGGAGCCGTCCGCATCCGGCCAGCGCTACTGGTGCGAAGGCGCTTATTTGAAAAGTTGCCAGTAACCGGGGCGATTGTGATAGCATTGTTATATGACTACCGTTCCCCCTATTGGTATCGCACAGATTTTCCTCGAGCAGGCGCAATCCCTTTGCAGAGGCGGTGAATTACTGCCTGGCGGCGTTGTGGAACTTGCCAAGAAGCTGCAACAGGCGGCCGAAACCTCTACTCCCCTTAAAGTAAAGTTGGGCCTGGACCCAACCCGCCCCGACCTGCACCTGGGCCACACCGTGGTACTCCGCAAATTGCGGGCGTTTCAGGACTTGGGGCATCAGGCCATCCTGATTATCGGTGACGCCACCGCCATGATTGGTGATCCGTCGGGCCGCAGCGTAACCCGCCCGCCGCTGACGGAAGAGGAAGTGCAAATCAACGCCCAGACCTATCTGGATCAGGCCAGCAAGGTGATTGATGTACGCAAGGCCAAAGTGGTTCGCAACAGCGAATGGCTGAGTGGCATGAAGCTGGAAGACTTTTTAAAACTGGCCGCCAAAGTCACCGTGGCCCAAATTCTGGTGCGCGAGGATTTTGACAAGCGCCTCAAAGAAAATCGGCCAATTTCCCTGCATGAGCTGTTTTATCCGCTGATGCAAGGCTATGACTCCGTGGTGGTGGATGCCGACATTGAATTGGGCGGCACCGATCAGCGCTTTAACAACCTGATGGGCCGGGAACTTCAAATGGCCTACGGGCGAGAGAAAGATCCGCAAATGGTGCTGCTGATGCCCTTGCTGGAAGGCACCGATGGCAAGGTCAAAATGTCCAAGTCATACCCGGATCATTGCATCAACCTGACCGACACGCCGGAAGACATGTACGGCAAGATGATGTCGATACCCGATCATCTGCTGGGCCGGTATGAGCTGCTAATGGGCCTGCTGACGGAAGAGCAGATTTCCGAGCAGGAGCGCCAAATGCAGGGCGGCGAGATGAATCCGCGTGATTTAAAAATGCACCTGGCCAAATACCTGGTGGCGCTGTACCACAACCAAACCGATGCCGAAAAGGCTGAACAGGCCTTTATTACCAAGTTCCAGAAGCGGGATATCCCCGAAGACATTCCTGAAATTGGTTTGCAGGCGGATACCGATCACCCGCTTACAGGGTTGATGACGGAGCATCAATTGGCGCCCAGCCGCAACGAGGCCCGTCGGTTGATTCAGGGCGGCGGCGTCAAGCTGGACGGCGAGAAGGTAGCCGATACGGAAGCTCAGGTTCGCTTCAACGCGGGTACTTCCGTGGTGCTGCAAGTGGGCAAGCGCAAATTCCTGCGGCTGAATTTCCAGTAAACGCTAGTTTTCGTACAAATAACGGGCAAACTTCAGTATGCTGGCCTTTGGGGCTTGCGGTTCAGGTTGCCGTTGTCCCAACAATTGCCGAATTGATTGCCCAGCCGGTTGCGTAGTGTGTTGCCAGGGAAACAAGCCGGGCTTTTCAGCCATAAAGGCTTGTTGGCGGCGATTTTCCTCTTTACGAAGCTCTTGGATCGAGATAACCATGCAATCCTCTTTTGGTATTTACCTGGTGGTATTGGCACTGGCATGAAAAACTCCGCAAGCGCCGTAAAATTGTCAAAAGTCATCCGCTACCATTATTTATCAGCAGGGAAGTGGCATACCCCGTTTTCATCCACCCTAAAAGGCGCAACCGCCCTGCCACCTTCTCTGTCCCAATCTCTGGACTCCATTTTCCAAGTAATTTTAGCCACATTCCCATCAGTGAGATTACGGAGAGTAATGAGATTACTGTGATTGCTGGGATTGAGAATTGAAGGGTCTAACGGTCTAACAGGCCTCTCTTTTAGATATGCATTTGCTCGGGCACTGTATTCCTTAGTTGTTCTTTTCTGTTCTGCGAGTTTGACTGCCTCAGACCAATCTGAATGCTTTATTTTATTCATCGCACTCACATAGTCTTGAGCCATTTCCTTAACGACACGTTTTCGCGCGTCATTTGCCCGTAAATCCCTATGGTATGCCGCTTTTTTTTCTTCTATACGTTCTAATTCACGTTGTATTTGACCAGCTATACCCGCTTGTTGTTCTTCGATAAAGCGTCCAGTCAATCCGTCATTAACTGTTTCAACAGCTCTTTCAAAATGGTCATCGTCAGGAATAGCGTCATGCTGGGGCTTCAGCTTGGGCCAATCTTTTTCAGGGACTCTCTTATAAATTGTGTCTATAATCCCTTTGCTTTGAAAGATATCTTGCTCTGTAAAATATGCCCCTGCTCTTTCATTGCGCTTTGTCAAAACAGAGCATAGTGTCGCGTTTTCTCTTTCAGCTTTAAGCTGGGCGGCCTGCGCACTAAATTTTTTGCCCAATTCCAATTTGCCCAATTTTCCGAGTCCTAACCCCAGAACAGAGGTAGCCATATCAAGAAATTCCTTATAGATATTTACGTTAGTGATGAACTTGACTTATTAAAGCAAGTGAAGCTTATTTGCTGCTACGGCTCTGTTACAACAACGCCCATTTCCTTGCCCACACCAATTCAGTCATCGATGTTAAACAAAGCTGCAAGCCGCTCCAATCGTCACCCCCTAGTAAGCTCTGCCGTGATGAGTACGCCATTTGCAGGAACAGGCACAGCCCGCATTACCCTTTCATCAGAGATGCTTTATAATCAGAACCATATCTTTATTGGGAGTGAAAGCTGGATAACCCAAGGAGTGATTGGTGAGGATAGAGACTATTAAACGCGGTCTTGCAGGGTGTCTGCTGACTGCAAGCCTGCTTTCCCCGCTGGGAAGCCAATTTGCCCTAGCGGCCACCGAAACGGTACCGCTGGAACGGTTGCATATTTACGATGTCATTCTGCTTCCCACCGTCAGCTCCCAATATGAAGCGCAGTTCACCAAGCCCGCCACCTGGCAGGTAGCCAGCAGCAGCGCGTTATACCTGGAATTCCAGCACTCCATTGAACTGCAACCCCACCGCTCCTGGTTGCAGATTATCGTCAACGATAAAGTCATCAAGCATATTCCTCTGACTCGAGAGAACGCCGAGGGAACCAACATGACCATCCCTCTGCCGGTTGAGCTGTTGAAAGACTTCAACCGACTGACCTTCCGGGTGCAGCAGCATTACACGGACAAATGCGAGGATCCGCTGGATAAATCGCTATGGACACAAATTTTGCCCGCCACCAAAATCGTGTTTAATTACACCCCGGTGGTGCCCAAGGTGGATTTAGGGGCTTTTCCCTACCCCATCATCGATCCGCTGACTTACAGCCCGGCCAAAGTGCATTATGTGACGGCTAAACAGGCCAGCGAAAAAGAATTACAGGCATTGGCCTATGTGAATGCGCACTTGGCTCAGCAGGCTCAAACGCACGAACTGCAAAGCCGGGTAACCTTTGATAACGCCACCGGGCCTGATAACGAGCATGTGGTGTTTGTCGGCACAGCGGCCAACATAGCCAACGCCGCGCAATATCAGTCCGCCTTCGGCAATTATGCCCTGCAAGGCGGGCAATGGGTCAACCGGGCCACCGGGCAACCGCTGGCCCCGGATCAGGGGTTAGTCCTGTTTTTCCAGGCACCGGGCTCCAAAGAGCACACGGTATTAATCGTTTCCGGCAATAGCGATGCAGCGGTGATGAAAGCGGCGGAATACCTGACCCTTCGCCCGAAAGATACGATGCTGGTCGGCGCCGGCAAGGAAGTGCCTCCGGGCTGGAACCCACCGGGCAGCCGAACCGCCAAAGTTCCTCGCTTTGTGGAAAATCAGACCCGCACCTTTCAGGAATTGGGCTTTAAAACGGAAGAAGTCCACAAGATTAACGCACCCCCAATCACCTACAAGGTGCCCATCGTTAAAAAATTCCGCAACAGCGACGGTAAATTGTGGCTGGACTTGGTGTACAGCTACAGCCCGCAACTCAACCCGGAATTTTCCTCGCTGGAATTGCGGATGAACGACATTTCCATTGCCAACCTGCCCCTCACCAACCCGGCCGGAGAGCAAATGGTACGGGCCAGTGTGCCAATTTCCAATGAACTAATCAAGCCCCGCAACGATTTGGTGGCCCAGTTCCACCTGATGCCGGACAAATATGGCTGGTGCGTGGATAACTACGTAGACAACGCCTGGGGCAAAATTCTGGATGATTCCCAGTTGCGGGTAAACGGCAGCCCTAACTCTTATCTGCCGGATGCGGGCTTATTGAACAACACCATGTATCCCTATTCCAAAGCGGACAATCTGGAGCAGGTTCAACTGGTAGTCCCGAACGAACCCACCCCGGAATTGCTGGATGCCATGCTGGGCTTCACCAGCCGCCTGGGCCGGGCCACCCTGGCCGATACCGATCTGCGGCTAGCGCTGAGCAAGGGAAATGTGTCCATCCCCAATGACCGGAACGCGGTCGTATTCAAATTTGCCAACGACACCATGAAGTTGCCCGACGGCGCGAAGCTGATATGGCAATTGGGCGGCACGTCGCTGATGAAACTGTTGAAACTGCCCGACCCCAACAAGGGCGATATTTCCGCTGAAACCGCCGAACTGGGCGGGGGCGCTTACCTGGAGCAATACGCGCTGGGTGGCGACCGGGTCATTAGCGTGTTGACCGCACAAGCAGGTAACGGATTCCTGAATCTGGGCAACCTGTTTGAAAAC
>JAJQJM010000063.1 GCA_021323475.1 Vampirovibrio sp.
AGGTGCTGGTCGGATTTTCCGCCAAGCAGTACGATGCCCTGTTCAAATAAAAGAGCGATTGCCTATCAAGGTTCTGCTGACCTCTAGGGATTTGGCGGTTTGCAGTTCTTTTGCAGATAGGTCAAGAGGCGGGCCGTATCCGGATGTTGCCGATATTCGGCCTGTCGGTAATACCGTACGGCGTTTTCATAGTCATCCGCCGCGCAATAAGCCGTACTCAGGTTGAATTGGGCCTGGGTCACATTGGCGGAATCCATAAACCCGGCTTTCATGTTGAGCGCTTTTTGGGCGAGGTTGATCACTGTTTCCCAATCGTTTTTGCGCATAGAGACTGTCGATAGCCCTACGTAGGCATCCGCGAAGCCCGGATTCAGGTTCAATGCCTTGCGATATTCGTCGATCGCTTCATTCAGCCGGTTCTGGCTGGCGTAATAACCGGCCCGGTTATAATGGCTCACTGCGGATTCCAGCAGTCGGCCCTGTGTTTCGGTTGCCGGAAGCGTGTAAGGCTTGAAGCCTACCGGCTGAATATGGGTGTCCTGCTGCCGGGCTTCCTGGCTGGTTGAAAGCTCGCCATTCAATGATTCCGGGAAATGCACGACAGGCTTTTCAGACTTGCGCTGAGAGGCGGTTGATTCCGCCCCAACCGGGTTTGGGCATAGTATTAGAATCGAACTCAACAGGCTCAGGCTGAAAAACAGCCCTAATGCGATGTATCCGCCAAATCTATAAGTTGAACCGTTCATCCATTTGTTCACAGGCTGGCTCCACTAGGGTTCCGGCCAGGAGGATGCTCGGCTTATGCTTGGTTAATGCCGATTATTCCCATTCCACCGTGGCCGGGGGCTTGCTGGTGATGTCATATAGCACTAAGTCTACATTAGGCTGGGACGAAAGTTCCTCGGCCAGATTGCGGATAAATGTCAGCGGAATTTCCTGCAACAAGGATGCCGGACGGGCGGTCATGTAATCGCTGGTGACGACCGCGCGAATGACCACGGAGTGTTTGGGCGGCCGTTAGGCATCTTTTACGGTATCTACCGGGATAAGTACGGTGAAAAGCTGGCTGATCTGGTCATGCAAGCCTTCGTTGCGGAACCCTTCCGTCACGATGTGGTCCAGCACCCGCAGTTTTTCCAGGCTGACCGGGTTCAGCAGGGTGGGGGTAATCTGATGCACCGACTCCGGCAGGGGCTTGTCGTTCAGCAGCAAGGCCACCCGGTTGACGGCATGCAGCCGGTTGGGAATCTTTTGCGCCAGGGTGCGGATTTCACTCCAGGTGAGCTGGTTTAAATTGCCTTTGAGAGCGGCCACATAACGGTAGCTGCGGCTGTCTCCCTGGACGCCAACGCTTTGCACCGGCAGCAACACGGCTTCCATATTGGCTTCTTCGGCCAGCGCTTTTAATTGGTGGTTTGTCTCGTAGTAATTCTCGGTCAGGTAGGGCTGCTCGGCGCAAATGACTCGAATCGCCAAGCCGGGACCGGGGAATGGATGGCGCATTACCAATTCTTCCGGCAGGCCCAGCATGCGACCCACCTTGCGGACTTCGTCCTTGTGCCAGTCGCGGTTGGGTTCAATAATCAGTCCTTTTTTGCGCTGTTCCTGAATCAGGGGCACATCGTTATGGTGGGTTTTAATGGTATGCGCCTGGCTGCTGATGTCCCGGTTGCCGCTTTCAATCAAGTCGGGACGCAAGGTGCCCTGGGCAATAAAGGTTTCATTCAGGTTTAAACCGCTGCGGCGAATAGCGTCCGTTACCAAGTGGTAGAACACATCGCCGATGATGCGGCGCTTGGCTTCAGGATCGTGTATTTTGCACAGCGGGCCGACTACTTTGCCGTCGATTTCCGTGGTGGCGTTCAGGAAGGTTTCTTCAGCGTCCACCCGTTCCATATGCTTCAACCCAATGGCTTTCAGGGCCTCGCATACCAGATCGCTTTCCTGGTGGCGCATCATGCCGGAATCGATATGGACCGCGAAGACCTGTTCCGGCTTCAGGGCTTTGACCAGTAACGCCGCCGTCACGCTGGAATCCACGCCGCCGCTGACCAGGACGAATACGTTCTTATCGCCCACTTGCTGCCGAATGGCTTCCAGCGATTCTTCCAGCCGATCGCCCAGCACATGGCTGCCGCTCAGGCCGCAGATTTTATAGAGGAAATTCTCCAGCATTTTGCCGCCGTTGACGCTCAGTTCCACTTCCGGGTGGAATTGCACCCCGTACAGACGGGCATCGCTGTTCTGGATGGCGGCCACCACTTCATGATGATGGGTGGATACCGATTTGCCTACCACTCGAAAACCGGGAGCCGGTTCGCCCACGCTGTCGCCGTGGCTCATCAGCACATGCTGGTCGGCGGTTAATCCGTCAAACAGTAAGCAGCCCGGTTCCACCGTAATTTCAGTCTCGCCGTATTCCTTGGTGGGAGAGGGTAATACTGTGCCGCCAAATGTCCGGTTCATCAACTGCATGCCGTAGCAAATGCCCAGTACCGGAATGCCCAATTCAAAAATACCGGGATCGCATTGGGGGGCACCGGCCTCATACACGCTGTTGGGGCCGCCGGACAGGATGATGCCGGCAAAGTCTTTTTTCAATTCGTTCGCGTTAATATCTACCGGAAAAATTTCGGTGTCCACGTTTAATTCGCGCACACGACGATCGATCACCTTGGTATACTGGGCGCCGCAATCAAGCAGGGCGATTTTTTCGATTTTTTTTGGTTGCGTTTGGGACTGAGACGCTTCGGGGGCAGTTAAGGTATCTGGGTTCACGGCGGTACACCTTCCGGTTTGGGGCGAGTGACAAAAAAGCTGGATTGAATGAAAGATTGTGGCTGATTATAGCCGAAGGGGGAGGGATTGTCTAAGTGACGGGGCCTGAAACGTGACTGGCTGGATCTAGGCGAACAACAGGTTGTGGCGGCACAGTTTGGCCAGCAGGATAATAGGGTTGCCGTCCCGGTAATAGGCGGAGTAGCGGGGTACTAAATACGGGTTCGCGCCCGTTTGCCACTGGGCGGTTTCCACCGTAAAGGCGTAGCGGTAGGGGGAGGTTTTCAGAACGTCCACCACGGGTTGGGAATAGGTGCCCCACGGGTAGGCAAATACCGGTAAATAGGCATTCGGGAATGTTTCACTCAGGATGCGGTGTGATTCATGGATTTCATGCTGCAAGTCCGCTTCCGTCAGCGTGGTCATGTCCCGGTGGCGCATGCCGTGGCTACCCAAGGTAATGCAAGGCGATTGGGCCAGCGTTTTCATTTGTTCCACCGATAAGAGCTGATCACGCGCTGCTTCCGGCAAATGGCCCTGATCCCACTCGTTGGTGCCTGCAAAGCGACCCGGCAACACAAAAACGGTGGCGGGACACTGTTCGGCTTCCAATACCGGTAGGGCTTCCGTCAGGTTATTCACGTAGCCGTCATCAAAAGTCAGCAACACTTCTTTGGCGCTGTTTTCGGCAGGGTTTTCCCGTTCCAGCACCTCTTGCATGGAAACGATGCGCAGGCCCATCAGTCGTAAGGTGCGGATAAACCGGCTTAAACCCTGTGGGGAAATGGTAATATGCTTGCGCTCCGGGTGGCGAATCTCTTTCTCAACATGGTGGAAATTGAAAATCAGCATAATTTTAACTAGTTAACTCCGTTTTAGCGGCTTGGCGGAGAGATCGGCTTTCGCGTGGAAGGTCCAGCGCCACCAGGGATTCAGTAGATGTTTGGTAACGCTTTGGAATAATAAACGCGCTCCAGCCAGAAAATTGATCCCGGTTTTTAGGCTTAGCAACGCCAATTGTCCTTTTTTCCCGCCAAACAAATCGCTGGTGCTCTCCGCTGCCTGAAGTCGCCGGTAAAGCTGCTGAGCTTGTGGAGTGTAATTGTACATCAGGAAGCGATAGAGCAAATTCCTCATCTGTCGAATGGACAGGACGGCAATCTCCTCGTTGGAAAGGACCGGGCGCAGTGTTTCCACAATGGATAGTTCGGCTTCCAGGGCCTGTTCGTAATGTTTCAATACACTGCGGCATCGTCCCGATAAACTTTGCCGGTACATCACCAAACGCTGCTCGGTAGCGTAGGCCGGGAACTGACGGCAAGCCTCAATAAAAAATACCCGATCTTCGTGATAACAGGCTGGTTTGAAACCGCCCACGGCCTGAAACACCGAGCGATGCACCAGCGCCGTACTAGGTAGAAAAATTCCCTCATGCTCCAGCACGGCTTGAGATAAATCCCCATTGTCACGATAAATGCCGGGCAGGTTAATCAGACGATCCTGCTCATCCACCGCGTAATAGGAACTGTAGACCAGACAAACCGGATTTCCGTTTCGGCGTATGGTTTGCCATTCGGCTTCCAGCTTGCGTTTTAGCCAGACATCATCCGCATCAATAAAGGCAATGTAATTGCCGGTAGCATGGGAAAATCCATGATTTCGGGCTGCCGCCACACCCTGATTGGCTTGGGAAATCACTATTAAGCGGTCATCCTGAATGGTGGACAGCAGTTCCAATGTGCCGTCGCTTGAACTGTCATCCACCACGATGAGTTCTAAATTTTGATAGGTTTGGTTGAGGACGGATTGCACCGCGCGGCGCACAATGGCCTCCCCGTTATATACGGGTAAAATGACGGAGACTTTCGGTGCAACCTGCCGGTAAATCGATTCCAAGCCTTGAATAAACGGCTCCCGGTCGAAATCTTGGGCACGAGCCTGTAATGCGGCTTTTAGAAGTTGTTTTTCGGTGGCTGTCATTTGCAGGAACGTGCGAGTTCTTTGGTACAGGGTTTCCGCATCGTCAACCGGCACAAGGCATTGCCGGGTCTCCGGCGTATCCAGAATTTCCTGAGCGCCGCCGCTGGCATAAGCAATACACGGCACCCCGGCGGCCATGGCTTCCACCAGACCCAGCCCGAATCCCTCCCGACGGGCGGGATGTACCAGTAAGTCGGTAATGGCTAACAACTGCGCGACATCGGAGCGGTACCCCAAATAATGCAAGTTTGGGTGTGTGTTGCAGGCTTGGATAATTTCAGGTGCCAAAGGGCCGTCCCCGGCAATCAGGAAGTGCAACGGGCTGTCATTCATCAAGCTGGCTTCCGATTCCAGACGCTGGTCCAATTCGATAAATTGCAGCGGGTTCTTATTCTCATCCAGCCGATTGATAAAACTGATGCACTGGGCGTTCTCAGGCAATCCCAAAGTCTGGCGAACCAGAGTCGGGTTAGCCGCTGCCACCTCAGTCTGCCATTGTTCAATCGGTAAGCCGTTGTAAAGGATCTGGCCCGCTTGATCGTGGGGCAAATAACCTTCCGTCTGCATGCGTTGTTGTTCCGCTTGACTCACGAACACCAGAGCGTCCAGACCACGGACGGTTTTTTGGAAGAGTCGGCAGGTCATGGCCTTAAACAGGCGTTTCAGGGGCGGTTGAATCCCCTGGCGGCTATATAACGTGCTATACCCATGAAATGTGTACACCACCGGAAAACCCAGGGCCTTGAACACCAGATTTTCCACCAGTCCTATATGGACATGTACAATGCCCGGTTTTTCCGTGCGTAAAATTCGATGCAGCCTGAATAACGTAAACATATCCAGGGTTCTTAAAATGGAACTGGCAAAAATTGGATGGTTCGGTAGCCCATAAACCGTAAAACCGGCGGCTTTTAGTTGCTGATATAACGGACTGTTCTCAGTACAGGCAAGCACCGGTTCATAATTGCCCCGCTCCCGAAGCCAGGATGCGGTTTGCAACAGGTAACGCTCAATGCCTCCCATCGCGCCATAATCCTGATAAACAAACAACACCTTCATGGCCGGCCCTGTCGGTCGGTTTGCCGGTGCCATCTCCGTCACGCCTTCCAGTGAGGTACGGACGCTATCAGGCTGGGTTGAAATGGAGGATGGAGGGGGAGTCACAATTGAAAATACCCTGGGCACCTACTTTTATTGTTCAAAAACTTACCACCTCCAAAATTGCCCACAAATAAAGCTCTCAAAATAAACAGGATGACTAAGCAACTTTTAATATTGCCCTGACTTTACTAACTGAGATCGAATGATCCCCTCACCATGTCTTGCCTCTTTTCGTTGTAGTAGTCGCACAATTCAGTAACTTGCAGGTAGCTTGAATGTCCAGTCGCCTCTTCCGTTTTTCATATCCTTGCCTTCATCGCATTATCGCTGCGATCTTGACCTCGCTGATCGTTGCCATCCTTCCGCCCTCTTATACTTTGGCAGGAAGCCTGACCGGACAGTTGCAGTTTGCCGAGGGTACCTACCGGATTAACGTGGGCGACACGCTCAGCGTGAATGTATACAATCAGCCCGATTTGTCCAGCGGCGCCATTCTGGTGCGGCCGGACGGCAATGCGTCCTTCAACGGGGTGGGTGAATTGCAGGTGGCCGGTAAAACCATTCGGGAAGCAACCTATCTGCTGGAAAGCCAGGTTCGGGAACTGGTGCGCGAGCCCCGCATTACCCTAACCGTTACGGAAAGCAAGCCGCCTACGGTTTATCTGGCGGGTGCGGTCATGCGTCCGGGCATGCTGCAGGCGGGTGCGAATTCAGGCAATTTAACCGGCTCTACGGATCAAGACGGTAAGAGCGCCAATAACAGTGGAAATACCGGTAATGCAGGTGCACGGATGGATTTTCACTTATCCAACGTTTTAGCTGTCGCCGGTGGGGTTAAATTAAGCGCCGATTTAGCTAACGTGACGATTACACGAGACGGGGATTTGTACCGCACGGTAAATTTGTGGAGCCTGCTGAAGCAGGGCGATACCACCGAAGATGTGATTCTGCAAAACGGGGATTCCGTGTACATTCCGGAATTGCCGGAGCAGGCGCTGGATGACGCCACCTATAAATTGTTGCTGACCTCTGCGGTAGGGCCGAAAGTATTTCCGGTCCGGGTGATCGGAGATGTTAAACAACCGGGCGTGTATGAATTAAACGGCACGACGCCCTACCTGAATTCCGCGATTGCTAAAAGCGGCGGATTTAATTACGGCGCGAACCGGAAAGTGATTGCGCTGCGTCGGTTTACTTCCGAGAACAAATTCTCTACCCTGTTCATCGATCCCAACAAGCATGACTTTATGCTGCGCCCCAATGACGTGATTTATATCTCCGAGCTGAAGACCTATAAAGTCGGTCGTTTTGCGGAGAACGCCAACAAGATTCTGTCTCCGTTTACCAGCACCGCCAGCGCATTCTTTGGCCTGGCCGTCTTAGGGAGAGGCTTTCGATGAGCTGTCTGAGCCTCGGCAATATAGCCGGATTGTCTAATGACGTCCCTGTTTGTTGGTGCCATAGTACAGGCAGCCGTCGCACCTTGAATTTACGAACGCAAGCCGCCCAAAGAGGATATTGATGATGGCTTATTCCTTCTCAAGTTCTCCCTCCAGTTTTTCACCCGCTTCGCCACAGGAAAGCCTGCTGGGCTTTTTTAACCGCAATGCCCGCCTGATTGCCGGCGTGGGATTGTTTGTCACTTTCTGGATGCTGGTGTATACCTTTCTGGTATTTAAGCCCGGTTATGCCGCCAAGGCGACCGTGATTATCAAGGATTCGGCTATTACCAGCCGCTATATTGAGCCGGAACAGTATTATGCGCTGCAAACCACATCCTCCAGCTCTTCCAACCCGGTACTGAACACCATGGGCATTCTGAAGTCCGGCGCCATCAGCGATGCCCTGCTGGCTTATTTTCGGGCCAAACATCCGGAAGAACTAAAAAAGAACAAGATTAGAACCAAGAAAGATTGGGACGGTTTCTACCAGGATGGTTCGGCGTTTATTAAGGCCAAAAACCAGCCGGGTACGGACTTGATTGCGATCCAGTTCTCGTGGAGCAACCCGGTTATCGCCAAGGAGGCGTTAACGGTGGTGGTTAAGGCGTTTCAGGACGCCAGCCGGGATCTGAACAAGGAAGAGCAAATCACTCGAACCAAATTCCTGGGTAAACAGGTGGTTGAGATTGAACAGCAATTGGCGGCGATTCGCAGCCAGAAAAGCGACTACCAAAGTACTGAGCGTACGGTTAGCCTGAAGCGGGAAGGCGATGACTTGGCCGGAAGCCGCATGGAGTTGACCAATAAGCTGAGCCAACTGGAATCCCAGGCGCTGGGGAAAGAAAATATGGCGCGCCGTTACCAGCAACTGCTGGGCATGGATGCCGGCAAAGCGCTAAAGGCCTCAGCCATTGGGCAGAATAGTTCCATGTCCAAGCTGCAGGATGAGCTGTACCGGTTGCAGCAGCAATATTCCCTGATGAATTCCTCGCTGACTGAAACAAACCCCAAGGTGCGTGAAGTGCAGGCCCAGATCGATCAGGTGAAAGCCAATATCGAGGCTGAAAAATTGCGCACGATAGGCCGTCAGACGGCGAGTTTTGAGGATGGCGTGGTTGCCGACGGCACCCGTAATACGCTGATTACCCATATGCTTCAGGCTCAGGGCGAAGCCCAGGATTTGCGCTCGCAGGCCTCTGTCATTCGCAACCGCCTGTACCAGATTGATCGAGATATCAAGACCTTCCCGGATATGGCGAAGGGCCTTGCCAATATCGAGCAGAAGGAAGCATCCCTGAGCGCGGCGCTGGATCAGTTGCGCGAGAAAGTGCTGGAAGGCAAGCTGAAAGAAGAGCAGACACTCAGTAACGTGTTTGTCGTGGATGCGCCCCGCTTGCCGGAGAAGCCCCAATTTCCCAGCCGCAGCCATCTGTTGGTCCTGAGTGTGATGCTGGGCCTTGGGGTAGGCGTGGCAACCGCTTTTGCCAAGGAGCAATTTGTGTCCGGCAATCGCTACACTTTGCCTGATTGGCTGGCGCCGGTGGATGAAGAAGCTGGTTTGGGCACCCGTCAGGTTGAGAACCCGGCAGCCTCAATCTCCCATAATGCGGTGCCGGAACTGGACGTGAACGCGCCGGCGGCGGTTCAGATGCAGTCTGCTTCCTCCTTTTTGACGCCGGATATTGCGGAAGAGCGCGTGACGCCCCCTGTGATCGGCTCTTTGTTCGACACGCTGATGCCGGTGGCCGGGCCCATTACTCAACAGGCCCGCACCCTGCCGAACCGGGAAAGCGATTCCGTCCCGTTTCGCGAAGATTTGATCCGTCCATTGCCAATCGTGTCCGGTGTAACGCAACCCACCCCGCTGAGGGCTCAAATTGCGCAGTTACCGGAGGGGCCGGAGCATATTCCGGTGGCCGTTGAGCCTGTATCCGTCGAAGTGCCCGGTTATGACGAGCTGGATTTATTGCCACCCGCTGAGCCTCCTCGGCCGACGAAAACCGTGAGAGCGGCCGTGCCCATCGATCCGACAATTTTGGCGGCGCTGCAGGCGCGTCAACCCAGGCAAACCGCCGTATCCGACAGTATCCCGGTGCTGCATGCTAGTCTGCCGAGTTCGGAAGTGCCCACGGCAACGGAGCCGACTCAGCCACACGCTGCAGTGATTACGCCCGTTACCTATGCGGGTCCGCAGATGCCCGATATGACTGAGGCCGGGCCGGTTTATTCTGAAGCGAGCGAACTTTATGACGCCCAGGCTAAGGAGATGCCCCTGCCTCGCAAACGGCGCGGGATTCCGGCGTTCCTGCTGGATGGGCAGGTTGACGAGTCGGACGATGCTGGTCAGCCTTATACGTTGATTCCCAGAAAGCAGTTGCTTTCCGCGGATGATGACCTGATGCAGGATGTGGTACCGCTGGAGCCGATTGTCCATCGGGATGACAGCCAAGAAAATCATTGGCCGGATGAACAGGACGAGACATTGGAGCCGTTGAACTCCCCTATTCCCGGCTTTATGCGGGAAGATTCCTATAAGGCGCCACGGCAACCGCTGCTGGCTGGACTGCTTGGTCGTAAGCCCTCCCGTCAGCCGGAGCGCTATTTCGGGTTGGGTTCCCGTGCCGCCAAACAGCAGGACTTGCCCGGATCCTTGGCCCGCATGATGCAGACCCTGGAAAAACGCCGGTGAGTTGGCCGGTACTGAGACACGAACGCCGAAACAGGACCGCATAACGCCGTGACACGCGCATCTGAGGTATATACAAATCATTCTGTACCGGTTTTTGTCGGATCTGGGCTCTCTGCCCTTGACTTCAAGCGGTTTGGGCCGATGTGGGGTGTATTGCTGGGGCTGCTGTTGCCGGTGCTGGGTTACTGGCTATTGCCGGAACTGGGTATTACCGCCGTTTCCGAACTGTTAAATGTCAAAAAGCTGATTCTACTGTGCGGGGCTATCATTGGCGGCGTGATGTATTGGAGTTACTTCCGCTTTGTATTGCCCAGGCCGCAGTTACTGATGGCGTTTATCGTACTGGCTTGGCCGCTGGTCGCGTTTTTTAACGCGTTTTTAATGGAGGCGGGCCTCAATATCCACTTGCGGCCGCTGCTGATATTGGCCCTGGCTGTCCCTTCGCTGTGGATTACCGTAAAGCATGCGCGGCTGCTGATATCTACGCTTCCCTGGTTGAAATATTATCTGCTGTTTTTCGGTTGGCTGGTGCTGTATTTTCTGTTTTACAATGCCAATGCCGTGGATCCGCGCCTGAGCGGCGGAGAGGAGGCATTGTCGGAAGGTTCCGTCAGCATGGTGCAGTTAATCGCTTACTTTTATTGCCTGATGGGCATTACGGTCAGCGCGACGGCATTTTTGAAGACCAGGGATTACCGGGGACTGTTCGATACGATGAACAAGGCGCTCTTATTCGTGAGCGCCGGGGAATCGCTGTTGACGATCCTGGGTTATCCGTTCGGCCTGTTTAATCAGATGCTGGACGGTTTTACCCGCGCCATCGGTATCTTCACTCACCCGAACCCGTTTGCGCACCATATGGGTGTGTTAATGGTGTATTTGCTGGGGTTGTTCTGCTATTACCAGGGCGAGCGAAAATCGCGGATGCCGGCCTGGTTGTTGTTTGGCGGTATTGTGATTAATTTTGTGGCCTTTCTGTTGGGCTTGTCTAAAACGGCGCTGGGGGTTTTCGCCCTGTGCGGCGGCGTGGTATTCCTGATGAATTTGGCGGTGCCGGCCGTTCGCAGGGGCTTTTTGCAAATTCTGCTGGGGTTGGCGATTTTGTTTCCGGTGGGCCTGTTTTTATTTGAAGCGCTATCCGGACAAAGCTTTTTTGGCTTGCTGGAATCCCGGATTGATCAAACCCAGAGCCTGACCTGGCGGACCATGATCTGGCAGGATCTGATAGCGGGAATAAATCCGCTTACCATCTGGTTTGGCCATGGCTTTACCGCCGCCAACGACACGGTATTCCACCTGACCTTTAACGATGCCAAGAACGCCCAGCCGCTGATGATGGTGCATAATGCTTACATCGCGCTGATTTACGATTTGGGTGTGATGGGCTACCTGATGTTTGTAGCGGCAGCCTCAATGGTAATGAGCGCATTGAAGGGCTGGGCGGCGGCGGTGCATCCCGCGCTGAGGACCGAGCATTCCATGATGCTGGGGTTGGTCATGTATTTTCTGTTTGTGTGCGCTTTCGATGAAATGTCTTATATGTTTGATGCGCCCCTGCTGTTCTGGTCGCTGGCGACTGCTTTGTATTGCGTCAACTGGCGTGAACAGCAGGATGCCCTGAACTCAGATCCTCGTCAGGCGTTGCTGGAGTATCTGCAATGAGCGTATGGAAGCGGAACCTGTTGGGCATGCTCAGCGGCGCGGGCAGCGTGGTGATTAAAACCGGCCTGAACATCGTGGTGATTCCGGTAATCATTGCCAAGCTGGGGCTGGATGCCTTTGGGTTGTATATTTTATTAATCGCTATTCTGGAAGTGTCCAGTTTGCTGGACCTGGGCGGCACCAGCGCCCTGGTTGCCCTGCTGGGCGGAGAGGATACCGATGCTCAAAAACGCCGGGCGTATCTGAAAGTGGGGCATTCCTGGTTCAGCATATTGGCCATTGTGTTTGCATTGGGAGGCTTATTGATTCTGCCCGGCTTCTCGCATCAGTTTCACGTAACCCAGGGATTGCAATCAGTCGCCCCGGTGTGTTTCCTGCTGATTCTGCTGGAAGCCGCCATTACGCTTTACAGTTGTTATTCCCGTTCGGTGCTGCTGGCGCATTGCTCTCACCAATGGACCAATGTGGCGGATACGCTCTATTATTTAATCGCCAATCTGGGTGCGCTGATTTTACTGGTAATGGGTTATGGGCTGCCCGGTGTGTTGGCCGTGCGGTTGCTGGGTGCCCTGGTGCGGCTGGGCCTGATGATGTGGCAAACCATGCGCCTGGAGCCTTATGCGTTTAAACCGCAAATGCCCTTTGACTGGCAGGTGCTTAAAAAAGTGGCCGGTCTGAGTGGACATGCCATGATGATTAATTTCAGCATTATCATTTCCCACAAAATCGACGATATCATCATCGCCAGCTTTCTGCCCATCAGCGCGGTGGGGATTTATGAGATCGTGTTTCGTTTTCTGGGCATCACCATTCAGGTATGCCTTAAGCTGTGTGAAGGAATCTTTCCGTTATTCTCCAAAATGGCCGTTTCAAACCAGGTGAAAGAGACCCGTCAGCTCTTTCTGCGTATGAGCAGCTTTCTCAACATGGTGGCCTGTTTGCTGCTGATGTTGATTGTGTCCTACTACCAAGAGTTGTTCGGTATGTTTTCCGCCGGAAAAATTCCGGTGGAGAATACCTTGCCGGTATTGGCCGTGGCGGTGCCCTGCGTTTTAAGCGGAGTGCTTCAAATGCCTGCCAATACCTGGCTGTTCACCTGGGGACGGCAGCGGTTTCTAACCGTCTCCAGCATGATTGCCGCATTGGCTAATTTAATCCTCAGCCTGATTCTGGTTCACTATATGGGCATTGTCGGAGTCGCCTTGGGCACCATGATTCCACAAATCATCCAGCATCAGGCCAGCCTGATTCGTACAACCTGTCAGGCGCTTCGGATTTCATTCCTACAATATATGCGCTCGGTGCATGGGGCAATTGTTGTCCCCCTGCTGGTTTCTCTGTTATGGGTGCTGGCCTGGAAGCCGATTGTGGCCCTGAGCGCCGTTAAGCTGTTGCCCATCTGCCTGATATCCGCCAGCGCTGCCGTAATCGGGCTTGGGCTTTGGTTCGGGTTAACGGCCAGCCCTGTGGAAAGTCAACTGTTCAAACAAATCATTTCCAACCGACTGTTTCAGCCCATACAGATGAAGTTAAAACGAAAATTACGCGCGGATAATGCCTGATGACCCAATCTGATTTGCCACAAACACCTGCTTCACAAATACCACTTCCCCTGGTTTCCGTGATTATGCCCACCTACAATGCCGAGCGCTTCATCGGCCGGGCCATTGAATCCGTACTGGCCCAAACCTACCCCCACTGGGAACTGATTATCGTGGATGACGCCTCTACGGACAATACCGAGGCCTTGGTGTCCATGTATCCCGATGCCCGGATTCGATACCATCGCGCTTCCAGAATCGGCCATCCCGCCGGCGTTCGTAATACCGGCTTGAGAATGGCCACTGGGGAGTTCATCGCCTTTCTGGATTCGGATGATTTGTATTTTCCAGACACGCTGGAAAAGCTGTCCCGCCCGTTACTGACCGACAGCAGCCTGTTTGCCGTATACGGGTTCGCTTTCAGCATGGATGAGCATGAAACGCCGTTGGCGCAAGCCGTGAATCTGATTCCCCGCGCTCATCGGGAAAGTCCGCATGATCCTCCCTATGAACTGCCGCCCTATTACGGCCACAGTTGGGAGCAGATTGTGACCAGCAAAATCAGCAACATGCTGCCCGCCTTAATGCTGCGACATGCCGATTTGCAGGCAATCGGCTACTTTAACGAGGATTTATGCGGGCCGGAAGATTACGAGTTTTACGTGCGCATGTTTTTGCATCATTATAACGGCGTGGCCTGCCTGAGCGACTATGTTTACAAATATCGCATCCATTCCGCCAGCCTGACCAAAGCGCCGGAGCATTGCCAACGATTGCTGGACAGCTGCCTGAAAATTATGGACTGGATGTTCCATGAGGCTGATATTCCAGTGGAGGCGCGCCAGTATAAATCCCAGGCCTATGTGGCCTGTTACCGCTATCTGGCACGGGAACGGCTGCTGAACCATCAGCCTGGCATTGGCAGGCAATTGGCCTTAAAGGCATTGGCCGATCCGAATGTTCACTTGAAAGATTTTTTACGGCAATGCGGACCCTTGTTAATCCGTTCGTTCTTGCCGTCCGGGCTGGACAGCCTGCTGGTTAAAATCCGCTGGCAGCTCAGGAATCGTATGAACCGTTCTTTGCAGAACCCCGGTCATCGTTTGCAAAAGGTCGCTGTATCGTCATGACAATAGAACTTCTTGATAAACCTTCATCTGCCAGTGCGGCGTCCGCTAAAAGCGTAATGCCCAAGCTTCCGTATCAGGCGTTGGTAATTAGTTCCGTAGAACGGTTCGATGCCATGCGGGATGTTTGGAATGACTTCCTGAAGCAGGCCGGAGTGCATAACCTGTGCATGTTTCATGGCTGGCTAATGACCTGGCTGCGACATTTTCAGCCGGAGCAGCTTTTTATTGTTATTGTTAAGGACGATGAAGGCCGTTGGGTTGGCGCGGCGCCGTTGAAAATCAGCACCAGCAAAACCGGCCTGACCCACCGTATGCTGCGCCACGTGCAATTTATCGGCACACACCCCACGGTATTTGATTGGATGACTTTTGCCATTTTGCCGGGCGCAGATCGTCAGGTGGTGATGGATGTGGTGGCTCGAACCTTACAAAAGGCCAAGTGGGATGTATTGGATCTAATGTATACCCTGGAGCATGACCTGCTGGAGCGTTTTTGCCACTCGCTCGGCAAGGCGGAACCGGCGCAGGTGATTCAGGAAACGACGCCGATTCCCTATTTGCGATTACCGGCGACTGAAGCAGAGTATGAACCGACCCGTCGCAAGAAGACCCGGCTGGAGGTCAATCGGCATTGCAACCGCTTTGCAAAGGATTTCGGCAATCCGTTGAGATTGGAGTTTCAGCCCGCAACAGAGGCCAGTGATGCGATTTTAACCCGCTTCTTTGCAGGGCATATTAAATACTGGGCGGAAAAAGGCTTCAAAAGCGACTTCCAGCGTTTCCCCAATCTGTTTCAGTTTTACAAGGATATGCTGGCATACTCCCAGCAGCAGGTCGTTGAATCCGAGCCGCGGCTTTTGTTTTCCGTATTGAAAATGGACGATTATCAGCTGAGTTATCACCTGGGCTTCTGGCAAGGCAACGGATACCTGAGCCATATTACGCACTTCAACCAGGGATTTAAAGGCTATAGCCCCGGAACCATCCATATGGACAAACTGGTGTTCGATACCATCCGTCGCGGTGGCGTTGAGTTTGAGTTCGGGCGGGGGGATGAGCCCTATAAAAAAATGTGGACCCAGGAGAAAAAGCCATTATGGAATATGCGGATTTTTCGCAATCCTGTTAGTCAGGCCATTTGGAACATTGATATTCTTCTGAAGAAAATGACAGGAAAAGCTGTTGAATGAGTATCGCTGAACTGGAATTAACGACTACTTCCCCATTAAACGTGGATGAGTTCCCGTATGAAACGCCGGTTTTTCACCAGTGTTGGTGGCAGTTTCTGGCATCCAAGTTCGATATTCCAGTGAAAAGCGATGATTTATTAATTGTCCGAAAGCCGATTTTAAAAGGCATGGTTAAATTGCGGGAAGCCCGGATTGCAGGCTGGAACAATGCCTGGAACCAGGATTTAACGCCGGAGCGGGTGGATGAACTGGAAGAGCTTGCCCACACCAGTGGCTGGGATTATTTCCGCATGTGCTGGACGGAATCCAGACGGCACTATCAGGCATTTGAGCGCTTGCAGCAAAAAGGCTATCCCATGCTGCAACGGCCGGCGCCGGTGCAATATGTGGTGGATATGAGCGATGGGTTTGAAGGGTATTTACAAGGCTTAAGCCATAACAGCCGTAAAAGCCTGAAGAAAAAGACCCGCCGCGGACAGGCGTTGAATCCGCAACTGGTGCCTTGCACGAATGCGGCGGACATTGACGCGTTCTTTTCCGAGTTGTTTCTTCATCACATTACTTATTGGGATGCAAAAGCGGGGCGTAGCTACTTTAACGATGCCGAGGAGCGGAATTTTATTGTGGGCTGGGCCAAGACGCTGCATCAGTCCGGTCAGTTGGTATTGGAGCGCCTTGTAATGGGCGGCGAGACCGTGAACTTAAGCGTCGGTATTTTAGCCGGAAGCTCCTTCTATTGGCTGCTGACGGTGAATACTGGTCTGCATAACGAATACGTGCCCGGAATTATCGGATTGTACCTGCGGCTGGAGCAATTGGCTGCTCAAGGTGTTACCCAGTTCCACATGGGGGCTGGAGATTACTTCTATAAAGTGCAAAGCGCCAACCGACAGGAAGCATGCCACGATCTGATTGTTTGTAATCCTCGTTCCCTGAAGGGAAAAGCGTATTTTTACTGGCTATGCCGCCAGAAAATGAGCGATCATGCTTCCTCAGAAGCGTAATATCCCTTCAGTTTCAGTCGTTTTGCGGTTACGGAAAAAATAAATTTTTTTTGAAACTTCTTCACGCTCTCCATCGTATAGAACATACAACGCTCCGCTGAGAGCCTGTCATTAAACGTCTGAAGATGGGAGTTTCCATAGTGAAGTTAAATCATCGTATACAAGCATTAGCATTGGGCTTTGCCGTGGTGGCCGCCGGTGGATTGTCTGTTGCATTCGCCGAAGACGCAGCCCAGTCTCCCGCCGCCAACACCAAGCAGGAGCATGCCTGGGGCGGGAAGCACCATGGTAAGCATGGCGGCAAACATAAAGGTTGCGGCGCTATGAAGCAACTGGGCTTGAGCGAAGCTCAAAAGACCAAACTTCAGGAATCCCATAAAGCGTTCCGTGAGCAGAACGCCGCTGCTATTGAGAGCATGAAGGCCAAGCATCAGCAACTTCGGCAGCTTGGAAAAGACCCTGCCAACGACGCCCAACGCAAGCAGCTTCGGGAACAGTTAAAAGAAGAGGGCAAGGCGCTGCGCGTTAAACGGCAAGCCTCCATGCAAGGAATTTTAACGCCTGAACAGCAAAAACGCTGGGAAACCCTGAAACAGGAATGCAAAGCCAAGCATATGGCGAAACGGGCGGAACGTAAATCCGCTGATAAACAACCCAAATAATCAAAGATTCACCTTCTATCTATTTAAATCCTACGCGAACACTGCAAACACTTTAACCAACTTATAGAGGCTGTGACTGACCCCGCAGCCTTTTTCTTTTGCGAGCGGTTATTCAACGGATTTTGGCGACTTCCTGCTGAGGGAGCGTTTCCTGCAGGATGCCCCGTTGCGCGTATGTTGGCAAAACGGTTTTGCGTAAAGGGCTTAATCGGCTGGAAAACAGGACAGCACCCGCAATACAGGTGCATCCTCCAATTGCCAACGTGGTGGAAACGCCAATATGAGTGGCCATAGAGCCAATCATCAGGCTGCCGAACGGCGTCATTCCCAGAAATGCCATGGTATACAAACTCATGATCCGGCCCCGCATGGGTTCGTCCGCCAGGGTTTGCAGCAGGATATTACTGGAGGCCAGTTGCATCATCATGCATAAACCCAGCAGGTAAATCAGGCCCATGGAAAGCCACAAGGTATGCGAAAACGCGAACCCGACCAACGTAATCCCAAACAGGCCGGCCGCAATCGGAATCAGCCGACCCAGCCCCAATACGTTGGAGCGGGAGGCCAGATAGAAGGCCCCGGTTAATGCGCCGGCGCCGACGGAACCCATCAGGTAGCCCAGAGTTTGCGCGTCGCCATGCAAAATGTCACGGGCATACACCGGAACCAGTACGGAATACGGGAGCCCTGCCAGGCTGACCAGCGCCACCAGCAGCAGAATGGCCCGCATGGCCGGGAAATGGTAGGCGTAGGAAAATCCCTCCCGAACGCTTTCCAGGTAACTGCGGGTATGCTGAACGACGGGTTTCGGTGTTAACCGCATGCTGAGCAAGGCCAGAATGACCGCGATATAGCTGGTGCCGTTCAGGAAAAAGCACCAGCCTTCCCCCACCGTTGCAATCATAATGCCTGCGATGGCGGGGCCAATCAGTCGGGTGCCGTTAAATACCGAGGAGTTTAGTGAAATGGCGTTGCTCAGGTTTTCCGGCTTGTCCAGCATGTCCACTACGAAGGATTGCCGGACCGGCGTGTCAATGCCTGTAATCACGCCCATGAATACACTCAAATACAGCACGTGCCAAACTTCGATGCGCCCGGAAAGAGACAGGTACGCTAACGCGAACGCCTGGGCCATCGCCAGCGTTTGCGTGATGATCAGGAGCTTGTGCCGGTTAACCCGGTCGGCCATGACGCCTGCCATTGGGGCGATAAAGAAGCCGGGCGCCTGACTGAGGAAGGCCACCAGTCCCAGCATGAAGGCCGAATGCGTTAATCGGTAAACCATCCAGCTCATGGCCATTTGTTGCATCCAGGTTCCCAGCAGGGAGATGACTTGCCCGGAAATAAACAGCCGGAAATTACGGCTGCTAAGCGCTCGAAACAAATGTTTCAGGCCAGCAAACGCTTTGTTTGCTTTCAGTGCGGCTTCCTCAGGCATACGACGGACCATTCCTTGCTGATTCCATTATAGG
>JAJQJM010000064.1 GCA_021323475.1 Vampirovibrio sp.
CGCTGGTGGTGCCGGAGGCGGCGGCGGTGGCGGCGGTGGTGGTGCCGGCGGAGCTAATGGCGGTGGCAGCAATGGCACCGTTGGAATCGCTCCCAATAGTGCGGTTGCCAATGCCCAAAAAAGTGCAGCCACTCCCACAGCGGGTGCGGCAACACCTGCAGCAGCAGCGGCAAATCCTGCGGCCTATGCGGGATTACCCGGAATAAGCGCTGCAGCAGCCGGTTCGCCGTTAGCGGCACCCACGGCAGCAGCCTATAATCCTGCTAGCATGATGGCAATGATAACCCAGATGCTGAGCTCCCTGATGACAATGCTGTATGGCCAGATAGGTGCAAACAGTGTTTTTACCAATAGCTTGAAACCCCCAGCAACTGCACCCGCGGTAGCGGCTGCAACGCCGGCAATTGGTGCCGCAACGGATGCTGCCAAGCCGGTAGCAGCTGCCGCAGGAACCTCGGCAGGAGGAGCTGGCTATTAATGGTACGAACTGCTGATAATTTATTTGAAAAACCTCCCTAACTCGCAAACAAACCTGATTATCCTAACTGTATCTTTGCACCGTACGTAATCTATTTATCTCTCCAAACCGAATGGCAATCATTTTGAAAAAAATGATTGCCATTTATTTGTTCTAACTTCGATAACAGTCAGGGCCGGATTTATGGTGTACTATTTCTATTCTGCTCTACCGCAATTGACTGGCTAAGCTACTGCTGTTGAAACCGCCTGTTTGCCGAAATCAAAACAACAGTCGGACTTCTGCTTTGGCAGTCATTTCGTTGAGTAATGGTCGCAACGCTTTAAACCGCTTAAAAGAATTTATTGGGAATTTGCAGGAGTCATACGGATGCAGTTATGGATTGATGCGGATGCTTGCCCAGGGGCAATTAAAGAAATTATCATCCGTGCTGCCCTGAAGCGCGAAGTAAAAACCATTTTTGTGGCGAATAAAATTATCATACTGCCGCAGTCTGTCTGGCTGGAAAATGTCCAGGTTCCATTAGGGCCGGATCGGGTGGACCAATATATTGTTGAACACGCCCAGGCCGGTGATTTAATTGTAAGTCAGGATATTCCCCTGGCGGCTGAGCTGGTGAGCCGGGAAGCCGTGGTGATGAGTCCGCATGGGGTATTGTTTACTCCGAATAATATGGCAGAGAAACTCTCGCATCGGAATTTTCTACAGGAAATGCGGGATGCGGGTTTAGTGACCGGTGGCCCCAAACCCTTTGGCGATAAAGAAAAACGAGCGTTTGCCAATACGTTCGATCAAACGCTCAACCGGTTGCTGCAAGCCGGATCTTAGCAGCGTTGCGGCGCACTGAATGTCTGGTGACTCTGGAATGTTATTTGTTTCACTCGCGCGCCGCAATTGATAAATAGCAGCATGGGGATTCATTCGCTGATGCATTAGTTCTCCTGACTCTAAAGCTAGCCTTCTGGCGGGTACAAATCCGAATGGAGCTTTGATACGCTTAAACATCATCAGGATTCCACGGAGGAGCCGGTATGCGTACGACACTGACCCTGACCGTAGACGAGGAGATGGCCCGTTTTATCAATGAACAGCCGGGTCTGGTTGATACAAGCGCCCTGATTAACAAGCTGATTCATGAGGATATGATGCGAAAGGGTATTACGGTTGATCCGGCGATCAAGGCGAAACTGCAACAGGATGATGTGTTGCAAACCCTTGAGCTGTATGCGGATGAAAATACCCACGCCGCCGGTTAGGAGTTGATCAAGAGGGGTGAACGATGGCAGGCATGCAACGGGAAACCACCAATGAAGAGCAACTGGGCTCTTATACCTTCACCGTTATCGTAGACGATGACGTGGCCGCTTATTTTGAGCAGGCCGGTATTACAGACCCGAATCAGTATATGAATGAACTTCTGCAAGCGGAAAAAAATCGCCAACAGCAAAAAGGACAAGCGGCAAAATCGTCCGGGGAGAGAACTGTGGATGCCATTCTGGCCAGCACACCGGATGCATCCGGTTATCCGGAAATTCAGGAGCATTTTCGGGGCGGTGGCACCTAGCTTGAAACCCTTTAACCTGATAGCGATTCGACGCGCTTTTTTAAGGCGTCATTCATGTGTCGGTAGCCGGGCAACACGCTGTCTATATTCAAGAAGGGCAGCATGAGTCCGGTAAACCGTTCCCGCTGAGTAAAACGGGTGCCGAATGGGGCTGATTCCAAAATAAATTCGTGTCGGCCCATAAACAGAAACGGCGCGCCAAAATAACCGTCCCATGCCAAATGCTTTGCCGGCTCATAAATTACAATGCGGCTGGTAAATTGCAGTTGTTTACCGTCGGGCTGCCGGACGATTTCCTGAAGCGTTTCGCCTGGTGCTGCGATACCCGTCAGCGAGACAATAAACGGGTTCCACGCCGGATACTGCGCAAAATCCGTTAAGACTTGCCATACGCTATCCGGGGGCGCCTCAATATCAATGCTGACTTCCAGATTTTTCATGGCTTTTCCGTTCAACATTTAACGCTGTTTGCTTGGCAGATAGAGTAATCTATCTCATTCCTGCCAGCCATTATGCCTCATCAGGTGCCGCAGAAGGTTTGATACGGATACTCGCTGGGCGGAGGCGGTAGCCGGTACTCCTCATGCGCCGGTATATCGGCGTAGGGGTCTTTTAACGCTTCCAGAAGCATCTCCATCACCTTCAGGTTGCCTTGGGTAACGGCCGCTTCCAATGCCTCTTCCACGCGATAATTACGAGGAATGACTGACGGGTTATGGGCGCGCATGAATGCCTCTGACTCATGAAACGATTCAGGCTGTCGGTTTAAGCGGGCTTGCCATTGGGCATGCCAGTCGGTAAATGCGGCATCTGCAAAAAACGGTTCCTGCGCTAATGTACCCGAGGACAGCAGTCGGCGGAACGTTCGAGTGAAATCAGCCTGCTGCTGATGCATAAGGGTTAATAAATCCTGAATCAGCGTGATATCTTCAGCCTCTTCGTTAAACAGGCCCAGCTTGGCGCGCATGCCGGACAGCCAGTACCCTTGAAACAGGGCCGGAAATTCGCTGATTGCTTCTTGTGCCAAATGAATAGCCGTTTCGGGATCCGGATCGAGCAGGGGAAGCAAAGCCTCTGCAAAGCGAGCCAGGTTCCATTGGGCGATGGGCGGTTGATTGCTGTAGGCATACCGGCCTTGCCGATCAATAGAACTGAAGACCGTGGCCGGATCATAGTGATCCATAAACGCGCAGGGGCCATAATCGATGGTTTCCCCGCTCAATGCCATATTATCCGTATTCATGACCCCATGAATGAATCCCACGCATTGCCATTTTGCCACCAGGGAGGCCTGTCGCGTCATCACGGAGCGCAGTAGTTCCAGGTAGGGGTTATCCGCCTGTCGGGCTTCCGGGTAATGGCGCGCCAGCGTATAATCGGCCAGCGCCCGAAGTTCCTCCGGCTTGCTGAAATTGGCCGCAAATTCGAACGTACCGACCCGAATATGACTGGATGCCACTCGCGTCAGAATGGCGCCGGGCAATGGCGTGTCCCGAAACACCGGCTCGCCCGTGGTAACGACTGCCAGGCTTCGGGTTGTGGGGATGCCAAGCGCAGCCATCGCTTCACTGATTATATATTCCCGGAGCATGGGGCCAAGGGCGGCGCGACCGTCTCCTCGCCGGGAAAACGGGGTTTGGCCGGAACCTTTTAGTTGAATGTCAAAGCGTGTCCCATCCGGCGCGAGGTGCTCGCCCAGCAGGATTGCCCGGCCGTCTCCCAGCATGGTGAAGTGACCGAATTGATGCCCCGCATAAGCTTGGGCAATGGGAGCGGCTCCCGGCGGAAGCTGGTTGCCGCCAAAGAACAGGGCGCCTTCCGGCCCTGCCAGCGTGTCGGTGTCTAATCCGATGGACTGGGCGAAAGCTCTGTTAAAAATAGCCATGCCGGGCGTTTTTACCGGCGTTGGATTCTGAATTGAATAGAACGGCTGCGGCAAGCGGGCATAGCTGTTATCAAAGTTCCAGCCGGTCGTGGTTGATTGAGAAGCAGTGTGAGGTTGCATACCAATACCATATCACATTCAGGCTCTCCGGGCGTTGCAGGCTCGTCAACGGGCACAGCGGTTTTGTCATCTGGTGGGGAATGGAAGTTTGGTCTGTTGGGGAAGGGTTGCATCACTCAAGACGATTTATGGGGCTTCCTTCCAGGAATGTCTGGCCATCGGGGTGAGCTTAAACCCAAGCGCAGGAGAGAGCAAGGCACTTGCCCTCCATTGGTTTGCGGTGATGGTAAGCGGATAGGCAATTTTTCAAAATTGATTGTTTTTATTTTTGTACATACGCTTTCGTTCTGTGTTCGATCCCCCATTTACGCATAGAAACCACGCATAGCAATCACTGAAACGCTTTCAATGTCTGTTTGTCCTGAAAGGAGTAGTTCGCATGGCAAGTCCCGTCTCAACGCGCCCGTCGGCTGCTTTTCAGCCTCCCCGCAGAGCGCTGCAGAATAATCCGCAGTCGGCCGGGAATCCTCCGACTCAGGTAAACGGCGCGCCTCAGGGCGGCTCGGGCCAACGTACGCGGGGCGGGGGAGCAGGGCAGCCAGGGGCTCCGCAGGATATTCCGCAAGGCGGATTAGATCCAAGAACGAATTTTATAGTGACTCAACGATTCAGGGGGCGTCGCGGCCCGAATCCTGGCGATCAGCCAGGGCAAAATCCTCCGGGAGCCGTTAATCCGGGTCAGCCCAATAATCCAGCCGGTAACGCCTCCGGCGAGATTAGCGCCGACCGATTAAACCAGGCCGCCGGTGGCAACCAACGCATTGTTCAGTCGCTTCAACGGGTTGCTCAAAACCCCGAAGGCGCCAGGGCGCTAAGTATTGCCCTGTCCAAAGGCACCACTTTCACAACGGGCCAGTTGGAAGGCAATACGGCCGGCATTACGTCGTTTGCCACTGGCCGACCTCCCGCGATCACCTTAGAGAGACTGGAGACGGATGTGGTGGCCCATGAAGTCGCGCATGCCGCATTCCCGAATATGGATCACGAAGCAGTCTACGAATTTGGGCGGCAAGTCGCCAGAAGCCTCGGTGAAACCCCGATTACCTAAAAATGTCCCGTGGCTTCCCTGACAGGTGAGGCGCTACCAACGGGACTGCAACAGCGAATCGGTTCAGGATGAGGCGGCTGTTAGCGTTTGTGTATTTTGTGTATAAATTACATATCTTAACAAACCCTCTAGCTTTCCCAAAATTGATCGAGATTAAACCTGTACTCTATTTTTAGCAGCGGATGTGGAAAGTGGTCAGTATGTTTCAACCTGGCAGATTCCACAATCAAATAGCCCGAGGGGGTAATCGGGCCTCACTTCGGGATTTTGGCCGGGGAAATACGCTGCTGGAATATGGATTGATCGGGGCGCTGATTGTGCTGGTTTGTATTACGGCCATTCAGTTTTTGGGAAATAGCCTGGATTCGGCGATGGCGGCGATAAAGCATGATATGCAAACCAAAAATGAGGCGGCCATGAGTGCCTGGGTGGCCTCTAAAGTTGCTCAGGGGCAGGGTGGAACCTTATCGGCGAGTGATCAAGCGATTCTGGAATCTTCTTTGGCATCCAAGCTGCAAACTACTGGGGCAAACGGCAGCACCGAGATCCTGGCGAAGCAATTGGAGGATGCCGCAAAGCAATTGTTGAAGGACGGCAAAATCGATCAAACCCAATACGATGTTCTGATGAAGCTTGCGAATCAGGGGCATAAAATGGCCCAGATCCAGGGCATGATTTCAGACGCCATGAATTACGCCAACGGTGATGTGAACCTGTTTAACAGCATGAGTTTTCAATTTGAAGGCAAAACGTATAGCGCGCAAGAACTGGCCGTAATGGTCGGTTTTAACGGGCCTTCGCCGGAAGCGTTAAGCGGTTCGGATCTATTGGCAATGCCGACCGGAGGCACTACGGGTGCTGCCGTCGGTGGTTTCCTGAGCTTGTACCAGGAGGCTTTATCCAGTGGCGCGCTGAATGATCCCCTGGCAAAAGCCACGGTTGATAGCGCATCAACCCAAATTGCCAGCCTGGGTGAATTGACGGAAGACGTTATTTGGAACGTGCAGAACGGCATGCCTATGGATGATGCGAATATTACGACGCTGACCTCCATTACGACCACTCAGATGGAATCCTCAAAAATATGTCAGGCCGGAGATTTTGTGGATAATGGCGCACTCTGCTCTCCCTGAAGTGGGTTCAAGTAGACAGTTTATGATTCACGAAGCCTATCGGCAGCGTTTATAAGGTGCGTATCGATGAGGGTCAATTCTATTAGCAGGAAACGCAAGAAACAGTCTGAGTATAAAAAACGCCGGTTTGCTGACATGAAATCATGAACGTAAATGTTTAAAATTCGTTAGAAACTGCCCTCTCACTCTTCATCTATTTCATAAACGGTCGATACTACAATTTATAAACCCAACGTCGAGAAACAAAAGAATGAAAAAAATGATGTCAAAGGGTAATACGCTTGCAGAGTATGGTCTGTGTATCAGTCTGCTGGCTCTGGCCTCCGTTGCAGGATTGAAACTGATGGGCAATTCCATCAGCGCAACGATTACGGATTTACCCGGAGCGCCGGGCGTGATGCAGATGATGCGTCTGGATTTCAGCGGTTCTCCGACAGCGGGTGGATCTGTTAAATTGCAGGGTGGCGGGTATTATTTTCAAACCATTAATTCGAGTACCGGCGAAATTGAATTTCAAATAACCGACAGCGGCAATGGGTCAGTCAGCAATGCAACCAGCTTGGAAGGGACTCAGTGGAATACGCTGGGTCAATTTCAGATTGCCGAAACCCTGATGCAATTGGCAGAAAAGCAGACCTCCGCTGAGAACAAAGCCTTTATTATGAGTTTGGCGGAGAAGTCGTATTATATGGGCGCCGCCGAGGGGGAAATTGATGCGGTTCAGCAGTTGCAATGGCATGATCCGGCCAATGGCGATTACGGAAAACTAAATGGCCTGGTTGATATTAAGCGGCTTCAGACCGATATTATAAGCCTGCTGAACAATCCGCCAAGTGGGATTGACCAGCAAACCCTGGTGCAGGTGAATGCCTTGTCGCTGGATGTTTATAACATCGGACAAACATATGTCAATGCGCTCAGCACGGTTTCAGAGAATTCCAAATACAGCTTCACCTTGTCATCGGAACTGGCGACCGGAGCCGGCAACGGCAAACCGGGGCAGTCCCTGGGAGAAGGCGGCGCTCAAGTTAGCTATTGTATGGATACGACTTGCGGAAAGCCCCAATCTCAAGGCGGACCACAAGTGGAAGATGCCTTTACGCTGGATTACTTGCGTACCGTTTCCAAAGAGGTCATGAGCGATGCCGGGGTTGTGCCCGAGCCGGTTGTCGCAACCTTTAGCAATGCCAGCCAGACGGATAGCGTGGCGGTAAACTGACGCGTTACCGTTGCCGTATCCTGTTAGAGACTGATTTGCCTGTTTGCAAATTCATCAGCCACAGTAGGTGGGCAGCGTCTGTCTGTTTTCCTCCTGGCATACCAGCAGAATTTTTTCTTCTGCCCCCGTTTCAGATTGTTGGTCGTGCATATCAATGCGTTTGACGGCAATTTTCATAATCACCGGCGTCATTAATGATGTGAACAAGGCCATGACGGTGATAATCGAAAACATGTCCTGGCTCAGAATTTGCAGGGAAAAGCCGATATTGGCCACAATAATTCCCATGGAGCCCCGCGCGTTCAAGCCGGCGCCATAGAATACCGCAGTCCAGTGATCATCCTTACCGATGAATCGGGCTCCGAGATAAACGCCAATCATTTTACAGCTGATGGCAATCCCGATGACCAGGACTGTCAGCAGCAGCGTGTCGGGTTTAAGCAGGCCGATCACATCCACTTTGAGCCCGGAGGCCGCAAAAAATATCGGCGTGAATATTCCCAATGAAATACTTTTCAGCTTGCTTACCGTGTCTGAATTTAATTGCGGTATCTGGGCGAAAATGATACCCACCGTAAATGCTCCTAATAAGGCTTCAATGCCTAATGCATGCCCAATCGTCCCCCATATGAGCATGAGCGTCACAATTAAAGTAAGCTGCTTATCAGGCATGCGCAGTTTGCTCTGGACGGAGTTGAACAGGTGCTTAACAGCCCATAGTCCTAGGGTCAGGCTTACCAACATAAATCCCGTCACGGTTAAAACAGATAGCCCGACACTGTGAAGTGTCAATTCCTGACCGCTTGCCATGCCAATGACGATGGAAAGCAGAATCCAGCCGACCAGATCATCGATCATGGCGGACGCGATAACCGTTTGACCAATCGTCCGCCGGATGAGCGATAAATCCATCAGCACCTTGGCGATGACCGGAATCGCTGAAATGGACATGGCAATTGCCATAAATAGCGCAAATACAATCCGATGATCCGGGTTCACTAATAACGTATCGGGAACGAATTGGCCTAAGAAAAATCCTACGATCAAGGGTATGACAAGTCCCCCAAGGGCAACGCCAAGCGCCGAGCGGGCCTGTTTTCGAATCATGGAAACATCCGTTTCCAATCCGATTGTGAGCAGAAAAAACATGACGCCGATAAGGCTTACCAGGGCCAGCAGATGGCCCTGTATCGGTGTGTTGGGGATGAACCACGCCCCAAAGGCGGGAAATAATCCGCTCAATAAAGAAGGGCCTAAAACAATGCCTGCCAGGATTTCCCCAACCACGGCCGGTTGTTTGCAGCGCTGCGCCAGTTCGCCCAGCATACGGGCCGTAATCAGCAGAATGGCAAGCTGGAGCAACAATGCGGGTATGTCAGGAGTCGGAGATGCTGTCAATGTATGGCTCATTACACGCTCCCTTTGCTGCTGGGTCATCTCTCTGATGGTATTGGCAAGTGCTCTACAGGTTACCGGCCGATTCGGTTTGCAGTGGTAAAAAAGCTGCGGGCCTGCAGCGATGGTTTTGGCCGGGAAATGCGCTTAAAAGTGGATTTGTAAAGACTTTTTCCGTGGTCATGGTGGCTGGAAAGCAATACGAATAGTTTTTTTCAGAATTTTGTGAATTCTGAAATCCATTCATTGAAAATATATATATATTAATAAAAACAATTTTTAGGGGTGAGTTGCCTGAGAATTCAAATGGGGTGATGAGGCATTCTATCGGTGTGCCGGGCGGCTCAATCCGTTTTAAGATGGGGCGGTTTCCGTGTTGCGGGGGCAACCATTGTATAATGGAACAGCAATCGAACGGGAGGCGACGGATGCGGACCTTATTTGGGGAAATAGAGCCATACAACACCTTTTATTTGCCGGTATCCAACGGGCATTCGCTGTATGTCGAGGAGGTCGGCAATCCCAATGGCCAGCCTGCGGTTTTTCTGCATGGCGGGCCGGGAGGCGGCATTTCCCCCAATCACCGCCGATTGTTCGATCCGGCGCATTACCGGCTGATTCTGTTTGATCAGCGCGGGGCCGGACAGAGCAAACCCCATGCCTCTTTGGAGCAAAACACCACCTGGGATCTGGTTGCGGATATCGAGGCGCTGCGCGAGCACCTGAACATCAAGCAGTGGCTTGCCTTTGGTGGCTCCTGGGGCAGTACCCTGGCATTGGCCTACGCCCAGACCCATCCGCAAAGCGTGACGGCGCTGATTCTGCGGGGGATTTTCCTGTGCCGCCCGGAGGAAATCGCCTGGTTTTACCAGGAGGGCACCAGTTGGATTTTTCCCGATTTCTGGGAGGAGTTTCAGCGCCCTGTGCCGCCGGAGCAGCGGCACCGTATGGTGGAAACCTACTATGAGCTACTGACCAGCCCGGATGAGCGAGTTCGGCTGGAGGCGGCCAAAGCCTGGAGCAAGTGGGAAGGCTCCGCCTGCAAGCTGAAGCCGGACGCCAAGGTGATTGATCACTTCGAGGAGGCGCATCATGCCCTGGCCATGTCTCGCATTGAATGCCATTACTTCATTCATAACTGCTGGCTGGAAGAGAACCAGCTTCTACGGGACGTTTCCAAGATACGCCATATCCCCACCTGGATTATTCACGGGCGGTATGACGTGGTGTGCCCGGTGCGCAACGCCTGGGAATTGCATCAGGCATTTCCGGAAGCACAGTTGCAGATTATCCCCGATGCCGGGCATGCCTATGATGAGCCCGGCATTCTGAATGCCCTGATTGAGGCGACGGATGCCTGTAAATCCTTAGCTGCAGTGGCTTCTACTTAGTACAGGTACCCTAGCGTCATAATTTGAGGATCGCGGACGAGCTGCCTGGGCAATTCCCCCTTATCGTTCGGCAATCTCATGCTGGCGCCCTGTTTATACAACAGTCTCAGCATCGGTTCGTTACTCATGTAGGCTGCAATATGGGCCGGGCGATTGCCGTTTTTGGTATTGCGCGCATTCAAATCGGCCTCAAACTCTTTCAGCAGCATAACAGCTGCGGTTTGATTCTCGGCAACCGCTTCATGAATTGCCTGATCGCCATTACGGCTGACGGCTTCCAGGTCAATTCCCTTGGCATGCAACATTTTCATGAGGGGGATATTGCCTCTACGGGCGGCGGTTGCAAATGGAGTCTTTTGAAAGAAGCCAGCTGGTTCATCGTGAGCAACATTTTGCTCCAATAGGAATTCTACAACCTGGTTATGCGGCTCTTCTTCATCTTCGGTCACTTGGTATCCCCCGGAAGCGGCGTCATGCAAGGCATTAAAACCATCCCGATCCGTGGCGTGGAGGTTTGCACCTTCATCCAATAGAAACTCCACCAGGGGCAGGTGCCCATTGCCGGCAGCTAGCATCGCCGCAGTTTTGCCGTATCGATCGCTGGCGTTGACACTGACACCCGCGTCCAGCAATTGCCTCAATTCGGCAAATTCATGTGGATTGACACGCCGGTATTGGCCATGGGGATTGGTGTTTTGGGGACGCCATTTGCGCACCTTGTTCAGCCATAATTTTTCCAGTTGCTGAGAAGACATGTCTCGGATGCCGGGGATTTCACTGGCGCGTGGCTGTTCTCTGGGCGGGCTGCCAACCAGGTAGCCCCAAATAGCTCGCGCTCGCGGACTGCTTGGCAGGCATAACAGCGAGAGATAGTCGGCCTCATAATTCACCTCTGGCTGTCTGCGGGGTATGGCAATGGCCAAGGTGTCGCTCTGGCGTGGGGCAGGGGTTTGCTGCCTGGTTGCACTTTGGAAGGTGGAAGCTGTGGACGGGGTTTGCTGCGTTGAGGATGATTTTGAACTCCACCAGGAACCGAAAGAGCCAAAACGAACCGTGGTTTGCATAAAAAATGTATCTTTCTTAAAAAGGGTGATGAATCGATGAAGGAACCATACTGTTATAAGTACAGGGAAAAGTCCACCCGTTTTATAGGCTGTAGAGCTTACTTAATCAGCGCCTGAACCTGCTTGAAAGCCTTGTGTGAGGCGGAACCTAGCAATTCAAACAGGGCCATTTCCACTGTGGCGGGTATGGTGCCGGACTGTTGCATTTTAGCCAGAGCGGCCTTGTAGTTCAGTTTATGGCGGGCACCGATGGCATCCTGCACCGTATGAACCTGATAGCCTTCCTCCAGAAGCTGATGCACGGTCTGGCTCACGCAGACGTGGGCCTCAATGCCGCATACAATAATTTGCCGACGGTTCAGGTCGGCGAGTGTCTGCTGTAATTCCGGGGAGCGGCCACAACCGAAGCTGATTTTCTCGAACACGGCAGCCTCAGCCGGCAGAAGCCGCTTTAATTGTTCTACGGTATAGCCCAGCCCCTTGGGATATTGTTCTGAAACCACCACTGGGATTTCCAGCAAATGACAGGCCTGAATCAGGATGGCGCACTTCTCCAGCAATCGCTCGTAATGCTCGATGACCGGGGCGAACTTTTCCTGCACATCCACTACCAGCAGCAGGGAATGATTCGGGTGAAGTAGGCGGGATGCGGAAGGTGCCGTTGTGGTCATGCTTATTCTCCTCCGGTGGCTTCCAGAATAGACCGGATGAATTCCTCCGGCGTTTTCAGGCGGGGTGGATTTTCCTGGATATGGGTCGGCAGCTCAATGCGTCGCCCGTCCGGCATGACCACATAGAAAGAAGGATAGCCTTGGGCGCCATAGTCTTTCATAATCCGCTCTTCCGCCTTGCCGTGGTCCGGGGCGACCCGGACATGGGGGTATTGTTGCACGAATTGCTTAACTTTCGGATTGGACAGCACCTGGGCGGTAAACTGTTTGCAATGTGGGCACCAATCAGCATAGATATATACCAGCATCGGTTTTTTGGTTTGCTTTTGATCGGCAAGCGCTTTGTCCAGCCCGGCCTTATCCTCGTACCAGCCCACAAAGGTTACGGCAACCTTGCGCTGCACGTCCACGGAGCGAAAAATCGCGTAGCCGCCCAGCAACATAATAATCACGATCAGGCCGTAGAGCATCCAATCTCCGACGGCTGTCCCTCTGAAACTGGTGTATGGTTTACGCATCGCTTGGCCCGCCCCTGGCTGATCCGAAAATTCGGATTTCACGCTCGATGATTTTGACGGTCCTATTATCGCACTAAATGGTTTTTACCACGACATCGCCACTCAGACGACATTGGCAGGACAGCCGATCACTTTCTGCCAGATAAAACACCGCTTCTTCCACCACGGACTTGGGGCAGATATTGGTGGCGCCGTCCACCACGGTGATAATGCAGTTGCAGCAAGCGCCCATGCCGCCGCAACGGTCGTGTACGCTGACGCCGATTAAGTGGGCCGCCTCGCGGATGGTGGTATCCCCATCAATTTCGATGACCTTGCCACTGGGAAGAAACGTAACTTTCGGCATGAAAAATTCACCCTGCTCTAACTTGCCAATAAAAATAGTGCCTGCTGCGATATCTTGATTATAAGTCCCTCAAACCGGATGGGGAATCAGCAATTATAAAGGCCGTACTAAAAAAAGAATTTGAATTTCAGTTGAGTCCTTAAACTCATCCCTTCGGGATGTTTAAAACAGCTGGAAGGCATCCTCGATATGCTCAATTTGCGCCGGTTTCCCCTGGCCCGGATAAAAAATCCCCACCACGTCAAAACGCATCCGCACATGCTCTGCCTGCGGATGGGTTGCCAGATAAGCCTCTGCCAGGGCTGCCAGTTGGGCTTGTTTGCGCGGATTGACCGCTTCCTGGGGGGCGCCGTACTGTGCCGTGCGCCGGGTTTTTACTTCCACAAAAGCTAATATCGATGATTGGGGGTGATAGGCAATCAGGTCGATTTCACCCAGAACACCCATACGCCAGTTAACGGCTTCGATACGGAAGCCTTTCATCGAGAGAATGCGCTTTGCCAGCTCTTCGCCCGTCTGGCCGGTTTTGCGGGATGCTTGTGTCATGCTCCAACGAATCGTATTGCGCCAATATTACGTTTATTACCAGGGATCTTATCTCGAAAACGGGTTTAACCGAACGTTTTGAACGTAGATTCAATGTTTTTCCCGATGACCTTCCGAACCGCGTCGATCTCGGTTTGAACGGCGTCCCGCTGAGTGTCCACTCGGCGTAACTGAAGTTCCAGAGCTTTATCAATTGCCTGAATGGCGGCAACCCGCGCCTGAAGCTGCTGGGTTTCCGGTGATTCCGGCTCCAGGTTGGAACTGATGGTGAATAATGCACCGGTGATGTTAGCCAACTGCAACCGAGCCTGGTTGATGAACTGACCCTGAAGCTCCAGGTCGCTCTTGCGGGCGGTGAGCATCATATATCTTGCTTGACTAGCGGCGAAACCCATTGTGGTCTCCTTTGCTCTGTCGTTTTCACGCAGCCTATAAACTTGTCCTATGTATATATAAAAACAATCCAAAAAGATATATTGTCTTATTTCTTTCGTATATTAAGATATATTAAAGATATATTTGATTTGGGTTCTCCAAGCTTCGTCCGTACCGGTGGAAATGGCTATGCCCACGCAAGAGATGCGGGGTATCCGCTATAATCCTTTTGTCAGCAAACCGATCATCCTTCTCGTTTGAACCCTTGCTGGCATCTTTCTTATGCCAGTCATGGTGTCGTGCATGAAAAAGGGAACATGAGTACAAACCTGAAAGAGAAGCGAAAGCATAAATACTTGCGAATACTACGCGAGTCTTAATGGTGACTTATCTCGCCAAGGCTAAGAATCATTCCATTAGTGCGGGATTGAGGGAAGTAATATGACCAAAGCCGCCAGAACGGGCTCAATCATCCTGCCGAAATCTTTCTTCCGCAATTGCAAAACGACACAAAAGCCGGGCAACGCATGGTGCCCGGCTTTAATAAAGTGCTATTAGGTAATCAATCTTATTTGCTGTCGAGTGTAATTCCGTTGGTTAAACTGGTTTTAACGGCAGGGGTGCTATCGGCCGCGCCACTGGATACGATGCCGCCGGCCATGGCTTTCACCTGATCGGCGGTTTTGGTGTAGTTCGCCTGCCCGTAAGTCATGTTATCCGCCTGAAGCTGGGCGACGTTCAGGGTCATGGTCCTCCGTCCGGCAGTATCCGCCATGGTGGTGTATTTGTCCAAGGTATCGGCATAGGTGGAATGCATGCTGTCCATAATGCCGTTCACCAGGGCGGCAGCCTGGGCTCTTTCCTTCGGAGTGGCATCCGTTGGTATGTTGAGCAACGCGCTTCCTAACTGGGAATAATGGTTACCCATTTCATACAACGCGTCCCCCACCTGCATATTGGGTTCCGCCAGGTCTTTCAGCGATTGAATATTGTCCTGCCGATAGCTCAGGCTGGCTTCATTGCCAGCTAGTAAAAAGGCTTCTATGGCCGCATTCTTGTACCATTCTTTCATGGCGCCATCCGGCAAAGAATCAGCAATGTCCTGCAATTTTTGGGCGGAGGTAACTGTTTTATGCACCGCCTGAACTTTCACGTTGCCGTCTACGCTGGTGGCATTGACGCCGTCGCTGCTGCCGGTGCCCATCAGCGCCTGGTTCAGTACGGTTCCATCGCCCCCCGGCGTTGCTGCCACAGACCGGGCCGTGACACTGTTATTGCCGGTCACTGCGTAATTGGCTCCGCCGCCCTGGCTGGAAAAGCCTCCACCGAATTTTATCTGGGCCATGTTGTTCAAGGTATTGGCATTACTGCCTTGGGATGGCTGGTTCAGCACCTTGGAAACCGATCCCCCGAATAACGAGAGCGCTCCAATGGAAGCGACCGCAACCAGACCGATCATGACGCTATACTCGGCAATGGTGTTGCCGGGGTAATGCCCGCGACTCTGTTTCATTCCCTTTTTTTGCTCCATTTCATGGCCATCCCAAAGGTTGCTGATTGAATTTGGTATCGGTTTTTTTCCGGTAACCTGAAGGCAAAGCGGCTAAAGTTTTACGTTAGGAAACATTGACGCAAGCCGGGGCCGTTTGCGGAACTTGGGAGCGGCTTATTGGCTTCTCTGGTCCATGACCGCGCCATTGACCGCCCCGGAATAGACGCCTTCGTTGGTCGTGTTCAGATCGCCGCTGGCCATGGCCTTCTGGCTGGACGCGAGTACTTCCTCGGGCGTTTTACTGTATTCCCGAGTGATAAGGCCCATTTCCAAAAATACCCGGATAAAGTCAATTTGCTCTTTCTCACGGCCTTTCATGGTGCTTTGGCCCACGGCATAGCGATCCAGTGTTCCGCCGTACTGCTGCCACATAGTATCCAGCACACTGTTGACCATGCTGAGGGCTTGCGCCTGTTCGCCCGGATACATCGCCGACGGAAAATCGTACAGCTTATTGCCCAGTTGCAGCCGGTTCTGCTGAATGCTCCACAGCGCGTCCTGGCTGGCCAGACTGGTATCGGCCAACAGTTTAAGTCCTTGTTCGCCATGGGCCGTATAACTGAAGGTCGCTTCAGAGCCGGCCAGCAGCAGCGTGTAACGGGCCGCTTCCTTGTACCACTCTTTCAAGGGGCCTTCATCCATGGCGTTTGCCATTTGCTGCAATTCTTGAGCCACTTTCAGGGTTTGCTTCACGGCGTACACGGCGGCTTTGCCTTCGGATACACGCACGTTGCCGTCCATGCTGGTGGCATTGGTGCCTCCCCCGCTTCCGCCGGCCACGGTCAGGCCTCCGCCGGAAGCGACCGAATTGATATCGGCTTGGTAGGCCGTCGCATTTGATTCGGCGGCTCCCGGATTTGAGGCGTGATTTGCCCCAGGCAGGAAGTGGCTGGTCCAGGAGTTCGATACACCTGATTTGCCTCCCTGGCCGGGATTACCGCTGCCGGGCCCGGACATAACAACGCCGTTATTGGCGCGAGCCAACACGTTGGTGGTGGCGGAATCGAATTCCGTGCCCTGTCCTCCCAGCAATTCGGACGTGGAGCCACCGAACATGGTAATGGCGCCGACCGAGGCGACTGAAACCAGCCCAAACAGAATACCGTACTCAACCAGTGTGTTACCTGTGGCGCTGCGATGCGGCATGGCTTCCCTTCTCCTGGATCTAAAATCTTACAAACACTATCCAAGGCGTCTATCGACGTAAGAGGGCAAATCTTAAACCGTTGCGCCGTATCTGTTACAAATATTTAAGTTCGGAATAATTCCTGGGTGCACCATTCGCATATAGAGGGTTTCCCTCCCCTGGCTTTGTACTCCTGAATTCCCGCCTGTGCGGGAATGGCGGCCGTTGGCCATAGAAATGGATGGGGATGGCAGGAAGGGATCATTCCGCTTACGATTTATCCGTCTGCGATTTATCGTTGGGGAGGCTGCGTTGGCTTACGATTCCGCAGTAGAGGGCTGCTGCTTGGCGGTGGGGGATGCATTTTCATGATGCGGCAGACGAATGGTGAAGGTCGTTCCCCGGCCTTCTGTGCTTTGCACTTCAATCGTGCCGCTATGACGTTCCACGATGCGCTGGCAAATGGCCAGGCCGATGCCGGTGCCGGTATAAGGGCTGCCTTTGCCGTGAAGTCGCTGGAATGGCATGAATACCTTTTGCGCGTACTGCTGGCTAAAGCCAATCCCGTTATCCTTCAACGTAATTGCCATGGAATGGGGCGCGTCCGGGTGGCATTCCACCTCAATCACCGGCTGCTGGTTGGGCGGCTGGTATTTAATGGCGTTTTCCAGAAGATTCTGCATTAGTTGGGTTAGTTGCAGCGCATCCCCCATCACGTTACCGAGATTCCGAAAATGAATCAGGGCGTCTTTCTCGCGAATGGCAGGCTCCAAGTTTTGCATAGCCTCGGTCAGAACCAGTTCCAGATCGACCGGTTTCAATGTCGGAGGCTCTTTGCTGACGCGTGAGAATGCCAGTAAATCCGTAATCAGGTTTTGCATATTTTCCACGGCACTAACGGTCCGATTTAGGAAATCATGCGAGCGTTCGCTGAGCTTTCCTTTTTCTTCCTCCTGAATCATGCCGAGGAACATGTGGACTTTCCGCAAGGGGGCCTGCAAATCATGGGCGGCAATGGAGGCGAAATGGCTGAGATCGCGGTTGCTTTGCTCAAGGCGATGCTTCATGGCCAGCAAATCGGTTTCGACCTGCTTCCGTTCGGTAATGTCGGCAATCATGCCCGACATGCGAATGGGCTTACCTTGCGCGTCGCGCACTGCCTCACCCCGTGAAATGAAGTACCGGTAGTGCCCGGAGCTGTGCAATAGCCGAAATTCCACCTCATAGGGAACGGATGGATCTGCAAAGTGGGCTTGCGCCACCTGATGTATGCGCTCATGATCCTGAGGATGGATCAACGCCATCTCCTCTTCTGTTGTCATGGGTTTGGGGGGGCGTGTACGACCCAGATTCTGAAAAAGCCGATCGCTCCAAAAGCGCTCATCTTTTACAATATCCCAGTCCCAGAATCCGTCGTTGGAACCGTTAATCACCAGCCGATAAAGCTCATTGGCCTCAGCCAACGCCTGGGTTCTTTCTTCCACCTGCTTTTCCAACCGGGCGTTGGTTTCTTTCAGATGGTCTTCAAATGCTTTTCGCTCGGTCAAATCCCGCGTGATTTTGGAAAAGCCTACCAGAGTGCCTTTTTCATCCCGCAGCGCCGTAATGATGACGTTGGCCCAGAATGGGCTGCCGTCCTTACGCAGTCGCCAGCCCTCATCCTCAAAACGGCCTTCACGTGCCGCCACTTCAAGTTCATAGGCTGGAAAGCCCCGATCAATGGCCTCTTCCGGATAAAAAATGGAGAAATGATGGCCGATAATCTCATCGGCTTTGTATCCTTTAATTCGTTCCGCGCCAGGATTCCATGTTCGAATGTAGCCATCCGGCGTCAGCAGGAAAATGGCATAATCCACGATGCTGTTAACCAGCAACTGAAGCTGCGCATCGCTCAGGCGAAGTTCTTCTTCCACTAGTTTACGCTTTTGTACTTCTCGTTTTAACGCTTTACTTTGAATCATAAGAGAACAATCAACTTTTACTTTATAAAGGTGCAAACATATAGAGCATTCAGCATTGCGTGAGTGCTAACCCCAACAAAACCAAGAGTCATCTCAGTAAACCCAATAACAATTTACATTATTCTACACAAATTCACGGCTCTTAGAAACCTGTACCATTGTCTTGTTTACTGAGACGGGAAAGGTTGGGATTGTTTCATGAAAAAGCTGGCAGGTCAGAGGCAATCAGTCTAATCTACCGGCAGGCTTTGGCGAGGGTGCATTCTCGGTAGCGATTTCAATTTCGGCAACGACGGATGCCGGGTTGCGGGATTGCAGTCCGGGTTGAGCCGGTATAACGGGTTATAGCGTTAAAAAAACGGATTAGACGTTTTTTAAACGGATACCGATTTCTTTTTGGGCCAGATATTCATTGATACTGGTAATCAGACGGCTCATGGCCTCTTTCCTGGAGCGGCCGCGGGAACGGAACGGGTGCTGGTTGATTAACGTAAACGCCTCGTATCCTTTGTTGCCGGGCAACGGTTTTACCGATGCTTTCATACCCTCTTTGCGAATCAGACTGGGGCGCATATCAATCAAGTTGCTCTGTGCTGTGGTCACAACTCATGCCTCTCTCATATCAATACGTACAGTATAAAGAGGCGGAGGCTCAGCCGACAATAGAGGTTGAAGGAATGTTACATGGCAGAATAAACTGCCCTGGAGGTAAGGCTTACAGCCTGTTTAAAAGGAGAAATCGCTTGGCAGGCCAAGTTATCGGGACAGACTTATGGATTCTATACTTTGTATTGACATACGCCGATATGTCCGTTTAAATGGTTTTATCCTAGGGGAGTAACCTCTCTCTGTTCCCGGAGAGATGTGCGTCAACAAACTTGGCCCCAGGCCATGGCGCACATGACCCATTCAGCGGTTTGGTGAGACCTATGATCTGAATAATCCTGCCTGGCCGGGTCGGGTTTATTCAGGTCATAGCGTGTTATCACCCCGGCCTGAATGGAGATTTCATGGATTCCTTTTTTGTATCTTCCCTCATCGTCACGGCCTCTGAAATGGGGGATAAAACGCAGTTGCTGGCCTTATTGCTGGCTACCCGTTTTCAAAAGCCGATCCCCATTATTCTGGGAATTCTGGCGGCGACGTTATTGAACCATGCCGTCTCCGGCGCGGTTGGCATCTGGTTGGGGACGTTCCTGCAAGGAGACACGTTGCGGTGGATTCTGTCCGGTTCGTTTTTGGCGGTGGGACTTTGGACCCTGATACCGGACAAGATGGACGAGGAGGAAACGCCAAATGTCATGCAAAAATCCTACGGGGTATTCATCACCACCCTGATCGCCTTTTTTCTGGCGGAAATCGGCGATAAGACCCAAATCGCCACGGTCGTCCTGGCGGCAAAGTTTCACCAGTTGATGCCGGTTGTGATCGGCACCACGTTCGGCATGATGCTGGCCAATGTCCCGGCCGTGTTTATCGGCAATGCATTGGCCCACCGGCTGCCGATGAAGGCGATTCGTATCGGGGCGGCCTGCCTGTTCCTCCTGCTGGCTGTGCTGACCTGGGTAAAGCTGTAGCAATAGCCCCATCTTTCCCGAAGAACCCACGGCATGCCGCGCTGAAAGGCTCTCCGACGGCGCAAGTTAAACCGCGCTCGGGCTGAATTCAATAAAAAATGCTTTAAATTTCTCAACAATCTTCAAGAATCTCAGCCATATGACGAAAGCCGTTAGTGTGCAGTAGTTTCGGGAGATTAAGATGAGATACGCCAGTGGAATTCATTTGCTAGCCAACGGCCTGCTTGTAACCATGTCAATGATTCTGCTGACGGGCATTGGCAACGCCCAGGAGTTAAACAGCCAGGTTTCGGAAGCGACCCTGTTTTTCAATCAACTGGCCAAAACCTCGTCTAATCCGGTTATCAGCAATATGGCCCGCGATACGTTAAACCGCCTGGAACATCAGGACGGGCCGCCGCGCACTCAGGTGGTGGTTCCGTTGCTGGAACAGTCCGATGCGAGCCTGGTGGTGCCGACCTTGGTGAACGACAAAATTATGGGCACCTTTATTGTGGATACCGGCGCCAGTTACACGGTCATTACCCCGGCCATGGCGGAGCGGCTGGAGGTACGCATTACGCCGGAAACCCCGCGGGTATCCATGATTACGGCCAACGGGCATATTCGGGCGCCGCTGGTTACGTTGCGCAATATTACCATCGGTGAGTTAAGAGTCCCTTCGGTGCAGGCTGTGGTTCAGCCCATCGGCAACGGGGATGATGTGCTGCTCAGCGGCCTGTTGGGAATGAATTTCTTCAGCGGCATGGAACTGACCGTGAAGCAGGATCGCCTGATTATCGGCGTTCAGCGGGTTTCCAAAGCGGCTGCCGAGTATTAGGGCGGCTGCATCATCAATATAAAAAAACTGATTAAGCGGGCTTACGCAGCACCCACAGCAATTTGGGAATAATGCCCTGGTATAGAACCGGGAACGGATTGTAGGGTTCGCCGGATTCCACGATAAACCCTTGGGCCAGAAACGCCTCGTACAATTTCGGCTCCTGATGATATTGAAGCGGCATGCCTTCCTCGCTGACCGTTGTCCAGCCCGTTTCGTCATGTCGCTCCAGAATGGCGGTATGGTGCGCGCGTCCGCTTGAGCCATCAAACCGGCAGGTTCGGGTCATGCGGTGGATGCCGTCATCCCAGACCACTACCGGCGCATGATCAAAAAAACGTTCAAACGTGGTCACGGTATCCGAATCCAGAATCAGCACCCCGTTTGGCTTCAGGGCGTTATACGCGGATCGGATAAAGCCTTCCACCTGTGGCCATTCCACCAGATGATTAATGGTGTTGCACAGGCAAACCGCCGCGTCCAGCAGGAGTCCTTCCGGCATTTCAAACCGGGTAATGTCTCCCTCGGTCCAATGAAGTCGGGATTGAACCGCTTGCGGCAGTTGGATTTTTTTGTTTTCCGCTTCGGCAATCATGGCCAAAGAACGCTCCACGCCGTGAATATGCCAGCCGCGCTCCGCAAACAGGATGGACATAAGTCCGGTGCCTGCGCCCAAATCGCCGAGCAATCCTGGGGGGTGAACGCCCGCCTGCAACAACGCGGCGTGAATTTCTTCGCAGGTCGTTTGCGGGACTTCGAATGCGCAGGTCCGTTCATACAAAAATGCGGTGGTATTGTACATGAGTCAACCAGGTTG
>JAJQJM010000183.1 GCA_021323475.1 Vampirovibrio sp.
ATGTTGCCTTGGTCAAAACTCAGCAACACGCTGATGAAAAGGCATTGACTCCTGCAAGGCCGGGCATGCCTGCCCGTAGTTAGCGGGCACAATTCCAAAAACGCTTGAAACAGCAGTGTTCTGCTTATCGAGGTGTTTTCGGGTTTTAAAATAGTCGCTTCCTGTCGGCTATTTGAGGTGGTCCGTAAGCCATAACCCTGTCTGGCGGGCAAAGTCTTTTTTCGTGTTTTCGAAACACTTTGTATATCAGGAAAAACAGCTCTGCAATAAACCGTGTTTTACAAAGTCTTTATGATTCCAAATGGTTGTCCTGCGTGTACAATATGATCAGAAGGATAGAGAAATTCGTCTGTAAACCTCGTAAGAAAGTCTAGCCACGGAAGCGATTTGATGGCTCGCAGAATCAGCCAGGAGGGAAACGTAACATGAGTAGACCTGCCACTATTATGCCCGAAGTCGGTCTCGGAAACTCCGTTTTCGCGGAAATTACCCGCGATTTCCGGGCGACTTTGAAAGCTGTGAAGCGGGTACTGGGCGATAAGCATATGCTGACCACGGTTTGCTTGCATGCATGCGTCTTTCCGACGGATCGCATGAGCCTCCGCATGGTCTGGGACCAATTCCAGGCGCTGCCGGTTGCCCATCGGGCCGATATTTTACAGGCTCTTCGCAGCCGCGCAATGTAAACGCTTCACTTCTACAGACGGACTGGAAACGTCCAGCCCGCTCTGTAGCAGAAACCAGCGTAGATGCCACTGTCCGACTGGACGGTTGCCGAAACCCTTTCAAATACGAGTGTATTTATCAACGGATTGCGTGATGGAAAGCCCGGAGAGTGCTCGCCGGGGCTTCTGCTTTAGTGCGGCTTTGGGCAACAAAACAAGCCCGGAATCGTCTCCTGTATGGAAGGAATAATTTATAAGGTTCAGCGACGATGCGGCCTTTTAATCGATGGCAAGACCTGCCCCTGACCATCATTTTGGCTGGACTTTGCCTCCTGCTGATACGTGTTTCGGCGTTTGCTGCCTCGCCGGAGGCCGTGCTGAGAAATTATCCGCAGGCGGCTAATATGGCCGGTTACGTGCTGAACAGCGAACTGAACATGAACCAGACGTACAGCCGCAAGCTGAATCAGCGTCTTTTGCCGGATTCTGACCAATGGGACCGAACGCCCGTGATTATTCTGGAAACGCCTAAGCCTCAATCGCCTGAGCAGGAACGTTTCCTGCTGAACACGCCCCGGCATTGGCCCGCCTTTGAGGATAAATAGGCTTCAAGGAGAAATCCAGGCCCCCAGGATTGATACCCCTTCGGTGCGAGGGATCCTCTTTATTAGCTTATTAGCGAATTTTGTAGAGTTTGCGCACCGTGTTGATATCCCGCTGAGACAGGCGGGAAACGATGGGATGGGTGTACATAATATCGGTCGGATCCTTGCTGTGCCCCCAAATCCCAATGGCATGGCCCAGTTCGTGCAATACCAGTTTGCTGACCTGCTCTCGTCGGTTCTCCAGCGGCAGATCATTGTCCGGCTCTCCGGTATTGATAACGATACTGACCTTGAGAGCCCGCATCGGATCCTCCTGATACAGCGATGCGCTGTTGAAGTTGGCATGCCCGATACTGGCATTCGGATCCATCAACGGGCCTTGCCTTAACGTGATCAGGATTTTGGCCTGATCCGGGTAGCCGACCTCTCGAAATCGTAAAGTGCGATTGGTCACTGCGGACCAGGTATCAAAGCCCTGGTAGATATTCTGGATAAACACGGCCTGTCTCGGGTCTGTCAGCCCGATGTAAACCGGGATGGGGATTTGCCACTCCGGCCAAATCAGCCGCTCCCCATTCGATTCCTGTGTGACCAGGGAATAATAATCCGGGGTGTTTTTACCGGCCAGGTGCTTGGCGTCAAAATTCTTGATCAGTTCTACGATTTGCGGCTTCGGATTGGGGGAAAGTTTCACATATTCCCGGTAATGTTCATAGGCTTCTATTACCTTGCCCTGCTTTTCCAGAATGACAGCCAGATTAAAATGTAACAACGCGTCCTGGGGCGCTAAGGCCAAAGCCTGTTTGTAGGTGACGGCGGCATCGGCATATTGGCGCTTTTTTTCCTGGAGATTTGCCAGGTTGTTATACGCTTCCACCATGAATGGATTCAGTTCCAAAGCGGATTTATAGGTGGCAATCGCGTTATCCGTATTTCCCTGCGCCGCCTGATCCACGGCGCGGTTATACAAACGGACGGCAGCCTGCTTGCTTTCCAGGGTGATCCGGTCTTGCTGTATGCTGAATATTCGGCTGACGCGATAATTGTAACTATTCTTAGGGGATGTCTTGCTGCCCAGGCGCTGCTCCAGTTGCTGAAGACGCGTTTCAAACGGTAAATCCGTATATTTTTTGCCCAATACGTTCAGCTCTACCGCATCCAGGTTGGTGTCAGGGTAGGGCGTGTCCGGCGTTTGGCACAATGCTGACCCCGAGGCAAACGCGAGCAACGCGATTACACTGAAAAGGAGTCTGTAATGGGTATGTTGGCGTGATAAAACCATAAATAGGATGATAAACCGACACTACTGAATGTTAGCGATCACTTTGGGATCCGAGGGGAACAGCACCACGTATTTCAGCGGATTCTTTTGAGAATTCACCGTATTTACCGAGCCTTTTGCCTTGGGGATTTCCATTTCCGCAAATCCCAGTTCGGCCAGCTGACGCAAGCTCTCATTCGCCTGCTTCATCTTTCCCATCTTTTTATAGAGCAGGGATAAATTGATATAGGATTCTTTATATTTCGGGTTAATGGCGATCGCTTTTTGATAGGCGCCTAAGGCGGGTTTTGACTTGTATTGCAATTCGTACACAAAGCCCAGACGATTCCATATTTCCGCATTGTTGGGCTCTCGTTTCAGAATTCGCTGATAGGTTGCAATGGCCTCATCGTACTCCCGGTCGGCCTGCTGCACAAATGCCAAGTTCATCTGTGGGGTTAACAGCTTGGGATCCAGCTCTGTTGCATGCATATAGGCAAACTTGGCTTCTTGCCGCTTTCTGGTCATTTCCAGAATATATCCCAGGTTATTATAAAGCTGTGCCTTGCGCTTATTGGTGGGTGCCGCCTGGATTGCACTCAAAATCTCCGTTTTTGCCTCCGCATAATTGCCGATGCTCAGAGACGCGATGGCGGCATTGGAATTCACTTCGGAAAACCGCAATTTCCCCAGCTTGTTTAAGAGGCTGAACTGATCGTGCGCCTTTTTATACTGACCTGATAAAAGCAGAACCAGGCCGTAGTCATTCAAAAGTCCTACCGTATGGTAATGGGTGCTGAAAATCTCATAATAAGCCGCCGCTTCGGCATATTTTCCTGCGGTTAACGAGTTTCCGCTTTTGCGTTTGGCGGCGCTGGCAATGGCATCCAGCTTGGCTTTTGCCTCTTTTTTCTCTGCCGGTGAAAGCTTTGGATAAATATTTCGCAGTTCGGTAAAGGCGTTAATCTGAAAAGGCTTAACGTTCAGGGCCCGCAGATAGGCCGCTTTACTATTGGAGTAATCTTGAGTAACCGCATAAGTTCTGCCCAATGCTAATTCCGCTATGATGGGCCGTTTTTGCAAGGGTATCGATTCCAAAATGCCAATCGCATCCTGGTAAAAACCGGTATTGAACAATGATTCCGCCAAGCCAATGCTGGCCTCCTGGTTGGACGGATCCAGTTCCAGGATGTGCCGCCATTCGTAGTTGGCTGTTTCCCAATCTTTGCGTTGCATTGCCGCTCTGGCGTTTTCATAGCTGAACGGCACATTGGCAATGCTGACTGAACAGGTCAGTACAACCAAGCAGCTTGCAAAAATTTTAAGCAACCAGTGTCTGTTGCGCATGGTCAATTACCATTGAGGGGCGTAGAGCGGGAAGTAAGGGTAATAACCTTGATAACCGGAAAGGTAGGGATTATTTAAACGACGGTCCCCATTATTCTGCAAACAATAAGTAAAATCTACAAATTGATTATCAGGAGATTTATACTGCAAACCTACCAAAAGACCATTTTCAAATACAAATACAGTTGCCGCCCCGCTTTTATTCTCATCGAAGTAATAAAAATTGGTGATAACGGGGTACATCGACTGGCTCCGAACGATATCATCCGGTTGGCGGCCTACGGCGGAAGTTACATCGTTGAATGATGAGGAACCGTATACCAAATTCTGTAAACTTCGTTCAGTGGACCAGGGTGTTACGTTCTGCAGGGCAAATGCGGGAGAAGACACCAAACCCAACACAACTCCCAAGCTTAGAATGGCTAGGACTAACAGTTTGGTAATCGAAATTTTTTGATTCAGTGGAAACACAACTCAATTGCCTTTACCGTTTAAGGGTAACTTGCCCTTTAATTTTGTGGGATGGGGTATTTTGTGCTTCTTTCAATCCATCCAACGTGTTGTGCAACGTGATAGTGTCAACTTCCGTGTAGTCGTTTTTCAGATATTCAAATTGGCCTTTGGCCCAGCCTTCACGTCCGTTAGGAAGAATCAGTTTAACCCAGCCCGAATTCGTATGGCCGATGTACCGGTATTCTTCACCTAGTGCAATAGCGCCAACCTTTTCCCCTTTGCCCAACGGTCTGGAAAAAACCGTGCCGTCTGCCAGGGCCAAAACTTTAGGCGTCGTCAGATTTTTTTCAGCTTCAATCGATTTGACCGCATCAGATACCCCTGTCATTTTGGGGGAGGGGGAGGTGGCGTAGTTGTATGCGTTCAGGCTGACCACGCGCCCTTGCACGTTGGTTTGTGCCTTTTGCTGATTGGGTTGCGCATTGCCGAATACTTGCCGGGAATCTTCCAAATGGCGTTGCCGGGAGTCATCCAGTTGAGCGTTGCGGGGATTGGCAATAATATCGGGAATTTTGCCGAACGGAATGGTGACGCCGCCTTGCATAAACCACCCCAGAGAATCCACTTTG
>JAJQJM010000065.1 GCA_021323475.1 Vampirovibrio sp.
TGGTTGGTATAGAGCAATTCACGACGGGCTAAACCAGGATTAAGGGATGTGCCAGTGATTTAGAGACATGAAAGTGAAACCGCTTGGCCTACCAACGCGATAAGTTGATAGGTAACAGAAGAAAAAAGAAACCCGCCTAATTTGTGCGTTTCAGGAAGTTTGAATGGAAATAGGGGAACCCTCTATTCGTTCGGGTAGGGCAAATCCGGAAAGGTGCGCTGCATGAATTTGGAGAAATGGGCGCCAATGGTGTCATAATCTTTCTCCTGCAAGCGGTGCTTGGCGTTTTTCAGCGCCTCCAGCGTGTCCCGGGGGCGCTCTACCCGGTCCAGCATATCGTGCAGCATGGGGATTGGGGTATCTTGATCCTGCTGGCCTTGCAGTACCAGGACCGATATATTGGACAGGGTCTTGAGCTTTGCTTCCGTGTCGAAAACCAGTTTGATTTTGTTGGGATTGAACAAGGAGCGAGTCCAGGCGTAATGTTGTTTCTGGCGCTCAATAAACGTGGTTTTAATGCTGGGGAAGGTATTCACCAGAACCAGCGCCAGGGGGGGCTGCTGTAACTTACTTAGCTTGACGGTTATATCCGTGGCGATGCTACTGCCCAGCGAATAACCCATCATAATTTGTTGGGATTGCGGAATGTGCAGGGTATCCCTCAGAAAATAACTGGCGGCCAATCCGGCATTATAAACGCCCTCTTCGCTGGGCGCTCCTTCGCTTTTGCCGAACCCCGGATAATCGTAAACGAACACGCCATAGCCCTGACCGCTCAGCACTTTCATCAGCCGACCCAGGTTACTGATATTGGAACCTCGCCCGTGGTGATACAGGACAGTGGGCATACCCGGCTTTGAGGGTTTGACGAACCAGCCGTTCAGGCGCACATTATCCTGAGTCGGGTGAAGGATGACGCCATGTTTCAGCAAGGCTGGCTTGTCGGCGGATAGGGTCTGTAGCTGGTTAAAAAAGTGTTCGCTGGTTTGTTGTCGAAGTGTTTTGTCTTTCAACAGGCCAATATCCGATGATTTAATTGGCCCGAAGAATGCGATTTGTTCAATGTAACGGCGTAAAAAATCGGGGATTGGCAGAAAGGTTAAAATACAGGCCGATACCACAAAGCCCATTTTAATGTTGGCTTGTAGCGTTTCGATTCCCCGAACGACATAGCGAAAGCGGTTGATTAGATAGTCCTTGCCTTGCCGGTAAAGCTCCCGAAAGGATGGGGAGCCTTGGTTTTTCTGGGTGGCATTGCCGAATTTTTCCAGAGATTGCCGGTTCCTGAGAGACGAGAAAGGCTGTGCGAAAAACGCCGGTGAATGGGTGGGCGAATTTTTGCGCGAAGGAACACGCCTGGGAAATTGGCTTACAGATGATTGGATAGGGCTGAACAAGGAATCATTCCAATGCCGTGAAACGGAAAGACAGTGTGTGCAGAAACGAGGGACAAGCCCAACTTGTGCGCTACACGCTTGTGGAATTTACATTTCTTTAGGGCTGCGTGAGCTTGATTTCAAATACTGCAAACCCACTAGGCTAAATGTTTTAGGGCTTGGGCGCCTGCATCCTGAATGAAATTGTCCAGTTTATCCACGATGGTTTCGCAGGCCTCTGCCGTCAATCGGTGACCGGCCGCTTTGATGGAGACAAACTCATGCCTGAGTGTGGGGTTTGTTTTATCGCCGTCCTGTACTTTGCTGAATGTATCAATCAAAGCCTTTCCATGGCTTTGATTAATGACTTTATCCTGTTCCGCATGGAAGCCGAGAACCGGACATTTTACGCTTTTGATTTTTTCCTGGGAATTAAAATTGAATGGGATCTTATCGATTTTAAAGACCTTCTGTACCGGGTTCCAGTACCGTTTCTGCTGGTCGGCAAATGCGGTCTTGATATCGGTAAACGTATTCACCAACACCAGGGCCTTGGGACGACTGTTGGAATCCGAAAGTTTTTTGGCCACATCCACGGCAATGGCCCCTCCCAGGGAGTGACCCATAATAATTTGCTGCTCAATGGGAATGTTCAGAATACCTTCTTTTTGGGTCAGGAATTTTGAAGCGGCAAGTCCGGCCTCATAAAGGGCCTGCTCTGTGGGACGGCCTTCGCTGCGCCCAAAGCCGGGGTAATCGTAAACGAAAATACCGTAGCCCTTTTTGTTGAGCGCCTTGATAATATGTTCCAGATGGCTGATATTACAATCGCGCCCGTGAGAGAAAACCACGGTGGGCTTGTCTTTATCCGCCTTGATGAACCAAGCGCTCAATTCGTGCGGACTGTCCTTGTCCGGGTGGAAGCCGAGTTTGACCAGCTTCTGCCGTAGTTCCGGCGATTTTATGAGCAAGCTGGAAGAAACCTTGTGGGGCGAGAAAAAGTAACGCCGATGGAGGGCCTCGCGGAAACTGGCGGGTAACGGCACCACAACGCTGATAATGGCCGCAACGGCCAGCACGAACCGGGAAAACGCGCGCTTTATTTCATTGATGCTTCTTTCAAATGCGGAGCCCAGGCGGTAAAGCTGCTTTTTTTGCCAGTGCTCGTATTTTTCCCAGCACACTTCCCAATAGGCTGGCTTCGTTGCGCCATTTGATGGTTTCTTGCCCCACCCTTCAAAATGCAATATATCCGGTTGCTGATGCCTGATTTTTGCGGGTTGGGGATTAACCCGATCATGTCGTTGCCCGTGCCACCTTGGTTTAGCCAAAGCCTGAGAAAAGTCTGAATTGGGAGGCGGCAGGGAGGTCAGCATCCGGGTAAACCCATGGCGTTTGTAAGCGTACAGGTGAATGCAGTAAAAAGTGTCAATACGGTCTGTTGCGTATTTCAGTGGTGGTTGGTTTACAAAGCTTAATATTTATGCGGGAGCGTTTCCATCAAATGCAAATGATGAGCGGGTTTCAGTTGCTAGGGGGCGAGGGCTGCTGAATTGTGAGTCTGGGCTAATTTAGCATTTTTGTATATATTAAAAGTTTAAATAAATAGCCTTTGATATATATATTATTTTGAAAAAAAAGATTAAATTCCTCCCAGAGCCAAAATTCCGTTGCCTTTTTCCATAACCCTCCTTATAATCGGCATTGTTAGCTATCTTAGGAGTCTGGAAGACCATGAATAAAGAAGAACTGATACAAGAGATCGCCAAGAAAACCAAGAATTCCCAAAAATCCATCTCTACGATTCTGAGCGCCACCTTGGAAGTGATTGAGAAAACCGTTTCCAAAGGCAAAAAAGTGACCTTGGTAGGCTTCGGTACTTTTGAAAGCCGCAAACGCGCCGCCCGTACCGGTCGTAACCCTCAAACCGGCAAGCAGATTCAAATCAGCGCCAAAACGGTGCCTGTATTCACCCCCGGCAAAAAATTCAAAGAACTGGTTGCTAAAAAGTAATCGAGTTCAGGCTCAAATAAAAAAGATCCGCCGAAAGGTGGATCTTTTTTAAATTTGTAGCGCAATAAAGAGTTAAAGTCTGCCGAAGTTTACTGGAAGCGAACCGGCAGCTCGTTTTGTCCTACCATGTTCAGGTAGTTGCGAGCCAATTCCTCAATACCGGAGGGAGAGGAATAGACTTTAATCTTGTTTTGCAGCAATTGATTTTCATGACGGGTCTCGGTATAGAAATTCTGCACTTTATGTTGGCTGTTAACCAGCATGGATAAATGCAAACTATCGCTAACCAAGGCGCGGACAGACTGAATGACGCCAAACAGTAAGGCCGCGTTAATCATGATGTAAAGAATGTACTCGGCGCGGGAAGTGTGCTTTTTTTGCTGGGACTTCCTGACCGGTTGACGCTTGAAATGCCGCTCCGTAACCGAATGCAATTCCGGATAGGCGATTTCTGGCGTATAAGCAATTTTATGATTGGAATAAGCCATACTCACCCTGATAACTCTTTATCTGCCTCTAACAATGAGCACCCAGAACAAGATCTTTTTTATATGTGCCTGAAAAGAACTTTTCTGAAAACACGCTTTGGAAATATCACGTGTTATCCACGCCTGATTATTATATCAGATAGTGTCATTCCTTGCACCGATTTTTTCAGGGGGAGTCACCTGAATTTACTTCGGGTGTTGTAGTACGGATCCCGTCAGGCGTGTTAAAACAGTCGGGAATGGTGTTTAAAGCTCAAGCGTAAATGTTAAATGGCGGTTTTGACGGGATGACATGTAAATATCATCCGAATGGATGAAACAGGGCCCCCGGTTTGCACCGGCTTTATTTATTCAAGTTATGCTATAGTTGTAAAGTGCCCAAATCCCCTTAATTATCGGTACGTTGGGAGTTATGAGTTCCAAAAAGCTGCCTGTCTCCATCAACGTGTTTCCTACGCTGGATTGCGTTGAACTGATCCAGTTTGACGAACGTTCCGGAGACATTGAAAAAGCCTCCTCCTTGCCTTGCCAGTTTGATCCGGTCAGCCGCCAAATGGGTGACCGCGATTTGATGGTGCAGACCGTCCGGGATTTATACAACATGAACCGTATTCCGTTTAACACGCCTGCGGTGTTGGTGTTGCCCAGCTTTTTTACCCGCGAGATAGAACTGCCTACTGAATTCAGCAGGGATGAATTACGCTTTGCCTTAGTGTCCGAGGCGGAGCGTTTTTACGTATTCAAAAAGGCCGAACCCCAGATTGACTGGATTAACCTGGATGAAAGCCGCCTGTTGTATGCCGCCTTCCCCAAGGCGGAAATTGAAAAGTACATGAAGATTTTCCAGGAACTGAAGATTCCGTTGCTGGGAATAGAATTGGGCTACTTCAGCATGTTGCGCGGTTTGGTGGCAACCGGCGCGGTGGCCGCCGAAATAGAAAATGCCTCTCGCTGGTGCATGTTAACCGTCAGCGACAACTCATTTTTCGCATCCGTCCAGGACGGCGTTAAAATCATTCGCACCACGGAAGCACCCCTGTCCGTGACGGAAGATGACGATCAGTCCACCATTCAGGAAATCCAGCAGGATTTTGAAACCTTTGCCGAGCAGGAAATCTTCAGCAAGCTGGTGGTGGTCAATAACTCCAACCGCATTAACAGCGACGATCTGATGATTCAGTTGTCTCATGCGGGCAGCGTCATTCTGATTGAACAGAATGCCAGAACCTTAAAGTCCAGAGGCTCCACGGACGGGCAATTCCCCTGTTCGCTGGAAGGCATTGGCGGTGTTTTTTACAGGCAATTCCCGGAAATGTCCGATCTGAACTTCCTGCTGGAAACCGGCGAGGATGTTGCGGGCATTATGTATTACAAGAAAGAGGCTATTAAATGGCTTCTGATTTCGAATGGTGCTGTGTTTCTGCTCTGCCTTATGGTATTGGGCGTGTTGTCTCTGCTGACCTGGCAAAAAGACCAGGAGCGGGAAGCACTCGGCCGTAAGGCCAGTGAGTTGGGAGCCTCCATTAATGCCGAGCAGTTGAATGACGTGAACCGGAAGAAATTTATCAAGAAAGTGGTTGATCAGAATGTGAAGGTCAATAACTTCCTGGTGAAACTGGGCAGTCTGGCTCCCAAGGATGTATGGCTGGACAAGGTGCAGTTGGATTCCGAAAAGTTGGAGCAACCCTTGCAGATTCAAGTGGAAGGCAAGGCATTAACCCTGGATGAAGTGAACACTCTGATTACGCCCCTGAATGCCAATCTGCAGAAAGGGGATCTGGAAGTATCGAATGCCGCTCAGGCTACTTCTCCGGATGGTCAGGCGTATTTCACCTGGAGCATTCAGAATAAGGCCGCCACCGACGCTATGGGTAGCGCCGCGCAAGCGGGCACCACGCCGTCTCCAATGATGCCGCCGGGCGCACCCGGAGGAGGTCATTAGTGTTAGATCAGATCAAACAATTTAATTGGAAGCGTCATGGCAATACCGTGATTAAAGTCCTGCTGGACATGAAGATCATCGGGTTGATCAGTCTGAATGGCATTCTGGTGTATGGCATGTGGGACACGTTTTTTCGTCCCAACCTGGATGGATTGAGTGCCCGGGATACAGCCATTGCCGAGCAGAAAAAGACGCTGACCGAAAAGGAAAATCTGCAAAAGCAATACGCGGTCTGGGAACAGCAGCTTAAGTCCCTGAATGCCGAAATGATTCCTATTTCACCGGATAGTTCCTCCAAGGTGCTTTCCGTTACCGAAGCCGCCGAGTTGCTGGATTTGGCGCAGGGTAAATTGCGGGATGTGGCCGTACTGCCTGTACTGCAGCCCCCGCATGACCATCGCGAAAGCGTATCCCTGTCGCCGGTTGCCAATAGCTCGATTGATATTTTAAAGCCGGACGCGCCGCCGGGAGACGCGTCTTCAAATGGAGCCTCTCCTGCTCCTGCACCGGCGCCGCCGCCCACCATTCCCGCGCCAACGCTGGGCAATGGCCCGGTAGGGGCTGGCGGTCATCCGTCGGCTATTGGCCCGGAAGGCAGTTCGCAACCGGAGAATAATGGCGCGGCAACTTCCATACTGGTCGAAAAGTTTGATTATGATCTTAAAGTGACAGGCACCTACCCCGCCTTAATGGATCTGTTGAACGAGTTGGTGATCCGCAAGAAGCTGATCAAGATCAATAAGGTAGTTATCAGCAAATCGGCCACGGAAACGGATCAGCCGGACGCCAAGGAATACCCGGATTATCCGTTGAAGCTGGATATGGTTGTGTCATTGTCCTTGTTCCTGTATGAATCTGCTCAATCCGCCAACCCCTGAACGTAAGCTGCGTGTCCTGCTTTGCGGGTACGGGCATTTGGGGCTGGCTTTGTTACGGGGATTATGGGAATGCACCGAGGATTGCGAAGTGGTGGGCGTGTTTCGCTGGTCCTCCCGGCCGGACAGTTCCAACTGCTGGGAGCCTGTTGAGGGTGAATTTCAGCAACAGGTTGAGCGGTTGGGGTTGATGGATGTTCGCTGCAAAGGGATGAATACGTATGAATTCACCACCCTGTTGCAGGAGCTGAAGCCGGATGTGTTGCTGGTGGGCTCCTGGGGGGAAATTATCAAGCGGCACCTGATTGAGTATCCCGGTTTGCTGCTGATCAATTGCCATCCATCCAAACTGCCTGCGCATCGAGGGGCGAACCCCTATTCCTCGGTCGTGATTCATGGTGAGACGGAAACCGGGGTGACGTTCCATCGGGTTGCGCCCAAGATCGATGCGGGTGAGATTATTCTTCAGCAGTCCGTTCCGTTGGAAGCCAATGAGAACGGGGCAACAGTTCGAGATAAGTGCATGGCGGCGGCCTATGCACTGGTAAAGCCATTGGTGCGGCGGTTAAAGGCTCACCTGCTCCACGGGCAGCCCTTGGAAGCATATGAGCAGGATCATGCGGCGCACAGTTATTATCCACAGTTGAAGCCCGAAGACGGTTTGCTGGACTGGAGCGCTTCGCCTGATGCCATGTGTCGGCAGATGCGTGGCTTATTTCCGTGGATTGCCTGTTCATCATACCTGGATGGCAAGTGGCATGTGACGTTTTATGACCCTCAGTTCCTGTGGCAAAGCCCAGCTACGGATAACGGGGTCCTGCCGGGGACGATTCTCTCGTTTGAAGCGGGAAAACTTTGCATTGCCCTGGCTGATCCCTCGCAACGCCTGGAGGTACGCGCCTATCAATTTGTTGTGGGTAAGACGCTATGCCCCATGTGGCTGACGAAGCTGCTGGCCCCTATTGTGTTCAGGCCGAAACGGCGATTTGGAATGCGCGGCTAAATGTAAGTCCGAAGGCGAAAACATATTCGATAATTTTGAAACCTGGGCGCCAAATTAACGTCTCTTTAAAGAGGTAAGCCGGCGGGGCGAGGAACTTTACAAAACCTTCACGCGGGCGGTTTGCAGGCCGCTTTTGCGGTATAATGGCCGCACGAGTCGATAGAGATACGTTTAGAGTGCTTGCCGACTCGGCATTCCCCGTTCTCGAAGGCAAGCAAAGCCCTTTGGAAGTCAACAGGAAAGGCAGACATCTTGAGTTCTCAGCAGCAGATTTTCGGTGACGGCAAGATCGTTCCCATTAGTATCCGGGACGAAATGCGCCGTTCCTACATTGATTACGCCATGAGCGTTATCGTCGGCAGGGCGCTGCCGGACGTGCGGGACGGCCTGAAGCCGGTACACCGCCGTATTTTGTACGCTATGCACGAAATGGGCCTGGTGCCCGAAAAGCCCTTTAAGAAATGCGCCAAGGTGGTCGGGGAAGTACTGGGTAAGTACCACCCACACGGGGACACCGCCGTATACGATGCCCTGGTGCGCCTGGCCCAGGATTTTTCCAGCCGTTATCCGCTGGTCAACGGCCACGGTAACTTCGGCAGTATTGAAGGCGACAACGCGGCCGCCATGCGATATACCGAGTGTAAGCTCACCCACATCGCCACCACCATGCTGGAAGACATTGAGCAGGATACGGTGGACTTTGTGCCCAACTACGACGGTTCCGAGGAAGAGCCGTCCGTATTGCCGTGCCGCCTGCCCATGCTGCTTCTCAACGGCTCCAGCGGGATTGCGGTGGGGATGGCCACTAACATTCCGCCGTTCAACATGAGCGAAGTGATTGATGGGGTTTGTGCCCTGATCGAACAGCCGCAACTGACGCCGGATGACATGATGCAGTACATCAAGGGGCCAGATTTCCCAACCGGTGCCCATATTATCGGCTATTCCGGCATTCGAGAAGCCTTCCGCACCGGCCGCGGCAGCGTGGTGATGCGCGCAGTCTGCTCCATCGAGCAGATTCCGGGCGGCGGTGGCCGCCAGGAGCGGACCGCCATTGTGGTCACCGAGGCGCCGTACCAGATCAACATCAGCAACCTGATCGAGAAAATGGCCGATCTGGTGCGCGATAAGAAAGTGGAAGGCATCAGCGATATCCGCAACGAGTCCGACCGCGAGGGCATGCGCCTTGTGATCGAGCTGAAGCGGGATGCCAAGCCGGATGTGGTGCTTCGTAACCTGTACAAGCACACCCAACTGCAAACCACCTTCGGCGTGAACATGCTGGCCCTGGTGAAAAACCAGCCCCGCTTGCTGAACATTGTGGATGTCCTCAGTGAGTTCATTGAGCACCGGGTGGAAGTCATCGTCCGCCGGACCCGCTTCCTGTTGAATAAGGCCGAGGCCCGTGCGCACATTCTGGCCGGTTTGATGATCGCCATCGGTGATCTGGATAACATCATTCAGCTCATTCGTAGCGCTGGCAGCACCGATGAAGCCCGTGAAAAGCTGACTACCCAGTACAGCCTGGATCTGGATCAGGCCAACGCCATCCTGGAAATGCAACTGCGCCGACTGACCGGGTTGGAGCGGGAGAAAATCAACGCGGAGCATTCCGAACTGATGGTGAAAATTGCCGAGTACAACGAAATTCTGGCCAACCGCAGCCGAGTGCTGGATATCATCAAGGTTGAACTGCTGGAAGTGAAGGAAAAATACGGCGATGCCCGTAAAACGGCCATCATGCCGGATGAAAACGACGAGTTCAGCGTTGAGGACCTGACCCCCAACGACGCGATGGCCGTTTTCATTACCAAGCAGGGCTACATCAAGCGTATTGCCCTGGATACCTTCCAGCGTCAGAGCCGTGCAACCCGTGGCAAAGGGGCCATCAAAACCCGCGATGAGGATGATGTCACCCACTTCTTCTCGGCTGGGATGCACAGTAAGGTGCTGTTCTTTACCAGCAAAGGCCGTGCGTATGGGTTAAAGGTGTATGATCTGCCGGAAGGTGGGCGTACGGCCAAGGGCTTAGCAATTATCAACCTGCTGGCGTTGGAGCAGGACGAGAAAGTGACTGCGGTGGTTCCGGTTCTGGACTTCACCGCGGGGAACTTCCTGCTGATGCTGACCAAGCAAGGCTGGATCAAGAAGATCGAGCTGAACAACTTCGATAATATCCGCCGCAACGGCATTATCGCCATTGGCCTGGAAAATAACGATTACCTGGGCTGGGTCATGCCGGCGACCGATACCGATCACATGCTGATTGGCACCAGCCTCGGTATGGCGATTCGCTTCCCGGTTCAGGATCTGCGTCCGCTGGGCCGCCCGGCGCGTGGTGTAACCGCCATGAAGATGCGGGCCGGAGATGAAATCGTGGACTTCAGCGTACTGGCGGCTGCCGATCATACCTCTGATGTCCTGATTATCACCAACGACGGCTTCGGGAAACGGACCAACGTGGCCGAATTCCGCACCCAAAACCGGGGTGGTATCGGCCTGATTTCCACCAAGTTCAAGAACGCCAAAAGCCGCGTGACCAACACCGCTATCGTCAACGAGAAAGACGAGCTGATGGTGGTGAGCGCCAACGGTGTGGTGGTTCGCCTGCGGGCCGGGGAAATCTCCCGCCAAAGCCGCATGGCCACCGGGGTGCGCATGCAGAACCTGGATGAGAACGATTACGTGGCCTCCGTCACCAAGATTGTTCCGTTGGATGAAGAAGAGGAAATCGCTGCTCAGGCCTCAGCTGATGGGGTGCAGGGCACGATTACCGAATAAATTCCTTAACAAAATCCACAAGCAGAGCCTCCTTCGCCGGGGGCTCTGTTTTTATAGAGGGGAAGCCGGTAAACGGCCCCACTCTTTCGGGATCCGGCCATTTTTGTTATTCTCAAGATGCAGAAACCAGTGAGTTCACCATGCCCACCCCCTCCATTCAAAAACCGGAATTGCTATTACCCGCCGGAAGCCCGGAAAAATTAAAATATGCCGTAGCCTACGGCGCGGATGCCGTTTACCTGGGTCTGCCCATGGCTAGCCTGCGGACCCCCAGCCGGGGTGAGCAGTTTACACCCCAGAATTTAGCCTCCTATGTGCGCTACGCACAGGAACGTGGGGTGAAAGCCTACATCACCATCAACATTTTCGCCTCCAACCACGATTTGAAGCGGGTGATTCCGCATTTGGAACTGCTGGAATCCATCAAGCCGGATGCCATCATCTTTACCGATCCCGGTGTGTACCGATTAGCGCGTAAATATGCGCCGTCTGTCCCGTTGCATTTAAGTACCCAGGCTAATACGCTAAACCTCGAAGCCTGTGCCTTCTGGCAGGATTTGGGTGTGGAGCGGGTCATTCTGGCGCGGGAAGTGCCTTACCGGGAAATTGTGGAAATTCACGAGAAATTGCCGGATCTGGAATTGGAATGCTTTATTCACGGCTCGCTGTGCGTGGCCTATTCCGGTCGCTGCGTGATTAGCGACTACCTGACCGACAACACCAAGAATTCCAACAAGGGCATGTGCGGCAACAGTTGCCGCTGGGAGTTTGAAGCGCCCAAGCCGCACGAAGGGCTGGGCCAAACGGAGTCTTCCCATGAGGAGTCCGGCTGCTGTGGCGGCAATCATGAACATCATCAGGAACCGGAGTTGTTGAGCCTGCAAATGGTGGAAACCACCCGTCCCGATAATATTTACACCTTTGAAGAGGACGAAAAAGGCTCCTACATGCTGAACTCCAAGGACTTGTGCCTGGTTCGGCATCTGCGGGAATTGCAGGACGCGGGCATTGTCTCTTTCAAAGTGGAAGGCCGCACCAAAAGCGTCTATTACGTAGCCACTGCCGGACGGATTTACCGGGAAGCCATCGATTACTTCCAGCAACATGCCACAGCACCCGAAGAGTTGATGACCCGCTGGGTATCCGAACTGTCTCAGGCCGGGAATCGGGGCTTTACGGAAGGCTTCTTCGACGGGCGGCCTAATCGGAACGCTTATAATTACGAGGACTCTCGCAGTCACCAGACCGCCATGTTCCTGGGCACCGCCGTTGCGGATGACAATGGCTCCTTGGAAGCGGAGTCCGGCTTGCGGTTTAAGGCGCGTAATCCCTTCCGGGTAGGCGATGCGGTAGACTGGATTACCCCGTCCGATGCGGCATCATTCGAGATTCAATCGCTGTATGATGAGAAAGGCTTCCCGGTGCGGGAGGCGCAAACCAATCATATCGTCACCATTCCGGTGCCTGCTGAATTGCGGCACGGTGCCGAATCGCTGGAATGGTCCATATTAAGAGGCAAGGAGCGCGTGGCCGTTGTTAGTTAAACCATCCCTCATTGTAGAGGACATTACCACCATCGATCTTCAGGCGCTGAAGGCGGCTGGGGTGAAGGGTTTCATCTTTGACCTGGATAACACCATTATGGCGCCGCATTCCGGTGCGCTGGAAGACCGTATTGAAACCTGGCTGACCATTCTGCAGGCCGATGGTTTCAAGTGCCTGGTGCTGTCCAATAATAAAAAGGCGGAATACTGCCAATTGGCGGAAAAAGTGCTGAATATTCCGGTGATTAGCCATGCGGCCAAGCCCCGTCGGGCCAAATTTCGTCAGGCATTGGAAATCTTAGGTCTGCAAGCCACCGAAGTGGCAATGGTCGGAGATCGCCCGTTGACCGATATCTGGGTGGGGCAGCGCATGGGATCTTATACTATTTTGGTGGACCCGCTGATTAAGCATAGCGAGAAGGTGTACATCAAGTTTCTACGCGGATTGGAGCGGTTGTTTGTTAATGCAACCAAGTGCTGAGACTGCTCCATTACTCAAAAGAAAAGTTTTTTCGGGGATCTTGCTTGTTCTCGGCAATTTGGTAGGGACGTTGATTCTGACAGGTCTCATTGGCTTCATACTGGATGCAAAAATAGATGATTCTATACTGGTATACAGTGATAAGGGGCATCCGTGGTATTTTGACAATTATGCCAACTGGATAGTATTTGCACTCATGGTGAGTATCAATAGCTGTTTGATTGCTGTGCTGAAAATAAAGAAACTCCTTAATAAATGTGCATTCATTGTTCTAGGTGGAATGCTCGTAAAGGCTTTGATGATTTACACAGCAATGTTCGTTGATTATTGGATGTAAGATTTGCGCTTTTGAGAGCAACCGTAATAGAGGAGGTGAAATGAAGGCGGATAATACGCAGCCGTTGACGGTGATGGGGCTGATGTCGGGAACCTCGGTGGACGGGGTGGATGCTTGCCTGGCCCGGCTGGAATATATCAACGGCAAGTTGCACCACGAGATTGTGGCAACTTACACGCAAGCGATGCCAGAACGATTGCGGCAGCGGCTTTTGAAGGCCATGGCGGAGAAAACTGTCCACCTGGAAGAATTATGCGCCCTGAATGTGGCCGTAGGCGAGCTGTTTGCGGATGCCGCACTGGGGCTGATGAAGACGCACAACATAGCGGCCTCCCAAATTGACTGCATTGGCTCGCATGGGCAAACCATTTACCACTGGCCCCCAACCGAGCCGGGCAAATTGGGCGGGACGCTGCAAATTGGTGAACCGTCCATTATTGCCGAGAAAACCGGTGTGCATACCATTGCCGACTTTCGCCCACGAGATATGGCCGCTGGCGGGCAAGGCGCGCCGCTGGTTTGTTTCGCGGATTTATTACTGTTTCAGGATGAGCAGGTGGGCCGTTGCATCCAGAACATTGGCGGCATTGCCAATGTTACCGTGGTTCCATCCCGAGAGGCCCAAAAGGCGGGCAACGTGCCGGTCATTGCCTTCGATACCGGCCCCGGTAACATGCTGATGGATGCGGCGATGGAGCGGTTTTTCCAGAAGCCTTACGATGAGAACGGGCAAATAGCCGCTCAAGGTAGTGTCGATGCCGCATTACTGGAGCATTTGCTCCAACATCCCTATCTGACGGCTCCGCCTCCCAAAACCACCGGGCGGGAAATGTTCGGTCTGCCTTATCTGGAAAGCCTGCTGTCGGCTTACCCCAATCTGTCGCCTGCGGATTTACTGGCGACGCTGAACCGGTTTACGGTTCAATCCATTGCCGATGCCTATGAGCGCTTTGTATTCCCCGCCTATTCGGTGACCGATGTGGTAATCGGCGGCGGCGGCGCTTATAACGGTACACTGATGAATACGCTCAATCGCCTGTTTCAGGAGCGTGGCCGTACTATCAACCTTAAAACTCACGCCGACTTCGGAATTCATGACAAGTATAAGGAAGCGTTGGCCTTTGCCATTCTGGCCTGGGCTTCCCTGCTGCGCCGGCCTAATACTCTGCCGGAATGTACCGGGGCCGCGCATCCGGTAATTATGGGCAAACACATCCCATCCTGAGCAAAGAGGCTATTCGCCCGGCTCCAGAATATGCGGTTTCACGGTATGGCTGGCCTTCAGCGTGTGGGCGAAGGCCGCGAGTACGCTGGCCAGGGGAAAGGCCAGCAGCATGCCCAGCGCGCCGGTCAACTTGAGGCAAACCAGAAACGTGAGGATAAACAGGATGGGGTGGACATCGTACCGGCGGTGAATCAGCTTGGGCCAGAGCCAATAGGTTTTTAAGATGTAGAACAGGCCGGTAACCAATAGCACCTGTAGAATATCATTCGGGTGCGAGCTGAACGCCAGAATGGCCACAATGGGAATCAGGCCAATCCAGGGGCCGATGACGGGCAAAATAGATACGATGCCGAAAAAGACGCCCAGCAGCAAGGCGTATTTGACGTCCAACGCCAGTGACAGGGCGTATATCAGCCCGCCGGACAGAAAACTCATCAACACCTGCCCTTTAATAATGGTGTGGAATTGCAGATGCACCCGTTTCAGGAACCGGTTTACCGATGCCTCATTCTGGCTGGGCATCAGGTCCACAAAGCCGTTCTTGAGTTCCCGCCCGTCATGCAGCAGGTAAAACACCAGTACCAGCGTGGTCAGCACATAGATCAGGCTGTTGAGGGTAATAGCCCCCAAATCCAGGATGAAGCCCCCCAGTTTGGAAGCGACCAGTTTATAGTTGGCCGCCAATTTTGCCAGGGCTAACTTGTATGTGGCGGATAACAGGCTGGTTTTACGGAGTGACGGCTGATTCTGGGTCACGGTAATGTTGGTTTGGGACGTGACCGTCAAGTTGCCTACCTTTTGCTGTTTGCTTTCCTGCAGGGATTCCTGCACCAGCTCCACCAGAGGTTCGGTGGGGGGAGCTGTTTGGGGTTTTGCGCCCGTTTTGTCGCTGGCCATATGGGACAGATAGGTTGGAATGTCCTTGGCAAAATCTTTAATTTGTAGGGATAGGGGCGGGACAATTCGCAGGACTGAAAAAATGATGAGCCCGAAAAACAGCAGGTAAACCACTAGAATCGCCACAGCGCGGGCCGCCTTTTGGGATAATGCACGGCCTTTGACGTTTACTTTCAGCAACCCGGTTTCAATCAGCCCGACCGGATCCAATAGAATATAGGTCAGGATGAGGGATGCCGCCAGCAGCAGCACAATAACAGTCAGGTACTGTGTTAGCAGCAGGCCCACGGCAATTAAAAACAGCGCGCATAACAGGATCAGGTTGATTTTGGTGGCGGGGGACAGCAACGCGGTGTCCTGGTTATCTTCGGTTGGGCGGGAACCATCCGGAAAGTGCGATTCATGCATGGGGGCCGCCTTCCGTAATGATGCGCTTTTCATGGCTGTCTTTTTGCAGCAATAAACGGATGATGACGTTAATGGCGCTGGCCAGCGGCAAGGCCATCAACACGCCCAGCAATCCGGCAACCTGGGCGCAAATCAGCAAGGCCAGAATAATCACCATCGGGTGCAGGCCCATCACGTCGCCTACCACCTTGGGGGCCAGAATATTGTCCTTGATGGTCTGGTAGGCGTAGGAGCATAACCAGATCCAAAGGGCTGTTACCGGTTCCATGGTCAGCAGAATAACCGCGAGGCCAATGGTAATGCCAATCCAGGTGCCTACTACGGGCAGCAGTTCCGCCAGCGCGAAAATACACCCCAGCAAAAATGCGAACGGCACGTTAAACACGGAATAAATAATGAACATGTAGCCACCGGTCAGCAATCCCAACAGAACCTGTCCCTTAATAAAGGCGAACATCACCTGATGGAAGCTTTCCAGCAGGTAGCTGGTGGTGTCGCGCATGCGCTCCGGGAAGAAGGCCAGCATGTCGTCTCTTATCTTATGGCTGTCTACCAGCAGGAAAAACGTTAACAGCAAGCCTGCCAGAAAATAAATAAACCCGTTCAGCGTACCGCCGACCAACGAAATGAAGTTAGGCACGGCGGATGTAAGGCTGTTCTCCAGTTGGGTTACCGCATTCTGGATGACGGTTTGCTGAATGACCTTTTTTTCCTCCGCCGTCATTGGTCGGCCGGTTTCCACGTGAGATTTGATGATGCCCTTGCGTTCCGCCTGGCTGATGTCTTGTGCAAACAATCTTCGGAAGGTGCCTTTGCCGATGTTTTTGTCGGCCCAGTCGATGGCGGCTTCCGAGGCATCTAGTAGTTGCACGCCAATCTTTTGGCCCATTTCCCCTACCTGGCTGCGCAGAATGGGTAAAAACTGCACCGTGGACACGGTCAGGGTGATAAAAAAGAAAGCATATACCAGTAAAACGGCTAAAATCCGCGGGTTCGCCTCCGGTGATTTTTTGAGTAACTTGCCGTAGCCCGGAATTTTTCCGGAAAGGGAGGACAAAGCGCTGATGCCTTTTTCCATCAGGTTGACCGGCCCCAGCAGAAGGTAGGTCACAATCAGCACAATACCCAGTAATGCGGTCAGCGAATAGAAGTGGTAAATCAGCAAGCCGACGCCGCTCAGCATCAGCAGGGTGGATGTCACCGTCATCAAATGCCGGGCGGTTTTATCGAAGGCGGCAGATGGCTTGTTTAAGGATGGGTCAGTCATGCACCCATTGTATCGAAATTTGCCGGAAAATTACTGCGAACGGACGAATTTCACACAGGTCAATGCTCAATGTTCAGAGAATTACCGGGAAGTTCTGTAAAATAAAAAAGAAGAAAGGAAAGCTTGCCGATTTTGAATCGGGTTTTGGTTGGAGCGTGTTTTTGAGGTGAGACCCCGGCAAGGCTTCCCGAATGATGGGATTGTGCGGATACGACGCGCACCCGATGGATTTGACGGTAGATTCCCTGCGATGAGGAGCATATTCAGGCCATGATTTTAGAAGAATTACTGGGACAAGTTTTTGAGCGTGGCGCAAGCGACCTTCACCTGTCTCCGGGGTTACCGCCCGTGTTGCGGATTGACGGTAACCTGGTTCGTACCGAAGCGCCTCCTTTAACCAAGGAAGACTGCCAACGCCTGATTTTCAGTATGCTGACCAACGAGCAGCGCCGGGTATTGGAACAGAACTGGGACCTGGACTGCTCTTACGGTGTGTCCGGCCTGGGCCGGTTCCGGGTCAACGTGTATAAAGATAAAGGCTCTTACGCGGCGGCGCTGCGGACCATTCGCGCGGATGTACCCACATTTGATCAGTTAAACCTGCCCCCGGTGGTCAAGGACATCGCCGAGCGCCCGAAAGGTCTGGTGCTGGTAACCGGTCCCACCGGTTCCGGTAAGTCCACCACGCTGGCCGCCATGATCGACCATATTAACAGCACCAAGCCTCACCATATTCTAACCATTGAGGATCCGGTGGAATTTCTGCACAACTCCAAGCGCTGCGTCATCCATCAGCGGGAATTGGGGCAGGATACCCGAAGCTTTGAAAACGCCCTGCGGGCCGCGTTGCGTGAAGATCCCGACGTGATTCTGGTGGGTGAGATGCGGGACCTGGAAACCATTCGACTGGCCTTGACCGCGGCCGAAACGGGCCACTTGGTCATGGGCACCTTGCACACCTCCAGCGCGATGCAAACCGTAGACCGTATTGTGGACGTATTCCCGCCGGAACAGCAACAACAAATCCGGGTTCAGCTTTCCAACAGCTTGGTGGCGGTATTGTCTCAGGCGCTGCTGCCACGGGTGAATGAACTAAAAGAAAAAGTGGGCCGGGTGATGGCGCTGGAGATTATGGTCATCACGCCTGCTATTGCCAACCTGATTCGGGAAGGGAAGACCGCGCAGATTTACTCATCGATTCAAACCGGCGCCCAATACAACATGCAAACCATGGAAACCTCTTTGAAGGAACTGTACCAGAAAGGTGTTGTCACTTTTGAGGACGCATTGTCCAAAACCAGTCGGCCGGAAGATTTCAAGCGGCTGGTCAGCGGTGCTGCCGGCGTGAGATAATCACTTCCGAGCAGGCTTGGATTTGCCATGTATTTAATGCTGTCTGAATATTTGAATCACCTTTCCCAGGAACGGGGATATTCGCCCAATACGCTGGAGGCGTACGAGCGGGACATTCTGGAATTCCTGAATTACCATGAAACCCAGAAAACCAAGCTCTACAGCATTACCCGGCGCGAGGTGAACAAATACCTGGCGGAGTTGCGCAACCGAAAGAACGCGCTGCCCAAGGTGCTGAGCGTAAGTGAGGTCAGCCGGCTGCTGAGTAGTAACGAGTTGATTCTGCAGGATAAGGTGATTGTGGAATTGCTGTATGCCTGCGGCTTGCGTGTATCCGAGCTGGTTAGCCTGCCGGTCAAGGCCATTGATATTGGCGGCGGCTACATCCGGGTACTGGGCAAAGGCGGCAAGGAGCGCCTGATTCCGCTGGGCGATGTCTCTGTGATGGTGGTTAAGAAATACCTGCTGGACACCGGCTTAAAGGGGGATGACCCGTTGCTGGTGAGCCTGGAAGGCCACGGATTGCTGAAGACGCCCTTGAACCGGCGTGAAATTTGGCAGCGGGTTCGGGATATGAAACGGATTATTGGGCGGGAGGTTTCCCCGCATACCTTCCGGCACAGTTTTGCCACGCATTTATTGGAAAACGGGGCGGACCTGCGGGTGGTTCAAGAATTGCTAGGCCATAGCGATATTTCCACCACCCAGATTTATACCCAAATCAGCAAGCGGCATGTCAAAATGGCCCATCGAAATGTGTTCGACGCGCTGGAGCCTCCGTCCGATAATTAGGTCTGTTCCTGTGGGCGGTTGAGCGTTGCTTGCCTCTATATGGCTTCTGATAGCACGAGCTTATTTTTGTGGTTACATTTCGGGTCGTTGCAAGGCATGAAATTTTGCTGTCATTGCGAGGCGTGAAGCGACGAAACAATCTGCCAGGTCGCACTCCTTCCACGGACCCAGGAGGCAGATTGCCGCGCCCCCGCTGGTCGCTCGCAATGACAAAGGCCCAATGATAGAGCGTATCTAGGAATGACAGAGTTCTATGCCGTGAAGAGGAACTACCTTTTTAATATATCTTAAAGATATATCACTAAAATCCTTATGCTTGTTTTTGTATATATATCTAACCTCTCACTCCTCTACAACTCTTCAATTTGCGATCTCTGCCATTTTCTCTTTGGAGTACCTCCAATTTCTTCAAGAGAAATGGCTTTTTTATTGGGCGTTAAATTGTCGATGCATAAGCATTTCAGGCATAAAAATCAGGTTAATAAATTGTTATAAACTGTTCCTGAAAATTTATTGATTGTTTTTATATAATCACAAGGACAAAGGCTGGGTAAAGATTCATAGGCTAGATTTCACTTAAAATCGATTTCTCTTATATTGCGCTTAACGCTGCTTATTTCCGTATATTTCGGAAAAAACAGCGTTTTTTTATTGGGTGCACAATTTGCGGTGGTGCCGGTTTCATGCGGTGGCATCCCCTAATTTGTACCCGAAATAAAACCATGATGTTCTCTGTATCACCTGCTACCAATGCACTTTCTGTATCATTTGCCTCCGGGCAAAATGTCCCGTTTCCCTCATGTGCGGTAGTAAAACCGGCGACTCCATCATTCCGGACGCATGTAAACACCGCGCAGCCCGGCGATAGCCTGACGTTATCGAATTCCTCTCAAAATTCCGGTGCTAATCAGGCCAATGCGCCGACGTTTTGCCAGCAACATGCGGATACCGCCAATGAGCTGGCGCATGCCTCCAGGCATCTGATGATGGACCAGTTGCGCGAATTAAGCGAACTGTTGCCGAACCTGAAAGATGCCCTGCCATCGGTCAGCCAGATGGCAAGCGTATGGTGGCGCAACAGCAATCCCTCGTCCTGCCGAATCCCCGGCGGTAAGGGGACCGGTTTAGAGACCTCCCTGCCGGTGCCCTCCGAAGAATCGGGGAGAGAGGTGGCTCGGGCCGTGGTGAACGATGTGGCGCATCAGGCTTCCCGGTTTGTGCTTTAAGCATCCAGGGTGAAAATACGAGGCGGGTTTTGCAAGTTCTCTGAGGATTCTGATTTGGCTTGTGATCCGCATTGTTCGCATGGAGAGATTGTTTCTGCATAGTGTTGCTTTATTCTGGGGGCAAAATTCAGTACACTAAGGGAGTATCGGCAATCGGGTTGACTGCTTGCAAGAGGCCCCTGCCGATTGAAAACGCTCAGCCCGGATGCTGAGGCAGAAACGAGGCCCTGTCTAGACTAGGTTTGGTGGACGATGACTGAGACACGAGAAACCAGAATTGAAACCTACATTCCGCTGTACCGGAAGTACCGCCCGCAGGCGTTTGCCGATTTGGTGGGGCAGGAGGCCATTTCTCAAACCCTGGGCAATGCCATCAACCTGAACAAAGTGGCGCATGCCTACCTGTTTTGCGGCCCACGGGGAACCGGAAAAACGTCCACCGCCCGTATATTTGCTAAATCCCTCAACTGCGAACAGGGACCAACGGTGACGCCCTGCATGCAGTGCGCCTCTTGCGTGGGCATTACCCAGGGCAACGCGCTGGATGTGATTGAGTTTGACGCGGCCAGCAATAATGGTGTGAACGATGCGCGGGAGCTGATCGAGAACTGCCAATACAGCTCCATGACCGGGCGTTTCAAGGTGTATATCATCGACGAGGTCCATATGCTGACTTCCCAGGCGTTTAACGCGCTGCTGAAAACCCTGGAAGAGCCGCCGCCGAACGTCATCTTTATTTTTGCCACCACCGAAGCCCATAAGGTGCTGCCTACCATCATCAGCCGGTGCCAACGCTTCGATTTCAACCGGATTACCACTGAAAACATCGTGTCCCGGCTGCGCTATATTGCAGAGCAAGAAGCCATTACCATTGATGATGAAGCCCTGCTGATGATTGCCCGTCATGCCCGTGGCGGTTTGCGGGATGCGGTGGGCCTGCTGGATCAGGTGGCCGTGTTGGGCCGTGCCCAGCCTGGAAAAGTGATTGGCCGAAAAGATGTGGCCATGTTCATCGGCACGCTGGAAGAGGACTTGCTGCTACGTTTGAGCGGTGCGATTGCCCAGCGCCAGGCTGCGGATTTGCTGAATGAGCTGAATGAGCTTTTGAACCGCGGCATTGAGCCGATTCAATTGCTGAAGGATTTGACTGTTCACTTCCGG
>JAJQJM010000184.1 GCA_021323475.1 Vampirovibrio sp.
CGGAAATTCCCCTGAGATTACTCAGACGGTGGGTGCTAATGGCAATAACGGTAAAGTCTCCGGCAAGTCGGCCGTTCCAACTAAATTAACCAAGAAGTTTCAGCAAGAAGAACCACAGGTCATTGTCGAACTTGGGGAGCCTGTCTACCAGGAAGCAGAGCCTTGAGGACGGCTCATCAACCAGTGAAGCGCGCCTGTGAGCTGGAGCAAGGCACCCATCTTATTTGCGCGCTGTCATTAAAGTGCCCCTATATTTTGCCGATATTGCTTAGGTAAACATTCTTTGAGCAAAGTATGGCAAACAAACCTTTCTCAGGTTTCACTTTAGCAGAATTATTGATAGCTCTAGCTATTTTGGGCGTGATCGCCACGTTTACGATTCCGAAAATTATTCTGTCACAACAAAATAGCTCTTATAACGCCAAGGCAAAAGAGGCCATATCCATGATTGCCTCAGCCTATCAACTGTATCAACAGAACGGAACCGTATCCGCTTCAACCAGTATGAATGCCCTGACACCGTACATGAACTACGTGAAGGTGGATACGACCAGTTCAATTGATGATGTATACAGCAATGGTTCTTTGTCATGCGGTGGCAGTGCAGGCAACAACTGTCTGGTGTTACATAACGGGGCTAAAATATTAATGGTGAGCGGCTGGAATTTTGGAGGCACGTCAAGCACCCATGTCATCCAGGCCTGGATAGATCCCGATGGCATTACGGACGGCACCACGAATAATCCCGGCAAGTCGTTGGTGGTAGAGCTTTATTACACGGGAAAAGTGACTTCCTATGGTTCGGTTGGAAACACTTTCTGTGGTAGCTGGGTATGCCCTTTCACTGCTGTCGCTAGTAATCTGGTTTAGCTGGTAAACCCTAGCATTTTTGAGTGATTCGGTGGGCTTAGAACAACACGCCAATACTGGCATGACACAGCCTCTCAAGAACTTTTCTATTCCCTGTTTTAAGATATCGGCCGGCAGGCAATCCGGGCGCAATCTGACGAAGGCTATTTTTGCGAACCGGCGCACAGGTTAAAACCGGCTCCACTGTTTTATCAGGCTATTATGGTAACGCTTTCCACCCAGTCCGGTTATTCCCTGGGCTTATTCTTGCCGGATGCCACGACCAGTATGGTTACCACAGACCCTAAAAAGCCTCCCAGATAAATATAACCAAGCGCCTTCAACACTTCATCCATGTAAACCTTCACCCTTCTAATACTCATTTATGTAACGCTTCACCGCTTTAATACGTTATCGCGATTAATACCTCCTTCATTCAATCTGTCATACAGTCAAAATCCTAAATTGGAACTGTTTGGAATGTCCATTCAGCATTCTACAATCTGTTTTAATGGTATAGCGCTAATTTCCAGTATTGGGTTTTAGCCCCCAAAGGGAATAGGTAAATCTTCGGTTTTCCAGTAAAAAAGATTTTTTTCCATGAGCCGTCATCCCATCCACCGTGTTTCTGTGTATGATACCGGCTCATCGGCTCACCTAGCGCTGAAAAAACGCGCATTAAATTCTTTAAAAGCATCGTCGCAAAAATGAAAATCCGTCAGATGGCTAGCTGCTGAAGCCCGCAGTATCACAATTTAACAGAACGCATGAAAGTTGTCGCTTGATTGACCATAGTTTCATTTCTCCATCTGCGACTGTTTTTGTCTCACTCTGCCAGGCCAGTTTGTCCCGTCATTCGCGTTGGCGCAGGAATGCCGGACACAAAACGCGCGAAGAAACTAACCAGCCCAACGGGTAAATCCGACGCTCCTCACAAAACAATTATGGGCTGGCAGAAACGCCCTTTAAACAATAATTATTTATAACGGATGAATCGCGACCGGCAGAAAAAACAGCAGCCCGCTATTCAAACAGGCCCGAATCTGGTTCAATGGTAGATATGAAAGACAACGAGAGAGCAGCGGATGTGAGCAGTCAGACGGATTGCCCCAGCAGCGCAGGGGAAGGGTCGATGAAAATGGCGGAGCCTTCGGAAACCGGCTTCGTGAATGAGTTGATTAACCCCAAATTTTCAGAGCTGGGCTATATTCAGGTTTATACCGGCGACGGCAAAGGCAAAACCACGGCCAGCCTGGGGCTAACCTTCCGCGCCTTGGGCCGGGGCTGGAATGTGCTGGTCATCCTGTTCACCAAGGGCGGCAACGATTACGGCGAACTATTCTCCGCCCGGCAGCTCAGCCCGCAGATATCCCGGCAACTGACCATTGTGCAGGCCGGTTTGAACCGCATCGTCTTTACTCACAACATGAAGGAAGAGGACGCCATTGAGATTTCCAACGGTTGGGAAATCGCCAAACGGGCGGTCCGATCCGGCAAATACCAGATGATCGTGATGGATGAGGCCAATATCGCCATTGATCTGGGGTTGATTCCCCTGGAAGAGATGAAGGACCTGCTCATCAACAAGCCGCCGGAACTGGAAGTCGTACTGACCGGCCGCCGGGCGCACCCGGAGATTATCGAGCTAGCCCACCTGGTATCGGAAATTCGCCCTATCAAGCATTACTGGGATATCGGCGTGAAGGCTCGCAAGGGGATCGAGTACTAGCGTATCGGCTCAGGAAAGCCCCGTACAAATATTTTGTCAGCCCAGATCCAGATTATCAATCAATCGAACCTGATTCACGTAGGCAGCAATCAGGATTTTAGAATCCGGCCCCAGGATTTGCACTGGCGCAAACGTATTTTTATCCACGGCTTCCAGGTATTGCAGACAAACCGTCACATCTGGATGCGCCACTTCTCCCAATACCTGCCGGGATATGCTTTCCAGTGTTGTTTTGGCGTCTAGCCGCTGTTCAGAGGCTTGCACTTGCTCTCGAATGCGGTTCAGTATGCGATATAAGCAACGTGCCGCCTGCTGCTCCGCTTCCGTTTGCAGGTAACGGTTACGGGAACTGAGGGCCAAGCCGCTCTCCTCCCGAACGGTGGGATACGGCACGATAGTCACCGGCACGTGAAGGTCCCGCGTCATTTTACGGATCACCATCAATTGCTGAGCGTCTTTTTCGCCGAACACGGCCACACTGGGGCGCAGCAGGTTGAACAGCTTCAGCACCACCGTGGCCACGCCGGTAAAATGGCCCGGACGAAACTCCCCGCAGAAGTGTTCCGTCAGGTTTTCCGGCGGCACTACGGTGGTCACGTTCGCCATGCCCGCCGGGTATAACGTATCCACCGACGGGGTGAACACCGCATCAACACCCAGCTCTCGGCAAATGCCCAAATCCTGCTCCAGAGGACGGGGATAACGGGACAAATCCTCCGTGGGGCCAAATTGCAAAGGATTCACGAAGATACTGACCACCGCCACATCCGCCAATTGACGGGCATAGCGAATCAGGGCCATATGCCCTTCGTGCAGCGCTCCCATGGTCGGCACCAGCGCGACGGTTTTGCCTTGCCACTGGGTATACAACTCGTCATAGTCTGCGGGGGTCGCAACGACACGCATGGGAATTACCTCTTGCACCGTAAAATGGCTCCCCGATGGAAGCTATATATCGAAATTCTCCCACAAACACACGTCGACTCGAATCAGTGCCGTTCAACAGCGAGCTTCAGAGGTCAGCACGGTTATTTCCGGTCGAACTGCTGAAAAATCTTCTCAAACTGGGCGGCCAGTTCCGGCATCAACTCATCGGGAAACGTAAACGCCTCGGTGTCGTTATTGGGGAAGTTACCGCTTTCAATGTCCGCCGCATAGGCGTTGACCGCTTCCTTAATCAGGGTAGACGACGACATATAGCGCCGCACAAACCGGGGACTCAAATCACTATAGCGACCCAGCAGGTCATCCACCACCAGAATTTGCCCATCGCACACATTACCGGCCCCAATCCCAATGGTTGGTATGCGCAAGCGCCGGGTAATCAGGGAAGCCACCTCCACCGGCACCATTTCCAGCACCAGGGCAAACACGCCGGCTTCCTGCAAACGCAAGGCGTCACCAATCAGTTTTTTGGCGGCTTCCAGGGTTTTGCCCTGCACCTTAAAACCACCCAGCGTATTGACGGACTGCGGCGTAAAGCCCAAATGCCCCATCACCGGAATACCGATTTCCACCAGGTGCCGAACCACGTCCACCATGCGGTCGGAAGCGCCTTCCAGCTTCACGGCCTGCGCGCCGCCTTCCTGAATGAAACGGCCGGCATTCCGAATCGCTTCCATATGGTCGGCCTGATAGCTCATAAACGGCATATCCGCTACCACCATGGCATAATGAGCGCCTCTGGAAACCGCTTTCACGTGGTGCAGCATCTCATCCATCGTGACGCTTAACGTGTTGGGATGTCCCAGCACCGTCATCGCCAGCGAATCCCCGACCAGCAGCAGATCCATGCCGGCATCATCCAGAATACGGGCGGTACTGTAGTCGTAGCAGGTCAGGGTGACGATTTTTTCACCCTTTTCCTTTTTTCGCTTGAATGACGCCACCGATTGCTTAATGCGCTTTACCGCATGCTGCTCCGCCCGATTTTCGGGATTATCCTGCACATGTACAGACACAAAACCATTCCTTGATGTTGGGGATGCCGTAGCCATTCTAGTCTTCACTACGGGTCATTGCAAGTGAAGCATAGGGTTTGTTTCAACATGATGGCTAAATTGTCAAAAAAAATCTAAAAAAAGCGGCTTGCTATTGCGGCGCGTTCAACGGAGACGCGGAGACATCGTCCCCATCTGCCAACGGAACCTCCGAGGCGGCCGGAATCGGATCCGTAATCCGCACAGCTCCCGGTAATGCGGCCGGATCAACATCCGCAGC
>JAJQJM010000185.1 GCA_021323475.1 Vampirovibrio sp.
CAAGGATGTGGATGAACTGGCGGCCTCCCTGAAGAGCAAGGGCTACAACGCTCTGCCCTATCATGCGTTACAACTGCTTACATGCCAGGCATTGTCCCCAAATTTCCATCAGGCAGCGCATGCGCTTTCCTGAAAACAGCCTACAATAAGAAGAGACAAGGCGAGAGGTGAACCACCCCGTGCAAGAACCGATGATTCCCGAAGCAAAGCTGATGGAGACACGCACCCGCATCCGGGAGATTCTCTACAATGCAGATTTATACAAATACAAAGGCCGCGTATCCAAGTTGCAAGGACTGACCGTAGAAGCCCAGCTTCCCAAGCTGAAGATTGGCGATCTGTGCTTTATCGAAAGCATGGACGGCGAGCCCAAAGCAGCGGAAGTGGTTGCATTCAAGGGAGACACCGCCCAAATGCTGCTGCTCTATGACGGAACCGGCATTTATCAGGGCAGTTGGGTTACCACCACTGGTGCGCCCATTACCGTACCCGTGGGAGATTTCCTGTTGGGGCGGCTGATTTCCCCATTGGGCGAGCCTATGGACGGCAGACCACTGGATACCAGCAAAGCCAACTACGTGAGCGTGGAAGGCCCACCGCCGGATCCGCTGGCCCGACCGATTATCAAACACAAGTTTTTTACGGGTGTCCGCGCCGTGGATAGCCTGCTGACTATGGGGGCCGGGCAACGCATGGGGCTGTTCGCTGGCTCTGGGGTCGGTAAATCGACCATGCTGGGCATGATTGCCCGAAACTCGGAAGCCGATGTCAACGTCGTCGCATTGATTGGAGAGCGTGGCCGCGAGGTCAAGGAATTCATGGAAAACAGCCTTGGCGAGGAAGGTATGAAACGCTCGGTACTGGTCTGCGCTACCGGGGATCAACCGCCTCTTCTGCGGATGAAATGTCTGCAAACCGCCACCGCCATTTGCGAATACTTCCGAGATCAAGGCAAAAAAGTGTTCCTGATGACCGATACCGTGACCCGTTGCGCCATGTCCGGGCGGGAAGTGGGTTTGGCCATCGGTGAGCCTCCTACCATGAAGGGGTATCCGCCCTCGATTTTCTCCTGGTTACAGAAGGTGCTGGAACGTTCCGGGGTAACGGAAAAAGGCTCCATCACGGCCTTGTATACCGTATTGATGGAAGGAGATGACATTAATGACCCGGTTGTAGACACGGTTCGGGGGATTATTGACGGCCACATCTTCCTTTCCCGTAAGATTGCCGCCCAGAACCGCTACCCCGCCATTGATATTCTAGGTAGCGTCAGCCGTTTGTTTACCGAAATCTGCGATCCGGATCATATGAAGGCCGCCGGCAAAATGCGGGAGCTGATGGCTGTGTATCAGGACGCGCGAGACCTGATCGATGTGGGAGCCTATGAGCATGGTTCCAACCCGAAAATTGACATGGCAATTCGCATGATGCCCGAAATTGACAATTTCCTGCGTCAGCGCATTGATGACCAGGTTAGCATGGAAAGCACCCTGGAACGCCTAAAGGAGATGATGGACGAGGTGCAGCTCTAGTTTTTAAGAGGAGTGCACGTTCTCGGCCTTGCGGTTGTATTCATAAAGCTGATAAAGCCCTTTCAGGGTCAACATCGGATCAACGACCTGAAACTGCTCATCCAGCCCGCACAACCGAATCACGGGTACGGCCAAACCACCAGTGGCGATACACATCACCTCTTGTCCGGCCAGCTCCTGTTCCGCGGCAGCCATTAGCTCCTTTATCAGCCCCCGGTAACCAATACCGATACCCGCCTCCAGACAGGCCACTGTATTGGTGCCCATCTGAAGCGCCTGAGGGGTCTTGTTCGCCACGGAAATATCCGGCAGCCGAGCAGTTTTTAAAGACAGACTCTCGCTGAATGTCCTTAAACCCGGCGTGATGGCGCCACCCAGATAGTTATTATCCGTATCCACCAAATCCAGTGTCGTCGCGGTGCCAAAATCGGCAATAATCAGGGCCGTATCCGGAAACAACAGCCGGGCACTGCAAGCATTTACCAGCCGATCCATGCCCAATTGCTCCAAGGGATAGCGACTAAAGTCCAGCGGCAATTGAATCCGTTGGGGATTAACCGCAAAAATTCGCTGATCCGGCAGGTTAAAGCAATATTGAATGGTTTTTCGGAACACAAACTCAATGTCCGGCACTACGCTGGTATACACCAACGCGCCAAACTCCGCCCCGGTTTTAGCCAGGCTATCCCGCAACAGGGCGCTGAATTTCTCCGGATGGGTACGCGTTCCGGTGGCGCGCCATTGTTCCGTCAGCGTTCCGTTCCGAAAAATCCCAAACTTGATATCCGTATTGCCAATATCGACTGCCAGCAGGTTCATACCTGCTAATATAGCTTGGATGGGCTATCGCTGTCCAATCAGGCTTTTCTTGGCTTCCTGTTCGGCATGCCGCTCCAGGGCTTTCAGGGATTTTTCCGTGCTGGCTTTAATCAAACCTTGGGAGCCCGGCAAGCTGAAGCCCGGATCGATGTTCATGTTATAGATCAGCAGGGTACGATCCCCGTTGGCTTGAGACACCAGTTTATAATTGGCGTTTAATGTCTTAAAATCCCCGGAAACCCGGTTCAGGGTTAACCGTAGATTCGCTTCATCCTCTTTCGCCTGAACCTGATACTTATAAGTCGGCAGGAAAGCAGCGACCCGCATAGCGATATCCAGCCATTTGGTAGTCCCCTTGGCGCGAATGACGGTGCTTTTTTCGTAGCCGGGCAGATAATTCTTAATGTCCGGGTAATCAGTCAGCAAATTCCATACCAGCGCAGGCGGCGCATCAATAATCATCCTGGCCTGGACGGTTTTGGCGCTTCCGCCCTCTTTGGCGGCATCTACATCCAAAACCTGCAAACCATCCCCTTTGGCCCAGGCTGCCGGCAAAGCCGCACCCATCACCAGAGATAAGAAGATCCACATCATCAATAACTTGCCGATGGCCCGAAAGCCGAAATGCACTTTCAATAAATCCATGCTTGTCTATCCGCGTTGCCTGACAGGAAGAAACAGTCTCACCTTATTATTCTAACAGGACACCAACCGATCAGCATTGACCAACCGGACAATAATTCATATTCAAAATAAAACCAGTGAGATACCTACAAGCATAACTAATTATTCATAAGGTGCAACATCCGGTGGCTGAGCTTACCTTAAATCTACTCCGAATTACCGATCTTCAGCGGCCCTGCATAGAGTTCATGCTGAGATCGCTACAATAAAAGGTATGAACGCCCCCTCCGGATTTTCGCTGAAATTTTTGGATCCCTTATTGGCAAACCGGTATTTCCAGTTTGTGTTCTGGACCATTGCGACAGGGCTCGTTGCCCTGATTGCGGCCATGTTGCTGATCAAGCAAGGCACCGTGTCCAACATGGAATTGTCCCTGCTGGATCTTAAGATGCGGTTCCGCACCAACTATTTTCCGGAATCCCGCACCACGCCTTCCAAAGATATTGTTATTCTGGGCATTGACGGCAATACCGACAAATACATTCGTCTGCACCCGGAATCCGGCCTGAGCATTACCATCCCGCGAGACAAGCTGGCCAAGGTGATGAACTATTTAACCGATCAAGGCGCCAAGGCGGTCATTTTCGACTTGGAGTTCAAGGACGGCAAGCCCGGCGATGAGGATTTGGCCAAGGCCATCCGTCGACACGGAAAAGTCTACGCTGCCGATCGGATGGATTACACACTGGAGCCCTTCATTAAAGACCAGTTGCAGTCCATTTCCCAACAGCAGCGCCAAAATCCGCGCTACTTTACGGAAGTCTTCATTTATGAAGGATTATTCCGGCCTTATGCCGCCTACCTGGCAGGTGTCCATGCCCGGCTATTGCCGATGTCTTCCGTAGGCCCAACGGATTTTGGCCTTGGGACGTTCTACCATCCGTTCCAATATATTGAGCCTGCGGTGTCCCAACTGGCCCGTAGCCTGAACTTCAAGAGCAGACTCTCCCAACAGTATGCTCCCGATTCCGTCATGAATGCGCTGCCGACTCAGGATTTCTCCTCGTATTCCAATCTGCTGGAACGCACATACAGTAATCTATGCACCACCAACAGCTACGAGCGCTATTTCAAGAACAACCAAACCTTCCTGAAACTGCTGGAACAAAAACGCATTGATGTAACGCTGGCAGAGCAGATTCCAGAAACCGTCGGTCGTAAAATCACCCACTGCTACACATTTCCTACCATTAATACCCTCATGGAGAGCCTGACCAGCATCGGGATTCCGTCTATCGATTATTACGACGACGCCTACATTCGCTCCACCATGGTCCTGTACAAAGGCTATAAGGGCAATTTTTACACCTATCTCGGTATTCGCCCGGCCTTGGATTTGCTGAACATCAACCACATTTCCTATGCGCCTGACTCTTTAACGCTGAACAACCGGCGCATACCGCTGTTGGAAGGCCAGAAAGTGCTGATCAACTGGCGAAACCCCAAACTGCTGGCTCGTCAAATCATGCTGGACAGCGGCCTGAACCCGGATAACGATCCGATATTGCATGAGGAACTGGAACAGGTAGATGCCGAGCGCAACAACCCATTGCTGGGGGGAGGGCACATTTACCGACAGATTTCCATGATTGACGTGCTGAGGAAAGTGGAAGGACAAAAGCTGGAACCCGACGAACTGGGTCGCCTTTACAACATTCCCCATCACCCGGACAGTGGCAACTTTTCCTTTAAGGACAAAATTGTGGTAATCGGCAACACCGTTACCGATATT
>JAJQJM010000066.1 GCA_021323475.1 Vampirovibrio sp.
ATATGCCGGGTTGCGTACCGCTCTGATGCAATTCTCAACAAGGCTGCTTGAAGGTTCTTAGAGGTAACTTCCTGATATTTCTCCAAGAATGGCTTAGCATAAGACTCATAGTTATCGGCTGTTCTGGGACTAAACACTTTTCCTGTTAATAATCCTTTGCGCATCGCCTTGCCCCAGGCCGAAAGATAAGAACTATGTGACTTTTTCTGCTCTTCCGCTACCTTCTGAGCTTTTACTGCCAATTGCTTAGCCGCCATTATCTCGGACAAAGCCATTTCTACGGCTTGTGGGCTTATCAAGAAGGTCACTTTATTCCCGTAGGGTTTAGGAATTGCCGGAAGCCTACCGGTCTGGCACCACTCACGAACAGTCTTTGGAGTTACTTCCAATTTTACTGCCGCTTCATTCACTGACAAAAACCGACCGGAAGTGAAAGGTTTCACTTGGGTTTCAGTTTGATGTTTCACTTTCCGTTTTGACTGAGAATCCTCAGAAAACACAAAAGCCTCAGATCCGGTTGAAAGTGGCTCTGAGACTGAAGTTAGAGGTGGTACCCCCAGGGGAATTCGAATCCCCGTCGCCTCCGTGAAAGGGAGGTGTCCTAGGCCTCTAGACGATGGGGGCGTAAAGAGGTATGGATATAAGATACTGAAACCACATTCCTGAGTCAAGCCATTTCATTCACGTTCTTTATTTTTCTATCCGGGCTTTCGGTGCGAGGTGGCATGGAAAGCATGAAACCTGGATGGTTACCGGCCATCGACGCTTCTTTTTATCGGCTTCTTCTACAAAGCTAGCCGGCACTTGCCCAAGAATGCCTATACAGGGCTGTCCCCAGAGGAGCTAAGCATGTCTCAAAGCCCAACAACTCCAGAGAAGCCGGCCTGACTGCTCTACCAGGCACCAAAAGGGATTACTGCCTCACCTTACGCAGTAAACGCCCCAGCGATTAAGAAAGGCTGTCTTTTACAGTTAAGGTGACTTTTCCCGCTTCCCGACTCACCAGATCCAACGTCAACTCGTAACTGCCATCCGGCAGATCCGCATCCCGTATCACGCAGGTAATCACCTGGTTCAGAAAAAACGTGGCAGGATTTTCCTCAGTAATACTCTCGCCTGCCACAGCCTCATCGCCAATCAGCAAAGAAATACGGCTCGGTTCATATAATGTGCCGTTCATGGAGATGCCATTCAGCTTGGAAATCTGGCCCGGTCCCAGGTTATTGACGATGTCAAAACCCACACCCAGCTCCAGGCGCCGAAGGCTGCCACTGCGGTACATCCGCTTTAAAATGAAGTTTGGAATGACTGTCATATGTTCAGTCTATAAGGGTTTCCGCTTTATGTAAAGCTTTGGTAAATATGCCATACGGATGCAACGCCACTTGCTGACAATGCATGGCGAGCTGGGCCTTTTCGATAAACGGTTCAAAATTCATCAAAACCAGTTCCAGCCTGTTCTTTGTACCCGATCCTCTCTGCAATAGCCCGTCCGGCAGATAGAATAGCTCCTGCCTGCGGCAATCCCGCCAGTAGCGACCGACCAAAGACCCGTTGAGGTAAATATTGATCCGTTCAAAGTCTACCTCCTGAAGCTTCAAGCCCCACGGAATTACGGTTTCGGCATTATCCGGCAAGGCAAAATCCATTCTCATCAGCACAATGGGCGACTTCTCAAAATTGCCCAGTTCGGCGGGCAAAGCACCATCAACGGCCCTGCGACTCGCCTCACCGGCCAGGATCTCCACCTCACCGGAGCAATCCCGACCATCTACCGCCAGACGCAACAAGCCTTGCGGCGTTTGCGCGTCATCGTGAAAGCCCTTGGGGTGGCCTAACCCATTCACGAAAACCAGTAATTCATTCTCACCATCCGCTTTCCAGGCAGAAGCGGGTACATCCAGTTTCACAGGATCCGGGTGCGCCATCCCGTAAATTACCACCAGTTGGTGTCCATGCCCAATCAGTTGCCCGTTCAAAAATGCCGCCCAGATATGTCGGGCATCAACGGCCAAACTCTCCGGTTTCCGGCCCGTCAATGGCAAGCGATACCAGGCGGAGCCTTCGTAGATTCCATTCGCATCAAAATCGGGCGAACTGCTGGAAACAGGACGAAAACCCGCTCTCAAACCATCATCGGGATATAATTCCGGCGCATCGTCATAAATCTGCCAATCCCGCAGTTGCGGAATTTCCACTGTCTCCGAACGCGGGAGCGTCCTGGCCTCTATCTTCCGGCCGTCACGGGAAATCCTGAACAGCTCCACATTCCCCTGGCTCAGCCCATAGGAACCTTCCGGCAGACGAAGCTCCGGTCCGGCCACCATGCTGCCGTTTTCCTCTACCCAAAATGTGTCCACCAGGTGTTGACCCAACAGCAGAACGTTCAGATCGCCAACCTGAACGTGCCGCAACTCATTCGCAGGCAATTCCGGGCAATGGAAGGTCAGGCTGCCCTGTCCCGATTCCAGCAACTCGACATCCGCCGCGTTACGCTCCACGGTAAACACCGGAGTCGACGCGGCAGCCGTCAGGCAAACCGTTAAGGGCCGATCCGCCTTGAGCGCCAATACCGTCTCATGATGATATAGCACTTCAGACGTGCAAAAAGTCAGTTCATAGCTATTGCTCAGGGGCATACGGTACGGCAGCATCAGGACTTCAAAGGGATTGACCGTCACCGGGTACCTGTCTCCCACGGTCAGGCTTTGAGGCTCATACGTCAAATTCCGCAGAAACAGCCAACACGCATCCGGGTGTTCCTTAGGAGAACGTACGGCATACAACACCTCCGGGCGGGACAGTGTCAGCGGGAACGTATCCCGACGGTCGGTTACCGTAAGATCAAAGCTTTTCAACAGATAGTTAAGCGCCTTGCTTTCAAACAGACGCTCCGTATTCAGGCCTGCTTCAGAAATCGGCGCCCCGAAATCGTAGGAAGTATAGGTTTCTATACTGCCCGTGTAATCCCAATTGGTGCCGCCAATGGCTTTATAGTGGTTAAAAATGGTTAAGCCTTGGCCCAGAAGGCTTTTGGTAGAAATCCCGATGTGCTCACGCCCCAGCAGTTCGGTGATTTTCTCATACTTGTAGCCTTTCCAGGTCCCGAACCAGCCCGCCTGCAACTCGGCGGCCATTAACGGGCGGTTCTGGCAGAACGGGCGCAAATTCTCTTCCACATGATCCAGCACCTGAAAGACTTCCGGCATTTCCCGCCAATCGGTTTCAAACTGGGTCACCGAATAATTATCGAAGGAATAAATGTCGATAATATCCTCATAAAGGCCTGCCACGTACAAATCGTTGTGGAATAACGGCACCGTGACCCCAAGCTGGCGGGTCATATCGTACATGGCCTGCATGTAGTCGGGTTCCACTTCCAGCGTGGCGTACTCGTTCTCAATCTGCATCAGGATAATGTTGGGCGCTTCGTTCAGGATGGGAATAATCTGCTCCCACCATTCCCGAACGTAGCCCATGTATTCTTCAGACCACTCAAAAGCCCCTTCCCGGCGATTTCTGAGCGGTAAATGCTTCTTGGCGAGCAGCCAGCCTGGGAAGCCGCCCCCGGAATACTCCGCATTGATGTAGGGGCCGGGCCGGGCAATCACATACAAGCCTAGTTTCTGGGTGATTTGCAGCAATTTGCGGATATCCCGCACCCCGGTAAAATCATAAATATCCTGCGCCGGGCTATGGTACCCCCAGCAAAAATAGAGGTCTACCGCGTTGTAGCCGGAGGCTTTCAGCTTGAACAGCCTGTCTTCCCAAAGCGCTTGGCTGGGCAGACGGAAATAATGCATGGCTCCGCTGCGGATGAACTCCCGTTTCCCATCAATAATGAGTGAATACCGATCGTATGCGATGTCCATACTCCGCAAGCCGCCTCCAACCTCTTTCATGGATATCGGGATCGAACCGATTTCCCACCCGACATCTTCTCTAATCATAAGGGATGTTATGATACAAACACAAACCCCAAATGGACTATGGTCCCGTTTAGTGCATACGAGCGATGGCAGTAACCCGATTTTCAACTTCGATATTGCGAAAAACCGGCGGCCTGTTGACCCTTGGGTTGATTCTGGCGCTTTCCACCTGCAATGGGGAGCACAGCCAAACTAAGCCGACCGGTAATGCGCAACAAGCCAAAATCTTCCGGGTGAATTTGGGTACGGAGCCACCCGATCTTGATCCCGCCAAAACGGATGACCTGACCTCGTTTTCAGTCATTTTACCCTTGTTCAAGGGCTTAACCCAGTTTGATCAGGATATGCATGCCCAACCGGCCATCGCCCAATCCTGGGACATCAGCCCGGACGGCAAACGGTACGTATTCCATCTTCGCCCGGACGCTCGCTGGAGCGACGGCAAACCCGTCACGGCGCAAGACTTTCTGTACGCCTGGCAACGGGCGCTGGATCCCAAAACGGGCGCGCCCTACGCGTTTTTCCTGTACGAGCTGAAAAACGGCAAAGCCTATTATGACGGGCAGATGAAAGACTTTGGCCGGGTCGGCGTCCATGCCCCCGACTCACATACCTTGATTGTGGAACTGGAGCGCCCGACTCCGATTTTTCTGGATCTGGCCGCGTCCCCCGTCATGCTGCCATTGCGCAAGGATTTGATTGAAAAATACGGTGACAAGTTTACCGAGGCCGGGCATTTTGTTGGCAATGGCGCTTACAAAATGACGCGCTGGAACCACGAGGAAAAAATCGTACTGGTTCCCAACCCGTATTTTTACGAGAAAGCCCCGGACAAGCGGCCTGCGGTGAACGCCTTGGAAATGTACATGGTGAACGACGCCAACACCAGCGTGGTAATGTACGAAAACGGGGAACTGGATTTTATTGAAACCACCACCAGCATTCCCTCGTTCGATGTGCGACGGCTGCGCAAAAGCCCGGATTCCCGTACCAGCATTCTGCACCGCATCAATTATTTTGGCTTCAACACCACCAAACCGCCGTTCGATAATCCCAAAGTCCGGCAAGCGTTTGCCTATGCGCTGGATCGCAGTTATTACCCCCAACTGATGCAAAGCGGCCAAAAGCCCATTACGTCCTGGATTTCTCCGGGTCTGCCGGGATACAACCCCGGCATCGGACTCACGTACAATCCGGAAAAAGCAAAACAATTATTGGCGGAAGCCGGTTATCCGAATGGAAAAGGCTTTCCCACGGTGCGTATCAGTTTCCAGACTATGTATGACATTCAAAAAGAAGCCGAAATTGCCCAATATTTATGGAAGAAGAATTTAAACGTGGACGTGCGGCTGGACAACATGGAATGGAAAGTGCTGCTCAGCAAGCTGGATGAAGATCCGCCGCAGATTTTCAGGTTGGGCTGGTTTGTGGATTATCCGGATGCCGACAGTTTTATGAACGTGTTTTTATCCGACAGCGGCAATAACCACACTCGCTGGAAAAGCGCTGAATATGACGCCCTGGTGCAAAAAGCGGTGATTACCCTGAACCCGGCCGAGCGACAGAAACTTTATGATCAGGCCCAGCGCCTGCTATTGGAAAAAACCACCGCCATTATTCCCATTTACGTGGCGGAAAAAACTTATTTAGTAAAACCCTACGTCCACGGGCTGGAAATTAATTCCCTGAATTTGCCGAATTACGATCATTTGAGCATTCATTGATTTCGCATCAAATATCGCCGGTTCAGATGGCAGAAATTGCCCATTAAATAATCCTTTAAATTACCAGCCCGGCCTCCCAATGAAGGAAGCCGGGCCAGTTTTGCTGAGAGCGGGCGAGTGAACTTGATAACAGTGTTAGACCATTAAAGTTAAACCCTTACAATTTAAATAATGAGGCGTGTTTCCTGCTTCCGGCGACCACAGATTGATCCAGGTTCAAGCCAGGCTGAACCCCTTTTTTCTCCGGATCGGTTATCTGCGATAACGAATGTAAAATTCGGGTGTGCAGGCGACTCAAATCGGCAATATAACCGGCGGCTTCCGGGGAGCTGCCCGTGGTTTCCATTGCATCCAGGCAGGATGAGATTAACCCTTGCGCCCTTCCCAAAGCGCCCATCAGGATGCTTCGCTGGCTGTGCAAGTCTCCATATAAATCCCCCAATACATTCGCTTCGGAGATCCGGTTCTGCAATGCCGTAATCACCTGCGGAGACATGACCTGCCCCGACGTTTGGGACGCAGCATTTGCAAAATAAGGCGCATCCTCCACCTGAGAATCATCTTGTTTCTCTCTCACCGTTTTGGGGTCTTTCGGCACCTCCATTTCATACACCAGATCCATGCTGAACTTGGGTGCCTCATGCTTGCCCGCGTTGACCTTACCGGCAGACCCTTCCGATAGAACCGGCGTCTTCCGGTGTTTAGAGTCCGTTACCGATAGACCCATCGCCAATTGAGTTTCACCGGGCGTCAGCCCATGCATTAACGTCATCAACCCTGTCTCCCTCTTATTCACTTTCAGCACGTTTTTCTGAACGGTTTCGTCACCGAAAATGACTCTGGAATGAATTTAACCTACGCATATCACCCATTACCTTGTTATTACTCTTCTCACAAAATTACTCTCACCAGCTAAGTGTAAGCCTATGTTCCATTTCCTTTTATATGTCTCTCAGCCTATATCAAACCCTGTACAGGCATAAAAACAATCACTTGAGATTTCGGAACATTTTATAACGGAATATTACGAAAAACATTCCCGGCAAAACCCCTGACAGCTTTAATCACAGGTAAAATGCGTTAAAACGCCCCATGATCCGGCATGCGTTCTTATCACGTAATGCCGGTTCACGGGGCATCTGTATTTATTTCGTATTACTCTTCAATATAGTGATAGACTTCGCCCTTATAATTGCGCAGCGTGGTTTTACCCGGCTCACGGGATACTACGTAATCCGGCGTAACAGGGATTTTCCCGCCGCCGCCGGGTGCGTCCACCACATAAGTGGGAATGGCGTAACCAGTGGTATGGCCGCGCAGGTGCTCCATAATTTCCAGCCCTTTATCAATGCTGGTTCGGAAATGCGAGGTTCCCTGCACCGGATCGCATTGGTAGATATAGTACGGTCGCACCCGAAGTTTCAGCAGCTTCTGCATCAGGGTTTTCATGACCGCCGGATCATCATTGACCCCCTTCAGCAACACGGTCTGGCTGAATGTGGGAATACCGGCATCCGCCAGCTTGTTGCAGGCCGCCTCGACTTCCGGGGTGATTTCATCGGGATGCAGAAAATGAATACTCATAAAAAACGGATGATATTTTTTGAGCATATTCACGAAATCATCCGTAATGCGCTGCGGCAGCACCACCGGAATTTTAGTGCCGATCCGCACGATTTCAATGCTCGGGATCGCGCGCAGGTTGCGAATAATCCCTTCCAACTTCTCATCGGACATTACCAGCGGATCCCCGCCGGAAATCAGCACATCCCGCACTTCAGGGTGGTTCCGCAAATATTCGTAGGTTTCCTCGTAATCCACCTTGTGTTTGCCGCTGCCCACCAGCCGGCTGCGCGTGCAATAACGGCAATACACGGAACAGGTCTCATTCACCAGAAACAGCACCCGGTCCGGGTAACGATGCACCAGGCCCGGCACCGGCATTTTGCCGTCCTCGCCGCAAGGATCCACCATTTCCGCCGCCGTGGTGGTAAATTCGGCCATCCGTGGAATAACGGTTTTCCGAATGGGATCATTGGGATCCAACGGATTAATCAAATCGATATAGTAAGGCGTAATGGCAAACGGCAAATTCTTGCCTGCCGCCTGGAAAGCTTTTTCTTCTTCCCCCGTAACATCAATATATTCCTTCAGCGTCTCTAATGAGGTGATGCGGTTTCTGAACTGCCATTTCCAATCGTGCCACTCGGGCTGCATTTTTTCGGTCGCAAACGTCTTAAACTTGGACTGCGTACGACACGACATTGGCGGGTCCAGGTGATTGGTCAGCATTTGAGCCATGATTCAGGATCCTCTCTTTCTGGTTCTGTTTTTATACTTCTTGTTTATAAATGACACGATCAAAATTGGATGCGGCGAGTTTCCAACGGACATATCAAGTCTGGATCTTGTCCAGTATAAAGATGGTTCAGTTCCCGTTCATTCTAATGCAAGCAATGCCCGAATGAAAACTCGCCAGGGGACTATTCCGGTGTACTACCGAATGGTCGGTTTTATATCCTTTTTTCCTCAATGTCATAGACATCGAACCAATGGTAGACCACCTTGCCTGCCGGCACCACTTCGGCAATATAGTCTTCCATAAACAACTGGAGCTGATCCTTCAATTCCTTGATGGTGGAATAGCGCTGCTGGTTATTCCAGCGCACCACCTCAATACGCTCCTGCTGTTTGGCATGGGACTTGATCCATTCGCCTACCTCCTCATCGGAAGCGCCGGTGGCCACATACGCCTTGAACTCATCCGCGTCAATACCGGAGAAATCCAAAAACAGGCGGTCCAGCGGGCAGTTAAAGTGATATTCTCCCTGCGAACCGTTCAGCACGGCCCGGCACTTATCCAACGTGCGGCCCGCAATCACGTACCCGCCCAAGGTTTCCCGCGGGCTGCGCGGATAGTCCTTGTTCAGGTCCTTGGCCAGGGTCTTCAGTGTTTCAGAAACCGTTACAGTTGCCATCATCTTCCTCCTTCAATTCAAGCTATTAAAAGACACCAAACTTCTTACATCGTTCCGCCCTGTTAGTCTGTCGCCTTCAAGACGGCCTCTTACAGTCTGTTTTCCTCCAGGTCAAAAATATCGAACACATGGTAGACCGGCCGGTGCTTGGGCACATTTTGGGCAATATAGTCTTCCATGAACAGTTGAAACGGCTCCGGCATCTCCTTGGGCGTACTGTAGCGGCATTGGTTATTCCACTTCACCACTTCGATTGGATCGCTTTGCCTGGCATTCAGCCGGATCCAGTCCGCCACTTCTTCATCCGTCGCGCCGGTGGCTACATAGGCTTTAAACGCCGTGGCCGAAATGCCCGAAAAACTAAAAAACAGATTATCCATGTACTGCCCGAAGTTATAATCGCCCTGAGTGCCGTTCAACATGGCCCGGCATTTATCCAGCGTCCTTGCGGCAATGACATATCCGCCCAGCGTTTCCCGTGGACTACGGGGCGGTGCCTTGGATAAATCCTTCGCCAAAGCGCTCAGCTTGTTTTCAATAGAAATCGTGGACATCAGGCTCCTCTTATCCGCTATGAACTTTTACACCAGGCAAACATTGCGGTCCCCCTTCGATTGGAGACAATAATGATGGCGCTCTGCCATGCCTGAGGGCTCTTTAAAAACAAAGTAACCTGTAGTAAGCTGGTTACTATAAGTAACTGCATGCAGTATACCCACCGTAGTTACGAAAAGAAAGTAGGTACTTTTTGGTAACTACCCATGCTCAATAAATCACTCAAACCTAAATTGCCGGAAAGCCCCATGGGATGCCCCATGGATCGACTTTTGCGTTTGCTGATGGGGCAGTGGACCAGCTATATTTTGTGGATGCTCTGCTCCAATGGCCCCATGCGCTTTGGGGAACTGAAACGCGGCATTCCCGGTGTGTCCTCTAAGGTTTTAACGGAGCGGCTCCGTCTGTTGGAAGAAGCCCGCATTATTTACCGGGATCATGTGCCCACCATCCCGCCTCAGGTAACTTATGGCCTATCAGAACGCGGGAAACAACTGGTAACCGCGCTGGACGAGCTGTTCAAAATCGCCAATCGCTGGTGTGAAGAGGACGGGGCGACATCAGAGGCTTCAGCAAATCAATCCATTACCTCTGAGCCCACATCCTAAAGCCGAATTTGCCAAAGTGGGGTATTTTGGTTATATGATAAGGGCATGATTAAACTGGTTGCCTTGGATCTTGACGGCACCATCGTCAACGACCACCTGAAAATCTCGCCCCGCGTATTGAAACTGCTGGGGCACCTGATTACCCAGACGGATGTGAGAGTAGTCATCGCCACCGGGCGCATGTTTCTCTCCGCGCTGCCGTTTGCCCGGCAAATCGGCATTGTGGAGCCGCTGGTCACCTATCAGGGCGCCATGGTTCGGGATATCGCGGAAGGCCACACCCTGCGCTTCCACGCCCCTATCCGCATGGAACTGGCTCGGGAAGTATTGCAGACGCTGATTGCGGACAAGTACCACATCAATTTATACATGGATGACAATCTGTGGACCCACCCGTCCAACCATTTCGCGCCCTATTACAGCCGGGCAGCCGGGGTGGAGCCTATCTTCCATGAGGATCTGGTGAGCTGTATGACGGTGGACCCCACCAAAATTATGGTGATTGACGACACCCGGCTGGATACGTTGCTGGAATACCTGGATCGTAACTTCATGGGACGCTTGTCCTTCTGCCGGTCCCGCACCAATTTCTGCGAGATTATTGATATCTCCGCCTCCAAGTGGAACGCCCTTAAATCCCTGGCCGAGGAATGGGGCATCCAGCCGGATGAGATTATGGCCATTGGCGATCAGGGCAATGATTTGTCCATGATTGAGCATGCGGGCATTGGCGTGGCCATGGGCAACGCGCCGGATTACGTGAAGGCGCATGCCAACTTTGTGGCGCCTACCATTGACCAGGACGGCGCGGCGGAAGCCATTGAGCGCTTCGTGCTGGGTAATTTGCCACTCAAGGTTTAAATCGTTGTAAGAAAGCTGCGAAACGTGCCTCCCTATCGCATCGGACAAGGCTATGACATTCACCGGCTCATTCCCGGCAAGCCCATGATGATTGGCGGGATTCAAATTGACAGCCCGGTTGGCAGCGAGGCCCATTCGGATGGGGACGTGCTGCTGCACTCACTCATTGATGCCCTGCTGGGCGCCTGCGGCTTGGGCGATATCGGCGATCATTTCCCGCCGACGGATGAGCGGTATAAAAACATCAGCAGCACCGTGTTGCTGCAACACGTCTTGCCGCTCATTGAACAAACCGGCTATCGCCCCGGTAACATCGATGCCACCATTTTTCTGGAAAAACCCAAGCTAGGCCCCTACAAGCAGCAAATTCGGGAAAACTTGGCGACCTTGCTGACATTACCACTGGACTGCGTGTCGGTTAAAGCAAAAACCGCCGAAAAATTCCCCCCCGTAGGAACGCAAGAAGCCATTGCCGCCAGTGTGACTCTCCTTCTGCATCAAGCCAGCTAACTCGTTTCGACCTCGCGAGGCGTGAAACGACGAAGCAATCGCCATGTCGAAACGGACGCATTCAACGGGCACAGGCAGCCGATTGACGTACTCCCGCTGGTCCCTCGCAATGGCAGAATCCTATTGCTGCGACACTTGGGCCTGGACTGTCTTTTTCAGGGAGAGGACAAACAACATGCCGATTCCGAGCAGAATTCCCAAAATGCTGACCACCTGAGACGCGCTCAAATTGAGCGTGGTAATCCACACCAGACGGTCTCCGCGAATATATTCAAGCCCGAACCGAACCAGGCCCGCCAGAATGAAAAACCACCAGGTGGTATAGCCTTCAAACGGTTTGTTCTTGTCCAGTTTTAACAGAACGCCCATCACGAGCAGCATCAGAGCGGTTTCGTATAAGGGTGCCGGGTGAACCGCCAGGCAGCCTTAACGCCGGTGTCAAACTGACGCCGCAAAAAAATCCACTCGAAGCGTTGGAGGCACTGGAACAATGGCGGGTACAGGATGAACAGACCGCAAAGCAGCGCGTTTACTGGCCTCTGGAGGCAATGCCCTTAACCGTTCAGGTGGCATCCCCGGCGCAAACGGAATTGCCCGTCAGCCCGGCTGAAGTGATAGCGGTTATGCGGCAATGGGAGGCGGCCAGCCAAGGGTTGGTCCGGTTTCAACTGGTGGAATTCACGGCGGAACCTGCGAACATTCTGCTTGAATGGAGCAGCGAAACCGTGTTGGGAAGGGATTTTGAGGTCGGGCACACGAACCGCGCGGTCAGCGGCAAACAGATTACCCAAGCCACCATCACGCTGATTCTGGGCCCGATAATTGATCGGCATTTATCACCAAAACGCCAGCGGCAGCGGTTATATGCCACCATTCTGCATGAAGCGGGCCATGCGCTGGGGCTGGAACATTCCGAAAACAAGCAGGACGTGATGTATTACCGGGGCTGGCAACGCCCATCCCTGAGTCCGGGGGATATTCAACGCATTCAGCAGCATTACCGTCACCGGCAATCGCTTCAGTTTTAAGCCGTAATGTTCAAACTCAGCTACTACAAAAAATGGTCAAAGAACTCATCTATAAGCCAATTTAGCAAAAAAATAATTCTTGTTTCCGCAAATCGGTTATTGTACTCTTTGGGAGTTAAATTGATTGACTGTTTGACCAAACACGCAAATCCAGACACTGTTTTGACGACCTTCGCCTAATTCGTAGCATGCTTTGGCTGGGAAATTAAATTCCAACTATTATTTACAACTAAATAACAGCCAGAACTTTAGCTGCACCATAAACCGGACTGGAAAATAAGAAAGTCCTCCGGCTAAATTTGCTTCCCACCCGTAATTCCGCCATGCTCCCTTGCGCGTGGCGGAATTTACTTATTTATAATGATTATTTTCAATAAAATAAGGCGATTCTGGCTCGCAGAACAGGCTATACAACACATGCTCCTCATCCAGAGACTTTAACGCCCAGTAATTAAAGCGATACCGCTTGGGCGTCACGGTCACCGGTTGAATCAGCCCTTCCTCCTTCAAAATCCGCAGCTTTTTCTTGACGGTTTCCAGCCGGTAATTCAACCGCCGAGCCAGATCTGAGGCCGTGGGAAGATCATCCTCCAGGCATTCCCCGGCATTCAGGTTGTCCGTGGCGATCCGGATTTCCCCGGCAAGCTGACTAAACAATTCCGTTTCACTTGGCATAGTACAACGATTATAATACGCCGCCGCTATTCCGGTTCGGCCCGTTGGAAACTCAATCCAGATCAAGCAGAAGCATTCAGGCTTCCTGAATAGGAGCTATCGACCTATGGTTCAAGCACTATCACGGGCTCTCCCATAAGCTGTGCCTTGGAGCTGCCTACTACGACCGGATGAATACGGATGAATTGATAGTAAAAGTATTTACTATAATATAAGTAGCTGCTATAATTATTGTAGTAATACCTAACAAGTGTGGAATTGGAATGGATCTGTTTGCATCGGAGAGTCGCCTATTCAAAAAGAAGCCTGCCCTTTCAGCTCTGCTGTTGACCGGCTCATTGCTCCTCACCCCGCTGGCATCGGCAGTCGGGGTCATTACACCGATGGTTCCTCAAAAAACGGCTCTCCAAAGCATTGAAGAGGCAGATTACTACCCCTTGGGGTTGGCTTCCGTCCACTTACAAAAAGGCGAAAACGCCAAAGCATTAAAATACCTGGTGGAAACCGTGGAACGAAACCCGGTTCATATTCTGGGCCTGTTCCATTTAGGATGCGCGTACCTGGAGCTGGCCAAAGACAGCGATCTGCCGGAACAACAGGCGGTTTATCTCGATCAGGCACAGCAAGCGCTGGAGCGTGTGGTGGATTTAAATGACGAGCTGACGCTGGTCTATTTCAAACTGGGCAAAGTCGCCCTGATGAAAAACGACATTGAGGCCGCCAAGCGTTTTTATACAGCAGGCCTGCGCACCGATCCCAGCAATGCGGCCCTGATTTTCAATTTGGCCCGCGTGTATGATCAGAACAACGAAAAAGCGGAGGCCATCCGTTATTATCAGAAAACGATTGAAACCGATCCCGGCTTTACCTACGCCTACAACAATCTGGCCTTGTTGTACGAGGAAAGCAAGGATTATGCCAACGCCGAGAAAGCGTACCGGCAGGCGTTAAAGCGAAACGGCCGCTACAATCTGGCCCGGCTGAATCTGGGCAACATGCTGGCTGCCAAGGGCGATTACAAGACCGCTAAAAAATTGTTTGATGAAGCCCTGGCCCAGGAGCCCCAAAATGAGTGGGTCCATTATTATCAGGGTAACCTGTTTCTCCGCATGAATGCCTATGACCAGGCGGTAAGTTCCTACAACGAAGCTTTGGCGCTGAATGCGAACCACGCCACGACCTATTATTTGCTGGCCATTGCGCTCACCAAGCTGAACCGCATGGATGAAGCCATGCAGGCCAGCCTGCATTACATGCAACTGGCCCCGGACGGCGAATACGCCAAAGAAATGAAAACGCTGATTATGACCGTGAAATTGTCTCAATCCAACGGCCTTTATTTCACGCCCACGCCTGCATCAGCAATACCGGCTTCGCATAACAAGTAAATCGGTTTGCTTATAACAGAGAGGCCGCGCTAATCTGATTTTTGCCCTTGCGCTGGGCAATGTACTTTTGCGCATCCGCCTTGGCGATAAACGCTGCCGGAGTCAACTCCTGGCTTCCGTTTTCCGGCGTAAAGCGTACCGTATACACCCCAATGCTAACGCCTAAGCCTGGCTGGAATGCCTCTTCCACGTGGATTTGCGCCACCTGCCCCCGAATCCATTCCGCAAGCTGTTCGGCGGTTTGCTGGGTGGGCTCGGTCAGCAGCACCACAAATTGATGATCGCCGTATCGACAACTGATGGCTTCTCCTTGCGGCGGTTTCACCTGAGTGGCCGGGGCAACACTGGTTAACATCAAATCCCCGATGGCCGGGCCATTCGTATCCACCCGCTCTTGAAAATCATCAATCTCAATCAGCAGCAGCGCCAAGAGTCCTTGATTCAGGCGGGCAACCTGCATTTCCCGATCCAGCCGATACGCCAGATACGATTGACTATACAGGCCGGTTAAAAAATCCTGGCTATCTCCGCCGCCAACCGGCCCGATTTCAGCGTTCACCGGATTAAGCATTGAACTTTGAGCGAGCCCGGCCTCACCGGCATGCCCTGGTTCCCGTAAGGATTTCATAAACGCGGCATCCCGACGCCGTATGCCCCAGCGGTATGTCCAGGCATCCATCCGAATGAACAAACCTAACAGCAACGATTCCGCAAAGCCCCACACCGGCAAGGCCAACAACAAACGCCAATCCACCACACCCGGAAACAACGCACCATAATCGGCAGCCTGCATCTGCTTGCCTGCCACGGTTCCTGCCAGACCGGGGATTTTCAGCACCCATTCGGACACGTTGGTGAAAAACGCAGCCGCCGGGCTGATGGGAAACCATGCTTTCCAGGTGGCGGGCAGGAACGGCTCCAGCTTTTCCAGCGCCCAGCCTACCGGCCAAACCAACGCAGCGCAGATTTGATCCAGCCACGGCTGAATCGGCTGAATGGCCCGGAAAATATAGGCCGTCTCCGCATTTCCAGGCGAAAAAATGCGAACCATAAAGGTGAGCAGCAAGACCAGTGTCAGCACCGAAAACAGCCAACGGGCCCAAAAGCGTAACAGATTTATCATGCCCCTATCATAACGTAAGCGCGCAGGCCGCTCTCCTGTTTAACCGAATGCCCGTTTAGAAGCCAGGTTTTATGGGAAATACAAAATTAAGGCCAATTCCATTTTTAAAAATCAGGGATACCCATCAAAAAACGCTATGAGGGACGGGTATTGGCCAAGTATTTCCACAGGCGATCCCGCCGTCTTCAAGAACGCCATCCCGTCTTGAACAAACATGCCTAACAGCTTCGGGCACCACCCCTAATGCGACAGGAGTGAACTGTATGGAATCGACACTGGTTTGGGCTGGTATGTGGACATCCATTACTGTAAGCGGCTTATTATTGATTCCGGTCGTGCTGGAATTTTGCAAACGCAATTTACCCATTTGTTTTGGAATTACCCTGGCATTATTAACCCTATACGCCCTAACGCCTTACTCCGCAGGCGCACGTGCAGCCTGGGCGCCACTCACCCATATGGGAGAATCCCTGGGTAATTCGTTTCATTCGCTAACCGGTGGTTAATAGCCGGTTTTGAACCCCACAAGTAAAGAGCCTGGAATTTGATACATTCCAGGCTCTTTCTGTATTGGATAGCAGTTCCGCACAAAAACAGATCTAACAAAAAGATAACTTTGTTAAATATGAAAGCAGGTACGGAAAATTTCAGTTGAATTGAACTGCTGACTGCCGAACTAGCCTTTGAGGGCGCGGGATTTCTCAGCGTTCAATTCGGTGTAGGAAGCTTGATCCGCAGGCACTTCAGCATCCATAAAGATAGCGCTGACCGGGCAAACGGGTTGGCAAGCGCCGCACTCAATGCACTCATCCGGGTGGATGTAGAGCTGGGGCTCGCCGTCAAAATCATAGATACAGTCAACGGGGCAAACGCCAACGCAGGCTTTATCTTTTACGCCGACGCAAGGTTCGGTAATTACAAAAGGCATAGGGTACTACCTCCAATACAATTCCATACTAAATATTGTCTACTATTAAGATTTATAAAGAATTTGAATCATCAGTTGATACTCTCTGCATTATAACCGCTTATATTTGCATGTTTTTGAGTTTTCTCACAAAGAGTAACATCCTGTAAGATAACTCAACAGCAGGGAGTTTTCAGCATTCAGAGCGCCTTCATTATACTCCTACCGCACTTTTTTCGCCACGGGCTTCGGGAATTAATTGCTCATACCCTTTACGGCCCATCAAAGCATAGGTATATTTCTTGGCAAGCTCCACGCCGGGCTGATCAAACGGGTCAATACCCATTAAGGCGCCCGCAATGGCGGTTTGCACTTCCAGCAAATACAGCAGTTGAGCCAGATAATACCCGTTCACTTCCGGCAGACGCAAGGTCATATTCGGGCGTCGATTACTGGTAATACTGGCGCGGGTGGACTCAAACTCGGCGGCCATCAACTGGCTCATTGGTTTTCCGTTCAGGTAGTTCAAATCTTCTACCTGGTTGAACTGGTTGGCGGGAATGGTAATATCCTGAGCGGGCTTACCAACGGCCACAAAGGTAAATACCTTGTCGTTCGGCCCTTCATTAAACAACTGGACTTGCGAATGCTGATCCGTTACCCCCACGGAGCGAACCGGAGTTGGCCCCACGTGGACGATATTACCTTTCAAATCGTGCTGTTTGCCAAGCGATTCCGCCCAAAGCTGCACGAACCAATCGGATACGGAAGCCAGCCGGTACGAGTACGGCATGAACACGGAAATATGCTTGCCGCGCTCATAGAGCAAGTATTGCAGCAGCGCCCCTTGAGCGGCCAGGTTTTTCTCCAGCACAGGCTCTTGCAGGGTTTTATCCAAATCCTGAATCCCTTTTTGCATGTCCGCCAGATCCAATCCGCACAGCACCGCCGGCAACAAGCCTACCGCCGAGAACACGGAGAAACGGCCACCCACGTCATCCGGCACTTCAAAGGTCTGGTAGCCTTCCTGATCGGCCACCGGGCGCAGCACGCCTTTCTGGGCGTCGGTAATGGCCACAATGTGGTTTTTGACCTCAGTCGCGGCCAGATTCTTTTCCAGCCAGTCTTTGGCGATCATGAAGGCGCTCATAGTCTCCGCCGTGGTGCCGGACTTGGAAATCACCACGAACAGGGTGCGCTTGGGATCCAGCATGTCGAACAACGGAGCGATCTGATCGGCGTCCACGTTTTCCACAAAGTAGTAACGCGGATGACCACCGCGCTGCGCGTCGGAGAGCTGGTTCCAGTAGG
>JAJQJM010000186.1 GCA_021323475.1 Vampirovibrio sp.
CCTACCCCAACACCGACTCCCACTCCAACTCCGACCCCCACGCCAACTCCAACTCCGACCCCAACCCCTACCCCCACTCCAACACCGACTCCAACTCCAACACCGACTCCAACACCGACTCCAACTCCAACTCCAACCCCAACTCCGACCCCAACTCCAACTCCAACTCCGACCCCAACTCCTACCCCTACCCCTACCCCTACCCCAACCCCGGTTCCGGACAGTTTTGAACCCGGCTCCTTAACGTTGGATCAGGTCGAGGTGGATGCCAACGGCAACATGACCTCTACGTTCCTGAATAAAATGTTCACCACCAAAAATCAGGTGAATACCAATCTGTTCGACAATAACGACCCGTCCGGTCTGAGCCAGTTCGCCAGAATCGGTATCCGGATGATGGCCCACGACATGTATGACGGCAGTCTGGATGGCGATATCGCCTTCAGAACCCTGCTGGCCCCGGATCAGAGCGGCAACCGCCCGATCTTCCAGCACACGGCCGCCAATCCGTTACCGCCCGAACAGGTTGAAGCCAACAAGGATATGGTTCGCCAATGGGGCAAAATGGACCTTCAGGATGACGGTAAAATCAATGGCAGCGCCTACGCGAAACTGATTGAGGATGTATGGCCGACCACGGACCACAACCCCATCCCCGGATTTGCGGCCAACCTGAAGATGAAGGATGCCAGCCTGAATGCGGCGGAAATGTTCAGGGCCGTGAAAGAAGTGAATACCCCGGAAGGCCTGCAGGAATTTATGCAAAAGTCCGGCCTGACGGATAAGGAAATTCTCAACTTCTCCCTCTGGGGCCACCGTATTCTGGACCGCAACTTCACCACGCAGCAGATTGCCTCGGATGCGCTCAGCAATCCCAGGGCCATCGACTTCCCCCTGGCCAACCTCAGTCAGACGAACAAGGACTACACCCAGAGTCTGACCAACGACCCGAATGCCACCGCAACGGTGGGCCTGGGCGTCCTGAATATGCTGATTAAACTCTCAAATAACCTGAAATAGTTATCAAGGAGAGAACATACAATAAACCCCGGTGCCTGCTGGTGCCGGGGTTTTATATTTGGAAATGACGGCGGACGATTAGTGTTCTTCCTGCTGTTGCACAAAGCGCCGTAATTGTTTGATATCCAGTTTTTTACGCTGTGCCTTGGGCGCGTCGAGTACCGGAGGTTCGCTTTCGGACCGTTTGCGTTTTGGCTTTCTCGGAGCGCTATCATCCGATTTGGACAAGGCTACTGGCAATGGGGCTTTGGGGCGCTCAATCGGGGAGTCCAGAATCATACTCTCTGATGTTGACGCTGATGCGGAAGCGGCATTCTCCGGGGAAAGAACCTTGACGGAATCCGGTGTTGGGGCATTGGAACGTGTGAAAGAAGGGATTTCCAACCGGTCGCATTGCAAAGACTTTGGAGACGATGGCTCGCTTTGCCGGAAGAATGTATCGGTATTGGGCTCTTCAATGAACGGCGTGCTTTTCGGCCTATCAGCGTCCGTCGAAGCCTCTGCGGTTTCCTCAAGCTCTCCGGTGAGCCTTTTAGACAGTTGGATTTTGTCTCCGTCTTCCTTCTGCGTTAGCAGCAAGCTGTTCAGTTTACCCAGCAGGGAAGACAGGTCATTTGACTTACCGTCATAAGACTCGTTTGGGTTGCGGGAATTCGGCGCGGGCTCCCAATGAAGACCTTTGGGACGTGGCGTATGGATTGGTGTGCTTGTGGGAGATTGTATGAATGGGGAAAGGCTTTGCATGTTAATAAGATGATCCTGATTCAAGGGTAATCATGGTTGTCATTAACCGATAAAACCGTTCGGCATGTCAATTTGACAGCCTCCGGTCGCTCTACCATTTTTTAAACACCACGAAAACCGCCAGCACCATCAGCACAAAACCGGCAATGTAATTCCACTTCAGCTCCTCTTTCAGGTAGAAGACGGAGAACACGCAAAACACCACCAGGGTAATCACTTCCTGCATCACCTTCAGCTGGGCGCCGCTGAAGTGCCCGTACCCAATACGGTTGGCAGGCACTTGCAGGCAATACTCAAAGAAGGCGATGCCCCAGCTAATCAGAATTACAATCCACAGCGGATAACTGCGGAATTTGAGATGCCCGTACCAGGCGAAGGTCATAAAAATGTTGGACAGGGTTAACAGAATGACGGTTGGCATGGATTATGCGCCGACTTTCGCTCTGGGAATCACGCCCAGGCCGGGGCGATTGGGCAGGGTAAACCGGCTGCCGGTAAAGGTAATGCCCTCATAGGCGTCTTCCGCCATCAGCAGAGCCCCGTCCAGATCGCAATAATCTACCAATGGGCTGAGCTGCGCGAAGGCGGTAATGGATAATGAGGTTTCCCCGAAACCGCCCAGCATGATGGTTAAATTGTGGGCCCGAGCGGCATGCACCATCCGCAGGGCTTCGGTCAGCCCGCCGGTTTTGGTGTGCTTCAGGTTAATGGCATGAAAAGCCTGAGCGCACCAGGGAATATCCTTCAGCGTGTGGCAGCTTTCATCGGCCATCAGCGGCAGAGGGCTGTTTTCTTTCAGCTTGGCGTAATCATCGGGACTGCTGGTCAGTTTCAACGGTTCTTCCACAAATTCCACGTGGTTTTCATGCAGCAATTGGCAAATCTCAATGGCATCGTCCACGTCCCAGGCGGCGTTGGCGTCTACCCGCATGGTAATTTCCGGGTGCGGGGCCATGCGGCGAATGGTCTCAAACAGCTCTACATCGTTGGGAGAGCCCAATTTAACTTTTAATACATCGTAGCCGCGAGACAGGGCCACTTCCGTTTTGTGCTTTACCGTATCGAGATCGGCGATGCCGATGGTGTAGGAGCTTTTGGGCGCTTTGGCGGGATCCAGTCCCCAAAGTTGCCACACCGGCCGGTTCAGGATTTTTCCCTGCAAATCGTAGAATGCCATATCAATGGCGGATTTGGCGGCCATATTGCCGTCCAGCGCTTCAAAACGCGCTTGCAGTTTCTGGATGTCGAACGGGGTTAAGTCGGCCAGCACCTGTTCCCGGTTTAAACGATCGTAAAAGGCCAGCACTGACTCGGCATCTTCCCCGTAGAAGCGGGAAGGCACCGCTTCGCCCATGCCCACGAACGTTTGTCCGTTTTCCGAATGGGTTAATTCCACAATCACCGTGGTGGTGGTGCTATGGGAATTTCTGGAAATGGTAAAGGTAAATTCGTAAGGAATATCCAGGGGGCGGGCTTGCAGTTTCACAGGGGAAATCCTTTAGCAGTTCACGTTAACGGGTTCCAGTCGGAGAGCATTTAATAGCGAATCCACGCCATAGCGCACCGGATCGGTGACCGGCAGGCCGGTTTCATCCGCCAGTTGATCCAGGTAGCGTCGTGCTTCCGCTTCCGGCAGGGCGGAGGAATTGACGGAAATTCCCTCCACGCGGGCTTTGGGCATGCCAGCTGGGCGGGTCCAGGCGGCGGCGGTCTCATACATGGCAATCAGTTCCCGCATGGGCGGCAGGGGAAGCTGCGGATAATTGCGAATGGCCTGGGCTTCGGCCTTGTGGCATAAAATCATGGCGTCCGGGTTGGAGCCATGCAACAGGGATAATGTGACGCCGGAATACGCCGGGTGCATCAGCGAGCCCTGGCCTTCCACAAAAATAATTTGCTGTGGCGTAGAAGCGTTTTGCGGTAACCGGGGCAACTCCTCGTGAATGCAGACTTCGATGGCGCCCGCCATAAAGTCCCCAATCACCCGGTCCAGCGGAACGCCGCGTCCGTCAATCAATATGCCGGTTTGCCCGGTGGCAATGAACGCGGAGGAATGTCCGTTCTTTCGGGTTTGGGTATGCAGCTCCAGCGCAGTGTGCATTTTCCCCACCGCGCAGTCGGAACCAACCATGGTGATGACGCGCAGATTTTGAGGACGTGGCTTTTGCAGGTTGATGACCTGAAATTTATGCCGCCCGTAGGCTTCCGGATCGCGCACATCCCACAACCGAACCCGATGTTTCTCGGAAAGTGTCACCAAATCGGCTTCTTCGCTCAGGAAGAAGTGCAAACCATTGATGATGTGCAAGCCGTTTTGTAGGGCTTCGCTTAATATGGCGCGCCATTCCGGCGGTAATTGCCCACCGGCCGGTGCGGTGCCAATCAGCAACGCCTTGGGCTGGTGTGTCAGCGCCTCGGTTAAATGGGAGACAATGGGCGCATCACAGGGTAACTGGGTGACCTCCCGGACGGTTTTGCCGGCGCGGGTGGAGTCGATGACCGCCGCAATGGGCCAGTTTCCATAGCGAATGACGCCCAGGGCCAACTTGGATTGGGACTCCCCAAAGCATCCTTCCGCCAATATGACCAACGGTGTGCTTTCCGGCTTCCACGCGTAAGTTGCCTGAACTGTCCCGCTATCCATCATGCCTTCCTCGCCCATTATTTCCACGCCCTGCGCAATGCTCCGCATTGTGCCTATGCCTATCATTCTATGTCTTTTTCTCCGCCTTGAGAACCGCCCGCCCGTCCGGTCGGGTGAAAGTCAAACAGGAGTATCCGGCAGGGTAGTAAGCGCTTAGCCGCTGGTGCCAAGACCGGTGGCAATGCCTTCGATGCTGGAAACGATCACCCGGTGGTAGGCTTCCAGCATGGGATTGTTGGGGTCTTCGGCCTCGATTCGGCGATACTTGGAGAGCAGTTGCACCTGAATATAATTCAGCGGGTCGAGATAGGGTTCTTTCAACTCGATGGAATCCCGCAGCACCTGCA
>JAJQJM010000067.1 GCA_021323475.1 Vampirovibrio sp.
ACTATCGTTAACGCTACCTTGGTTGCTGTTATCGCTGTTGTCGTCGGTGCTGAGGTCGTTGCCGTTCAGACTGCCGTTAACAGCGGTATCATCGCCATCATTGCTGCTGCTGCTGAGGTCATTGCCGTTCAGGCTGTCGTTGACTTGCAGTTGATTAGCAGTGTCGCCAGCGGTCTGATCATCAGCGAAGGATTTCACAGAAGCGGAAGCTGCCAGGCTCAAGGACAGAGCCAAGGTTAACAGTTTCTTATTCATTTGTAGGGTTTTTCCTATTTCCAACTTTAACTTTTATAGTGAGAGGTAAAATACTAACCTAACCTCACTCATATTCATCCCTCAATCTCATCTGTCAATCATGGTTGAGTTTTGCATCGATAGTATATTAATGGTTGAGATTAAATAATGAGGCGTAAAATTAAATAGTTATTTAAGAGAGGGGGAGGGCAGTTCAGAAAGGGGTGTATTGGGTTGTTTTGAAAAGCTTTCAGACCTACCGGAAAAATTAATTTCAGAAATTAAAAAAAAATTTATTGAGGCCGAATGGATGCCAAATTCGATTAATCGTAGTAGAAGACGACATTCTCTATATTATCCAGAAAGGTTAGCCAATTTGTGGGGGGCGGCGCTTTGGTTCAGCAAGAACGCGATTGAAAGTTATAAAACAGTTTATAGAAAATGTTATAACTTGAACCCAAAAAGGGAGGTTGATTTCGATTGTGAAAAAATTAAAGTTGGTTGGTCAAAAATGAAAGTTAGTGGATTGGATTTTAACTTTATAGAGAGTCCAAATGCTAGAGCGTTAACGATTTGCGTTGAATTAAAATAATGCCGATAACGGCCATGATCAGAATGGGCATCCAGGATACCAACGCCAGATAAGCGGGCTGGGAGAGCATTCCGTCGAAATCGAAATAATAGAAACGTCCTAAGCTTTGGAATGAGTTAAACAGCATATAAAACAGAAACAGAATGATGATGGCGTATACGAAGCCCCGATTGCTGCCTTGGCGTGGAGGCGTCAGGGAAAGAGGCACCGCGCTGAGGATGATGACCAGGCAGCTTAACGGCCAGGTTAATTTAGCCCAAAGACGAAGATACGTATTATTTTTTACATCTTTGCCCAACGCTTCCCGTTTTTGAATGGCTGACCACAAATCCGCGAAATTTTGCTGATCGGAATTGGTATCAATACCTTGAGCCCGGCGGCGTTCGGCTTCTTCCCTTTTGGATACTTTATCCTCGTCTTTCATCAGGCCGCGCAAGGTGAATGCTTCCAGATGCCCTGCCGAAGACTGATCTTTATCCTTGGTGACGACGTAGGCGTTCACATTTTTCAGGTTCCAGCCGCTCGCGTTATCCCAGGTGCCTGAGCGGGATTGAAAAATTTGCATGACGTTGGGCTTGGACAGATCGATGATGGTGCTGTCACCCAGATTACGGCCCTGATAATGGCTGATATAGATCATTTGCTGCAGATTATGGTCTTCATCAAACGTTTTATGCATAAAGCTGGTGCCGTTGGCGGGCAAGCTACCATTCCGGATGGCCTGCTCTTTCATCTGCATGGTTTTGACGTTACACCAGGGCACGATGAAATCATTAATGCTATAGGCCAATCCGCTGCAAAACAGGCCCAGCAGAATCGGTGGAACCATTAAACGCCACAGGCTGATGCCGTTCATCCGAAACGCAATGACTTCAAATTGATTGTTGAGCTGGTTAAAGACCATCAGTACGGCCAAAAAGGCGCTGGCCGGCAATACCAGCGCAACGGATTTGGGGAGTTGCAGGCCCACCATAGTCAGCAACGTGCCGAAGGGAATGCCGTACTTCTGGACTTCCCGGATAAACTTGAGCAGGGTGTCCGAGAAAAAGGCGATGAGCGTAAATACCACTACGCCTAACAGAAAGTAGTCGATCAATTGTTTTAAAATGTAGCGGTCAACGAGTTTGGGGGCAAGAGCAGTCATTCGGCGGCAATCATCTTTCTTTGGCTGAAGTCCGGAGTTGAAGGGAATTAGAAGCCTTGGCGCTACGGTGAATTGCCCGCAAGAGGTTCGAATCCGAAACCGGGTCAGCTTACCATCAGTAAGCTTTATGATAAAATCAAATCGATTAAAAACAAAGTGCCCTGACGGAAAGTGGCGAATTGCCGGTTCCGGCGGGAGTCTCGATCGAAGGAAGGAGCCCGTCAATGGGAAATGTTCTAAATGTCACGGATGCCAGTTTCGAGCAGGAAGTTAAAAAGTCTTCCACGCCGGTGTTGGTAGATTTCTGGGCGCCCTGGTGCGGACCCTGCCGAGCCCTAGCTCCGGTGATTGATGAACTGGCCTCCGAATACGAAGGCAAAGTCAAAGTCGTAAAAGTCAACACGGATGATTGCCTGCAAACAGCCCAAAGCTATCATATCAGCGGCATCCCGACCCTGATGGTCTTCAAGGACGGTGAGCCGGTGGAGCAAATGGTCGGCAATCATAAGAAATCCACCCTGACTGAAGTGTTGAACAAGCACCTCAATTAACGGGAGCGGATCGGTTTTTAAAACGCAGCCCGAAAGGGCTGCGTTTTGTTCTGCTTTTTCGCCTATAGGCACATATGAAAAGGGAAAGCCCTATGCCTTGGCTTTCCCTGATGAATCACACGAAATTGGAGAAAAAAGGAAGTCTGGAATTCAATGCTTAAAAGAGGAGGTTAAATATATCCTTCTGAGTCCACATTGGTGTAATTCCCAAGGAAGGGGAAGCGTTAAACCTGATATTAAGTGTTTGTTACAACTGGCCGGCTTTGTTTACTGCTGGGCTGGCCGGGGAGCAGCTTGGGGCGGGGCGGCCTGCTGCATTTTTTGAATGTCCATCATGGCCTTGAAGCCAATGTATACCAATGAACATTTTTTAGCGGAGGGCAAAAACAAGGCGCAGTCGTTTCCCAGGCAGAGCTCGTCCACGCTGGGGTTCCGGACGCTCAAAATGGGGCAGACGGGTGTATTCATCGCCATGGGGCAAACCTTTCGCTTCCTACTCCTCTCCAGTTTCCAATGGGAAAGGCAGGACGGCATCCCTTAAACACAGGATTCCAAATCCCGGCCGGGTTCAGGACATTCTTTGCAGCAGGCGATGGATCCAGGAAAACAGGCTGGACAACTCAAATGGCTTGGGCAGGTATAAATCCACGCCGGACTGCAGCACCCGCTGCCGGTTATGCAGCGAGGAGGTGCAAATAATGCTGATATCCGGGTGCTGCTGGTGGATTTCCCCTGCCAGCAACAGGCCGCTTTCCTGGTCATTAATCAACGCATCCAGTATCACCAGGTTCAACACTTGGTGCGCCGCCTTTTCCTGTAAGGCCAGCCGCGCATCATCAATGTTGCTGACCACTTCCACATCATAGCCTTCCATTTCCAGGGTGGTTTTCAGCAGGTAGGCAAGTGCGGCATCGGTTTCAAGTACCAGAATGCCGGGTTTTTGTTTCTCTCGCTGCGGTTTGCTTCCAGCTAACCGGAGTCGATCACTTTGCCAGCTGCAGCCGGGCTTCATGCGGGCCAGTGTTTTCATTTGCTGGGCGGCGGTAAACAGGGTCAGAAAGGTGTCAAACGGCTGTGTATCGGTGGAGGCGATGCCGATGCTGAGGCTGAGCAGCGGAACCCGGCGGGAAATATTGTCGGAAACCACGGAAACCATGTAGCCCTGCTTGCGATCTTTTTCTGAATAGAAATTGGGAGCTGCGTTTTCAAATTGTCGACATAACAGGGACGAGATTTTTTCCGCTTTATCGGGCGTGGTGACCACCACAAAGTGGTTTTCGTCCGTGTGGCTGATGAAATCCGGCATCAGCATCAGTTGAACCAGTAAGGCGGCAAAGGTTTTCAGCACCTGGCGAGCTGCCAAGTCCCCGTAAATTTCGCTATAAACGTCAAAATGATCCAGCTCAATGCTCAGCATCGCAAGCGGTTTGTGCTGATTTAAACGCCGCTGTACCACCTTGTTGGTGAATTGCAGGCCAGGCAGCTTGGTAATCTCGTTGGCGGAAAAATCCAGATTCCGCCGCAAATGAACCAGCAGCCGCACCTTGAATTCTTCAATGGACAGATGGGGATCAAAAATATCGTCCGCGCCCTGAATCAGGTACTGAATCCGTTTTTCTTCCGGGCTGCTGCTTTGCACCACCAAAACCGGGCGATACTTGACCACCTGCTCCCGCAATTGAAAGCAGTAGGCCAACACATCCTCGCCCTGGGCTTCCAGGTCATCGGCAAACAGGCAGATGAGATCCGGCCAGGCGTTTTCCAGGATGGGCTGCACGTGTTCCCCATTAGCCCCCAACCGCTCGCTATGCAGGACGGTCAGCATGGTATCCGCGCTAAAGTCAGCCATCATGGAACTCAGAAGTTCCGTTTGCGGATTGCCCACCAGCAGCATCAGCTGAAAGTCGCTCATGCTTCTTCCTCCGACGCATAAAGCTTGCGGCGATGGCTGGCCTGACGCTCCGGTGTGGCGGCAGGCAGCATGACGGTAAATTTGCTGCCTTGGCCCGGTGTGCTTTCCGCCGTAATTTGGCCGCCCATAGCGGTGGTAAGGGATTTGGTAATGTAAAGGCCCAGGCCGGTGCCTTCCACCTCTTGCTTGAGCGGGCTTTCCACCCGGTAGAACTTGGTGAAGATTTTGGGCAGTAGGGCTTCCGGAATGCCACTGCCTTCATCTTTTACGCAAATCCGCAACTGGGACTCATCGTTGGGCAACAGTTCCGCCTGGACGGTGACCGTACTGCCCGCCGGGGAATATTTCACGGCGTTGTCCACCAGGTTAATCAGGATCTGTTCCAGCCGGTCCGCGTCCGCCCAAGCCTCCAGGTCGGTGGGCTTTACGGATAAATCGATTTTGCGCTCTATGCCGGTTTTGGTCTGAGTTTTGGCCAGAACGCTGTGAATCACCTTATCCAACAGCCGTTGCAGCGGAACCGGGCGATAACTCATCTCAATGCGGCTGGCTCCTAGTTTAGAGGTGGTCAGGAGGTTTTCTACCAGACGTATCAGTCGATCCGCCTGATCCTTGATGATATTGATGAAGCGGCGCTTCTCCTCGTCCGGCAATTGGGCGCCGTAGCTCAGCAGGGTATCAGCAAAGCCTTTAATGCTGGTCAGCGGGGTGCGGAACTCATGGCTGACGGTGCTGACAAAGTCACTATGGGCTTGCGTAAGGGTCGTATCCTCGGAAAACGGGTCAATCAGGCATAACACCCAGTCATCCGGCAGCGGGCTGTGTTTGATTTTTACTTTCAACTCTTCCGGTGCCGACTCATCCCGTTGGGTCAGCAGATATCCCCCGTGAAACGTGGCCCATTGAGACGTCCCTCGGTCGGTTATGCCCATGCAGAGGGCGCAGTCTGTTTTGGGCGGCAGTTTCAGCACCTCGGTCAGCTTGCGGCCTGCCAGCGTTTCCGCTGTATGGCCGGACAGCGCGCTGAACGCCGGGTTTGCATACTGAATCAAGCCATCGTCCCTGACCACAAGAGCGCCGGAGGTCAGGCCGGCTAATAAAATTTGACTATCCCATTTGGCAAGTGGCTCTATACTCATGGCGCACCGGGTGAATGGGGACAGGAATCAAGGGATAACGGCGCTTTCAGGCGTTGCAGTAATTCATGCAGAATGCTGCCGGAAGGGCCTTGCAAGAATAGATCAACCACGAGCGGAGTCAGGGCGCTCATTTCCGGGTTGACTTCAATCACGGTGGCCCCGCTTTCCTTGGCGGTAACCGGTAAGCTGGCGGCTGGTTGCACTACGCCGGAAGTGCCCGCAATCAGCATTACATCCGCAGAACTTGCCTGTTCAAAGGCTTGCCGTAACGTTATTTCCGGCAGCATTTCCCCGAACCAGACCACGTCCGGTCTGACATAGGCGTTGCAATATGGGCAGCTCGGCGGGGAGGCGTCCGGGTTTTCCAGCAGCTCCAGACTGATGGGATGGTTATTATCCAGGCATTTATAGCGGAAAATATTGCCGTGCAACTCCAATACATTCCGGCTGCCGGCCTGTTGATGCAGGTTGTCGATATTCTGGGTAATCAGTGTAAAGCGCTGAAACAGGGTTTCCAGTTCGGCCAAGGCAAAGTGGCCGGGATTCGGCTGGGTATCCCACACTTTATTGCGGCGAAAATCGTACCATTCCCATACCATTTTGGGATTTTCCAGAAAGCCTTCCCGCGTGGCAAGATCTTCCGCCCGGTAGTTGGCCCAAAGGCCGGTCTGGGCATCCCGAAACGTCGGAATGCCGCTTTCCTTGGATACCCCGGCGCCGGTCAGCACCACCAGATTGCCCTTGTTGTTCAGGCAATGGTGGAGTGCCTCTAACGCTTTCTCAAATACGGATTCAGGCTGCATGGCATGTACTCCCTCTCACAATCGCCAGCATGGTATTGAAACGCCCTAATGGAGCTGCTTACTGGCGGCCTGTCCTGCTTTCAGCAACGGGAAGCCCAGGGCCTCGCGCTGTTGTACGTATTGCTTGGCCACTTGTTCCGCCAGACGGCGAATCCGCAGAATGTAATTGGTTCGCTCATCCTTGCTGATGACTCCGCGGGCATCCAGCAGGTTGAAGGCATGGGAACACTTCAGCACGTAATCGTAAGCGGGCAGCACCAACTCATGCGATAACGCGTTTTCCACTTCGCCCCGGTACAGGTCGAACAACTGCATTAATGTTTGCGGATTGGAGACTTCAAAATTGTACTTGGACTGCTCTTTTTCGTTTTGCAGGTAAATATCGCCGTAAGTCAGGTTTTCGTTCCACTTCAGCTTGTAGACGCTGTCCACATCCTGCAGGTACATGGCGATCCGTTCGCAACCGTAGGTGATTTCCACGGCAGTGGGGTGGATATCCAGGCCACCGGCCTGCTGGAAGTAGGTGAACTGGGTAATTTCCATACCGTCCAGCCAGACTTCCCAACCCACGCCCCAGGCGCCCAGCGTTGGGGATTCCCAGTTATCTTCCACAAAGCGGATGTCGTGGTCTTCAATTTTAATGCCCAGCACTTCCAGGCTCTTCAGGTACAAATCCTGAATGTTATCCGGTGACGGTTTCATAATCACCTGAAACTGGAAGTAATGCTGCAAACGGTTGGGGTTCTCTCCGTAGCGGCCATCGGTCGGACGGCGGCAGGGATCCACGTTGGCCACGTTCCAGGGTTCCGGCCCCAGTACCCGCAGGAAGGTCGCCGGGTTCATGGTGCTGGCGCCTTTTTCCAGGTCGTAAGGGAACTGGACGACGCAGCCTTGCTCGGCCCAATACTGGTTCAGGTTTGCGATAACTTCTTGGAAGGTGAGTGCCATGGCGTTAAACTTTCTCTAGCAACGTACAGGGATAATCCGGCAAGGGGTGGGCCGCCGAAGGATGGTGCGGTTCAGGCATAGCTTGCTGCCACATAGACACCATCATGTGCCAACAGTGTAGCACAAGGGTGAGCATGGTTCGGGCAATTTTTATCAGGGCGTAACGGGATTAACCCGCTTTTTCCGAGGCTTTTTCTGAAATGGGGGCCGGTTTGCCGACGGCCTCGTTCAGCAAATCCACCGAGTTGGTCAAAATGCCGTCCACCTGCATGTCAAGCAGCTTCGGGAAGATGGCCTTTTCTTCACTTCGGGTTTGTTCGTTGACCCAGGTGAAGAGAGACATTCCAGCCTCATGGGCACGATTTACCAAGGCCGGATTTGTGTCCTCGTAGCTGGGGTGAATGGAATTGACCTTGACCCAGCGCTTGGCATAGAGATTCACGAACATGTTCATAAACAGTTCATTTTTCTGAAGCCAAGGGGGAAGCGAGAAATTCAAGCCGGTTTTAATGTTGGGGTCCAGCGCTTTGGTTTTGCGTAAACTATGCGGTGAGAAACTAATGAGGGTGACCCGATCGTACAGATTTTTCTCCTTAATTAATTGGACCACCCGTTTTTCCAATTGGTTGTCCCCTTTTCGGAGCAATTCCGGATCGGAGACTTTCAATTCCACGTAAAAATGGGTATCGGGTAGCGCTTCCAGTACATTCTCTAATTCCGGCACTGTGACAGTTGAAAATTTTGCGGGCATTCTATAATGGCTGCCCGGCCCCAGCATTTGTTTGACGGTCGCTTCATGGCCGGCCATATTCAGCGTGGCATAGTCCATTTCTTTGGACGTGGTGCGATGCACATCCTTTTGCCGCCCGGCCAGTTGGAAAATTCTGCCGGTCTGATTGTCATGATGGACCCGTAAACTGCCATCGACTGTGGAAATTACATCCAGTTCAATGGCCGCTCCCTGCCGGGCTGCTTCCAGAAATGCAGGCATCGTATTCTCAGGCGCCATTTTGTTTGGATCGTTATCTGTGCGAACGCCACGGTGGGCAATCACTTGAACCGGGCGCAGCCCGTTTGGCTGCACGCTGTTAATATTCATTTGTATATTTCCCCTCTCACTATCTTTGATTCATCGCTTTAGCGAAGCGTTGCCTGGGCGCCCTGGATCAGGCGCACAACTATAAGACACGCGTTTTAACGTGCTTTTTCTTCTCCAATAAACCCATGTTGGAGATGTAGATCCCTCTTGAATTGCTTAATTATAGGAGGGAAATAATGATTTGAACAGTAGTATTACAATCCTTAAACGCTGCCCGGAGCCATACGGTTAAACTTGGATCTCAGGCCGTCAAAGCGCATGGCCTCTTCGCGGCTGTAGTCTGTATTGCGCATTACGGTCTGGGTGGAAGGGTGAATCATGATGATGTTGTCGATATGAAGCTGCAAGAAGCTGTAAACTCTTGGAGTACTGCTGCCAACGCGGCTGATCAGCCGGGCATCGGTAACAGCCAGGAACCGGCGGTCGGGATTATTCAGCAGATCACTAATCCGGCGGTCTTCTTTGGCATCGCGAGAAACATGCACAATGCCCAGGATTTCATGGTCGGGAGTCAAAATAACCACCTCCACCGGAATGGCGGTGTCTTTGCTCTGGATGCGGGTCGGTTCGGGTAAAGGTTGGCCGGTTGACATGCTGGTTCCTCTGGCTGCTAATCCTCGATATAGCGCATATCGGCGGCCAGGGGAAAAAATTTAATCTAATTTTTAAAATTAATGACGGCGATCGATGATATAGTCCACCAGGCCCAGCAATGCCTGCTTTTCAGGTCCGTGGGGCACAAAATCCAGCGACTGTTTCGCTTCGTCAATATAACGCTCGGCCAGTTGGCGGGTTTCCTCGATGGCGCGGCTCTTGGCCAGTAAATCCTGAATGCAGGCAATGGTTTCTTCCGCCGGATTGAGAAACAAAGATTCCACATCCGTTTTCATCGCCATCCGCTCCGGTTCCGTTAACCGCTCAGATTCCAGCGCCAGAAGGATGGGTGCAGTCAGTAGGCCGTTGCGCAAATCATCCAGCACCGGCTTGCCCATTTCTTCCTCAGTGGCGGTGTAATCCAGCAAGTCATCCACAATCTGGAACGCGATGCCGAAGTTGCGGCCATAAATTTTCATCGCCTGAATGTGCGCTTCTGGCAGGCTATTGATGACGCCAGCGGACTCGCAGCCGGCAGAAAACAGGCTGGCGGTTTTGCAGATTGTTTTCTTGTAATAACTGTCCCATGAAGTGTCCAGGGAGAAGCTGGTGTGCATCTGTTCCACTTCCCCGTCGCACAAATCGGCCAGCACATAGGCGAAGATGGAAACCAAGCGGGTGTTATTGAGTTTGGAAAGCTTGACGCTGGCCTGGGCCAGCAAATAGTCACCGCTCAACACGGATACTTTATTGCCCCACTGGGAGCGAACTGTTTTCTTGCCCCGACGCAACTCGGAGCCATCAATCACGTCATCATGTAACAGGGTGGCGACATGGATCATCTCCGCAACCGCTGCCACTTCCACGGCTTGCTGCCGTTCGTCAGCCGTTTGCTGCTTGGTGGCGGCCCCGCTCAGCAGTGTAACAACCGGGCGCAGGTATTTGCCGCCGCCGGTCAGGGAATACTGTACCGTCTCCGCCAATACGGCCGAATCGGGCGGGATAATCGCCAATAAACTCTCTTTGACTTCGGTTAGGGGCTCAAGTACCAGCGCAAACGCTTCCTGAATGGAAGGCGACAGGACGGATGACATGCTTGATTGGGTTCCTTAGGCAGCAACATTCCAGGCTCCATTATCGGCAAGAGGCAGGGCCGCGTCAAATCGACGGTTTTACAAGTCGGGCGGATTGATGCGACAATGGCTAGAATAAATGTTCTATTTGGTTTTTGATAATTGCGATCGATATGACAAGCGCCCCGAATAATCTCACTGCCGATGCGAAGCGGTGGCCCATTCTCAAAATTGAAGGTCCGCCGGGTAGCGGCAAAACCCGCGAGTTGGCCCGCGAGGTTTGTCGACTGATTGGGCAAGAAGGTGTGTCGCCATCGCACATGCTGGCGTTGTGTATTACCCCGTTAAATAAGCGACGAATTCGTCACTATCTGCAGGATGAGGCGGCAAAGGCCGGCTTGGGTAATGCTTCAATTGAAATTTTGACCTTTGAGGAATGGTTTCTGCAAGTGTTGGCGGAATTTGACGATTCCGGCCTGGGTGTTCCTCGGCTGTTAGCGGAAGCGGACGCCCGCGTTTTATTGCAGGAGATCCTGAGGCAAAGCATACCCGCAGGGCATCCGCTGTATTACGCCAGTCGACAGCCGTCCGCGGCACGGGTATTTTTTGAGCTGATCCGCCAATTACAGTTAAAGGGGCTGACTCCGGCCAAGATGGTGTCCTTGGCGCAAGCAAATGTCTCGGAAGACAATCGGCTGGCCCTGGTTGCAGAGATTTACCAGCGCTTTCAGGAACGAACCCACTCTGCCAACTTGTTATGTCATGCGGATCTGACCCGTCGGGCGCTGGCCCTCATATCCGCCTCGTCCGAAATACAAAGGGCTATCTCGGAGCGCTGCCTTGCCGTTTAATGCTGGCTGGCAATGAGCGGCTCAGCATCCGGAGTTTCCGAGGTGCGAATCCGTCGAGTTTTGCGAATCTGGAAGCTTATGGCGGCCGCCCGGTGACGTTCTTGCCGAAACAGGCCTGCATGCGAGGCAATGAAGCCACTCTTTCCCTACTGAACCGCTTTTTACCCCAACCCATTTGGGAGGAGCAGGCGCCGAATCTCTCGCAACTCCAGGAACTCGTGAAGTTCGGCTTCTACGCGGAACCAGCCCAGGAAGCGGAAGGGCTGGCCCAGCTGATTGATGACTTTGTGCGTAATGCAAAGGTGGAAGATCGCCACGCCCGTTGGGATGATTGTGTGGTGTTGCTGCGTTCATCCCGTTACCGGTCCCATTTATTTCATGCTTTGCAGCAAAAGGACATACCGTTTCGGTGTGATGTCTTGTCCGATGAGTTGATTCATCTGCAACATTACTTTTTTGACTTGCTGAATATCCTGGAAGGCTGGCAACACTTGAGCCTCAATCCTGCCGGTCTGTTGGATGCCTCTGTGCTTACGGAACATCTGGAACAGTTGCCGCTAACATGGCTGGAACAGCAGCATTTCATTCAGAAGAACAACCGTCACTTGATACGCTGGCTGGAGTTCTCCATTACGGATCCGGTTTTATTGGCGGAATTACGGCATGTGCAAACTCAGGCGCAGGCGGATGAGCATCAAACGACATGCTTGATACGGCAACTTGCTGATATTGCCTCTATTTCGCCAGGCATACGGATAGAATATGAACGACTGGTAGCGTTTTATAAGATATATCAGGGAACTGGAAGCCTGGTTGGCTTGCTGGATGCAATTATGCGTTCCGACACATTCCTGGAAGCCTTCGGGTTGAATGATACAGCGGATGAACCAGTGGCTGAAGAGGATGGCCTTGGCGCGGTAAGTCTGCCCTTGTCTGTCTTTCGGAAAAACCTGGAGCGACTGAACAGTCATTATCAGGCTGCTTTTCAGCAGCCACTTCCACTACCGGAAGCCTTATCCGCGTTTCAGGCATTATGGGATGGTGCGGAAACAACCAGTATGCCGGAATCTTCCAAAGGCGCCGTTCGCATACTCAGTATTCACCAGGTGCAAGGGGAGGAATATCCGCTGGTGGCAATCCCTTTTTTGGTGAGTGAGGAGTTTCCACATACCCGTGAAACGCCGGAATTGCTGTCCCCCGCCGAGCAAGCCCTGCTGGGAACGGACGTGACCTATCGAATTGACGAGGTGGAGGAGGCTCGCCTGTTGGCAGTCGGCATGACCCGTGCCACGCATAAGCTGGTGTTGACCTCTCATCGCATGGACGCAGGCACTCCTGTGTTGCCATCCGCATTTTACCGGAGCTTGCTGGAACAAAAACGTGCATTGCTCCAACAGGAGCGCTTATCCCGAATCTGTCGCTGCGAAACCGAACCGCTGCTAGATGCTAGTCGCTGCGAAGTGGACTTTTGTGCGATTAAGCCGGAACAACCGCTCGATACGCTTGGTGTTCTGTCTACCGCACCGGTTGATGAGGCCATCGAGGATGATTTATACACCCGTTATACCGGCGAGTCCAAGTGGGCCAAATTGCAAAAAGCAAGCAATGAGTCGTTGTTTGAGCCAGACAAAGTCTTGGATCTGAGCGCCTCTTCCATCAAAACGTATATGCAATGCCCTCGGCAGTTTTATTATAAGCACCTTTTACGCCTGCCACAGCCTGGAAACGATGCCGCATCGCTGGGCACCTTAATTCACCGGGTGATGGAAGTGTTCAATCAAGGGGCCGGGCAATTGCCCTATTCGGCGAACCGTCTTAAATCGCTGGCGGAAACGCTGTTTTTGTTTCGGGATGAGCCGGAAGTATTTTTCTCGGCGGGTTTTACGGAAAAAGATCAAATGGAAATGCGTCGCCTGAGTCCTTTGACGCTTTCCAGCATGAAGCAGCGCTTGCTGGCGTCGATTGATGACTTGAAGGAAAAAGGCTATTTCGACCGTTACGGGACATTGAAGCGCGTTGAGCCGGAAAAGCGGCTGGATGGCATTACCATTAACGGCATTGAAGGCTGCCGCTTTTCGGGTTCGATGGATGCCGTGATTCAATTATCGGACGGTAGTTGGGAGATTGTGGATTACAAGACCTTCCGCAGCGCTTATAAAGCGAAACTGGATGCCTGCGACAAGCATTTCTGGGGCACGTTGGATCCCTTACCGGAAGGGGGTGACGTTAGCCATGCCGAACGATTTGCGGATAAGTTGCGCGCAGATTATCCCAAGGATTACCAATTACCGCTGTATTATCTGGCTGGTCAACAGAATCCGGCCTATGAGGGGCGCCTGAACGCGGTGGCCCTTCAAATCATTCGGCCTCCGTTTGTGGACAAGCCGGAACAGGGTTCTATTCGCCTGGAAATTTCCGGTGCGGAAATTGAGGCGAAAAAAGCGCAAATGATTGATGACATCAATCGCTATATTGTTGCTCCCATTCGGCAAAGCGTGCATTTTTCGGCCACACCGGGGCGGACTTCCTGCGGTAGTTGCGGCTACTTTGGTATTTGCGAGGCTGCTGATGAAGCGGATGTCGAGGAAGGAGGCGAGGCATGAGCGGTCAACTGGATTTATTTACCGCTCAGCCGGAAACAGTACAGCCTGAACAGTCTGTCCAAGCGTCTGCTACGGACTCTAATGAGCTGTCCTATTTGACGGGATTGAACGAACGTCAACTGGACGCCGTGCTGACCCCGGCGGATCAGGCGCTGCAAGTGCTGGCCGGTGCCGGAACCGGCAAAACGGAGTTGATTTCCCGGCGGTTTGTGAAGCTGGTCAAGGATTTTCGGACTGCTGGCATTCCCCGCCCTGAAGAGCGCATTTTGGTAGTGACCTTTACCAGCGATGCCGCCATGAGTATGCGGGAGCGGATTCATCAGCGGCTGATGAGTAATGATGAGGAAGGGTTGGGCCCGGATGCCTGGATAAGTACCTTCCACCAGTTCTGCATGAGGTTGCTGCGCGCTCATCCACTGGAAGTGGGCTTGCCGCCCGATTTTGTCATTCTGAACTCCCTGGAGCAGCAGGTCTTGTTCAACCGGGTAGTGCATGGGGTTCTGGCGGGGGATTATGCGGATATTTCGCCCGTGTTGCAAAAAATGGGCCTGCAAAATCAGTTATCGGCGGATGTGCTTTCTATGCCAGCTTTGCAAACCTGTGGGCTTGATGATTTGGAAGAGTTGCTTGAGCCGGTACGGGTGTATAAACTGGTCAACCGCATTAAAACCGCAGGGTTGTCTCCGGTAGAGTTCCTCCAGACAGCCTTAGCGCAATCCCGACGGTTGACCGAACGTCTGGAATCCTTACCGGTTCCGCATGACAAGGACTTGAAGGGGCTTGATAACATTCTGCCCAAAATGACCGCTTGGATTGATTGCCTGGCTCCCTGGGCGCATGACGGGTGGGATCCCCTGCGGGAGGCGGAAGAAAAAGCCGAGAACAGCGGCAAGAAAATTACGCCTGCAACCTATAAAGACGCGCTACCCGGTTTGGCAAAACTATACCTGTTGCCGAGGACATTTGAACCCCAAACACCGGATTTTACGGTGTTGGATGAAACTCTATCGCTTGAAGAAACGGCAATTTATCTAATGACGGCCATTTACGCCTTGTATCAGCAAGCGTTACTGGCTCAAGGGGCTTGTGATTTTGATGACCTGATTAACCACAGCATTGGCCTGCTGAAGCGCTATCCTGATCTGCAAGCGCGTTATTGCCAGAAGTTTGAAGCGGTGATTGTGGATGAGTTTCAGGATTCCAACGGTAGTCAGTTGCGTCTGCTGGAGCTGTTAGTGCGGGACGGATCCCGAAACCTTACGGTGGTGGGTGACGAGAAGCAGTCTATTTATGCCTTTCGCTTTGCCCAGCCGGAAAACCTGGATTTGATTTTTTGCCACGGGCCGTATAAGCGCGTAAATCTGCAAACCAATTACCGCTCACGCCCGCCGGTGCTTAATGTGGCGAACCACCTGACCGACCGGATTACGGCCAAAGCCAATCAGCGATTGCTTCCGTCTGAAGCGAACCAGGCTTATCAGGAACCGAGCGTCACCTGGGTGAATCTGGACGGTATGATTGAGGATCCGGAAAGCGGCAAGCTGGCTCATCAACCGGTAGCGATTCAAAAGGATGCCGAGGCGATTTATATTGCCGTGGAAATTGCCCGGTTAATTCAGGCCGAAGCGTGTCGGTTCAAGGATATTGCCATTCTGGTGAAGTCCCATGCCAAAGCCGAAGCCATCCAGAAGCAATTGGCCGATTTGAACATCCCGGCCATCCGGCAGAAGAATCTGGGGTTTTTTCAGGAGGCTGTCATTAAGGACGCCTTGGCCCTGCTGCGATTGATGCAATCTACGAGTGACGATTTATCGCTGGTTCGTATTTTGCAGAACAAGCTGAATCATAAACAGCTCCGGGATTTAATGCAGTTGAAGCATAGCCTGCTCAAGCAAACCACAGCCGACTCGGTAGGAGCGGTCAGCCTGTTTGAGGTGTGTCTGTTCTTGCATACCAATCCGCAGCTTTTACCGTCGTTTCCAGACTATTTGTCCGAAGCGGTCGGTGATTTGGCCTATCAGTTATTGGAAATCCGCAAGCAGAAAGCCAGGCTATCGCCGGTTCAGCTTTTTCTGAAACTGGCGAAAGTGGTGGGCCTGATTGACCCGGCCACGCCTGAATGGCAACAGAAGCAACAGCGCATTACCCTGCGGACGTTCGAGAAACTGCTGTACCTGTTCAGCCAGAATAAGCCCATTCAGCCAACCTTGGATGAGGTGATTGAAACGCTGGAGCAGTATGCGGCGGATCCCAGCCAGGAGTTGCCGGTAAGCGAGGAGTTATCCGGCGAAGATGCGGTGCGGATTATGACGGTGTTTGCTTCCAAAGGGCTGGAGTTTCCGGTGGTGTTTGTGGCCTATACGGAAATGGCCCGCAGTATTGGCAACGATGACAGCCGGGTGCTTTTCGATCCACAATATGCCGGAAAGAACGGCTTTGGCCTGATATTGGGCAAAGCGAATGGGCATGCGAACCTGAAGAAGGAAATTTACCAAAAATGCTGGCTGTCGCCTCGCAGTAAAATGGAGCAACAACGGGTGTTTTACGTGGCGTTAACCCGTGTGCGGGAGCGGCTTTACGTAATCCGTTGCGGACAATCGCACACATGGACGGCGCCGGATGACTATCCGGGGGACGCGGTGCAGGTTATTTCCGAGCAACGCCACGAGGATGTGCTGACAGAGCAATACTGGCAAGCCGATTTTGAGTCCCTGCGGCAGACCATGACCGAGATTCAGGAGCAGACTAAATCCACCGCGCAGAGACCGACTTAAAACGGCTTGGATTTGGGCTTGTTCTTGCCTTTGCCTTTTTGGGCGTTTTCCAGCAGGTCGTGCGTTGCTTTCAGCTTTTTGGAGCTCTTCCCCAACTCGGCTTTTTGTCCTTTGGCGGGCTTTGAGGCAATCAGGCCATCCATGCCGTAGTGTTTTCCGGCTCGGCCCCAGAACAGCGTGAGGGATATGATGATAAACACCAGATTCATGGTCAGCACGGATGGATCGGTGTGTTGGGCGGCCAGCAGAAAGTTAACGTTCATAAACACCGCTGCGGGCGCGCTGAATTGTACCAAAATGCCCAGAATATAGCTCAGCCCGACCGCCATTTCCCCATCGGTCACCAACAGGCTGATGTAATGGACATTGGGTAGGGCCACGTGTTCTAAGAACTGTTTATAAATGGGGAATGGATTTCCGGCGGCCCAGGTTTTCAGGATGCCGCTAAGCGCGGTTTCAAAATGCGGGGTGGAGAGCTTTTGATTACCCGCATACAGAAAAAACAAGCCGGTGGTCACGCGTAAAAACGCCAAGGCTTGCTTGTCTCTGGGGCCTTGGGAGATCCGCTGCCAGAATTTGCCGAATGCCTGCCGCATTAAACCACTTTCCCTTACCGCTGTTGATCTTATTATAAGGGATTTTTTCGGTGCTTCGTTCAGTAGAGGGGGGAGGGCCCTGCCCATGGATTGTTGCGGGCCTGATAGGGTTTAAAGGCGTTCTGTATTAGAATGGTTTAAAATGATTTGCCATTTGGATGACCTCCTCCATGCCTTTTTCCCATAAGCGTGTTTTTCTGATTCCCCTGGACAGCCGGCCCGTTTGCTATGATATGCCCCGCCGCCTAGCGTCTGTGGCTGGGTTGGAGTTGGGTATGCCCGCGCCTAACTTGCTGGGGCAATTAAAAGCGCCGGCTAATTTCAAGTCCTTGTCTCGCTGGGTGAAAAATCACCTGTTTGAGAATGATCCCCTGATCGTGGCGCTGGACACCATTGCCTATGGTGGGCTGATTCCATCGCGGGTTAATGAAGAGCCGTTAGAGGTACTGGAAAAGCGAATCGATGCCTTTTTTCAGCAGGTGAAGGCCGATGCTTGTTATGGTTTTTCCTCCATTCTTCGCATTCCAAACTACGATTTTGCGGAAGAGGAGCCGGACTACTGGAATCAGTACGGCAGCAAGCTCTATCGCTATTCGGCGGAACTGCATGAGAAGGGGCATGCGGCCTCGGATGGCATCCCAACCTCGGTGCTGGCAGATTTCATGACCCGCCGGGACAAGAATTTCACCTTGAATGAGCGGTATTTGTCTCTGCTGACGAGTGAAACCCTGGATTACCTGACGTATTGCCAGGATGATACTGGCGCGTTCGGCCTGAACGTGCAAGAGGCGGAGCAGTTGGCCGCCCAAATCAAAAAGCGCAAACTGACGGATTCGACTCACATTCAAACAGGGGCGGATGAAGTGGCCTGCTGTATGTTGGCCCGCTGGATGGTGCTTCAACAGGAAACGCCGGTCAAAGTATATCCCTTCTACAGCTCGGAAGCCGGTCGCAAGCTGGTTGCCAAGTTTGATGGCCTGCCGATTGAAACCGTGGTGGAAAAAGCAATTAAGGCATGCGGCGCCGTGGTGGTTAAAAAAGCCGCCGATGCCGACTTATGGTTGATGGTGCATACGCCGGACGATCGTCAGGGGGATCATTGCAGTCGGGAGCAGGCGCGGGTCAACCCGGATCAGTTGGACGAAGTGCTGAAAGTGCTGGATAAGTCCCTGAGTATGGGTAAGCCGCTGTCTATTGCGGATGTGGCCTATGCCAACGGCGGGGATCCTCGACTGATGGAAAAGCTGATTGCCAAATTTGATGATTTGACCGGCCTTTACGGTTATGCGGGCTGGAATACCCCAGGAAACGCCATTGGTACTGCCGTGGCGATGGGACTGGTTCGCCTGATGGCGGAAGCCAACCGCACGTTCGATCCGGAAGCTTTCTGCAAGCTGATGCTGATTCGTCTGGCGGATGACTGGCTGTACCAGGCGGATGTGCGGCATACGGTGCGGGCTTCCATGAACGGTTCCGCCCTGAACGGTGTGCCGGATGAGAAGATGCTGAATGTACTGATGGCCGATGGACTTTTTCTGTTGAAAAGCCGATTGGGGCTGGATAGTCAGGCGGTGCAGTGTCGATATCCCTGCCAGCGCACCTTTGAAGTTGAAATCGGGTTGCGATGAAAACACCGTCCAGCCAGTTGATTAAAGATGTAGCCGCCCTGAAGCAGCGAAAATTCAGGGAAGAGTCGGGCACTATTCTGGTGGAAGGCCGCCATCCCATTGAGGAGGCTCTGAAAGTCGGATTGACCCTGCGTCAGTTGTTCATTCTACCGAACCATCCGGGTGGATATCCGAATATGGCGTTTCCGGTGGAACCGTTTGAGGTGGATGAGAAGAGCATGGCCCGCATGGCGTCTACGGACTCGCCGCCGCCTTGCTTGGCGGTATTTGAGCGGCCTGAACCTCTCAAGAAGCTTCAGGGCTCTATGGTGCTCCTGCTGGATGGGCTTCAGGATCCGGGTAACTTGGGTACTTTAATTCGTTCCGCCATTGCGTTTGGGGTGGATACGGTGGTGCTGACCGATGACAGTGTGGAGCCGTACAATCCCAAGGTGATTCGTGCGTCCGCCGGACTGGTGTTTGCGGTGCCGGTGCTGGTGCGCAAACGATCGGCAATGACGGCTTTATTTGATGCTCCTGATTGGAAACTGTATGCCACCACGGGCCAACCGGGCGCCACTTCGTATCGACAAGTGGATTATGCCGGGCGTTGCGTGGTGATTTTAGGCAATGAAGGCCGGGGCATTTCGGATGCCCTGTTTCCGGACCGGAGTTTGCTGCCTCTCACAATCCCCATGACGGATGCGGTGGAATCGTTGAATGTGGCCATTAGCGGCTCCATTATTCTGGCGGAGGCGGCTGCCTGTCGTAAGGCATATGCTGCAACCGGCGTGGAGGGCTAGCCTGTGAGCGAGCTGTATAGCGAACCCCAGTTTTTTGAGACCTCCGGTGTGGATCCGGGAGCGTCCATTTCCGCCTCTCTGCCGGATGAAAACCGAAACGCCGTGAATGCGGGCATGCTGCCGATGGTGGATCATATTGCGGAGTTGCGAAATCGGGTGCTGCTGTGTGCCGGAGTGCTGGGCGGTATGGTGGCGCTGGCGTTCACCTTTGCCTTGCCGCTGATTCAAGTGTTTCAGGGCATGGCTCCCAAAAGCGTGGTGTTTGTGCAGCGAACACCGGGAGAAGTCCTGCTTTCCAGTATGAGCCTGTCGTTTTACCTGGGCGTGGCGCTGGCCTTGCCGGTTATTTTGTATAACGTGCTGCGCTTTGTATTGCCGGGCCTGCTTCCCAGGGAAAAAGCCATGATGACCTGGGCGGTGCTGGGTGGCACCCTGTTGTTTGTTGCCGGGGTGGTGTTTTCGTACTTTTTTGTGGTGCCCTCGGCCATGACGTTTCTGGTGGAATACGGGCAATCCGTGGCGAAAGCGGAACTCAGCATCCGGGAGTATATTTCCTTCTGCGCCAGCCTGCTGTTTGTAACGGGGGGCATGTTTGAACTGCCGATGGTGCTGTTTTTGCTGTCCTTTACCGGGTTGATTACTTCTCAAAAGCTGATGCGGGAATGGCGCTGGGCGACCGTGCTGATTTTTATCACCGCGGCTATCGTAACGCCAACCCAGGATCCGTTTTCCATGGCGGTGGTTGGCCTTGCCATGGTAACCCTCTATGGCTTGAGCATTATCCCCATCAAGTTGTGCGGCCGCTGAGGCGCAGGAACTAAAGATTATTGCCGGATGGGGGCGTCAGTACGAAACGGTAAAGCTTGCGGCGGCTGAAGTAGCTTTTTACCAGATCCGATGGGGGCATGTGCAGGGCCTGATAGGCATACCATTGGTACAGGTGCGCCTCATCCTCGGTTCGAGAGCCGTATTCGGACAGTTTGCCGCTTAGGCCCTCTCCCAATGTGTCAGCCACCATCCAAAAACGGTTTTGCCGGTAATGGAAATACTCATGGGCCAACACGGCTGCTTTTTCACCTTCCTGCAGTTTCCAAAAGTCAGGCCCCAGATAAAAATTATTAAAACGCCAATCGTAAGAGGCCAACACCGGCCAGTTGAACAACGTGGCATGGGGTTTCCACAGAATTCGGTTTTCCCGGTTCAGTTGGGTTATCCAGTGGGAGATATCCGGGTTGATGGCCTGCAAAAGCCTTAAGGATGGCTGCAATGCCTGCCAATGGGCTTTGGGGGTGTCCGATTCCCGCAGGTGGGTGGTCAAAATCAGGTAACGGTACTTGAGTAGCTCCGCCTGACTGGCTGGGAGAGGATGAAACGGGGGAAGCATGTCGTTATCCGTAATGCAGGCAAGCCATTGTAGCAACCCCAACAAGGCAAAACCGACAATGATGACGTTCAGCAATCTACCTGGCCACTGTTTGCCGATAAGGCGAAGGGATTGCGGGCTGGGGATTGATTCGGGCGGCATTGCTAACTCAATCATCCATACAAACGGCTCTGTAATATTCTATAAGTTTTTTGTTGCAACAAGACTGGCAGTTCCCCAAACCATTGCAATTAAAGTTTTTCATCCCACTTCCGATAATCCTTTGGACTCAATGTTGGGTGCGAAACACTTCCGACTGGAGCCATTCCCTTTTCAAGGCATGAGCGGAAACACAGGCGGAAATCCTGCCTCCCCCACCAGTTTTGGAGTTTAAAGCCAGATACCATGCGACAACTCAGGTTTTACGAAAAAGATCCCACCGTCAGACGGGCGGTAGAGGCGCTTTTTTTATTCCCGGAGGACATTAAACGGGTGTTATCCGGGGGCTTTGCTTTGATGGCCGAGCAGGACTGCCATATGAGTGAAGTCGATAATCGGGGAAAAACGCTGGGCGCGGAAAAAATTCTGTCCCTGCATAAGTCCAAGCAAAAGAAGCGGCCTTACGATAATTGCCCGATTACCCACAAGGCCATGAATTACCTGATGCTAATGACGCCGGAAAGCCGGATTTACCTGGCCGAGAAAGTGATTGAGCTGATGGGGTTTATGCAGGAATACCTGAAACTGTGCCAAAGTTACTCCACCCTGCCGGATGAAAAGGTGGTGCAAGGTATTACGGATATTTATGTGAATAAAGGCGCTGCCGAAACACGGGTGTTTCTGGGGATTTTAAGCAGCGAATTCAAGCATAGGCTTTTAGGTACAAAATCGCCTGACTACCATCGTTCAGGCATTCGTAATAACCAATCCGCAGGGCCACAAAAAGGCAGCTCTATGAATGAAGCCATTCAGGCCCAGCAATCCGGTATGCGCATTAAAGCGGATTTGGACTAGAACCGCCGTTACTGGCTAGTTGATTTGTAAAGAGGGGATTACTGGGTTTTCCGCGAGGCGCCTTCAAGCGCTTCCTTGGCATCTTCCCAATAGTCTTTAAACGTTTTTGGAGTCAGGGGCTTGCTGGTTGGGGCCTGTTTTTGTACATAGTCCAGCCGCTTTTGAATCTTCTTTAAGCTTTGCAGCATAGCCTCGTTCGTATTAATGCCAATGCTTTCGCCGGTTACAATGGCGGTTACCAGGGTATCTCCCAGCTCTTCCTTGGCATGTTCAAAGGTGTCGCGCCCGGCTTTGTAATCATGATAGGCATCTGTGAATTCTTTCAGTTCCCCTTTCAGGTAATCAATGTTTCCTTCAGGGTTATTGATTTGGAAGCATTGATTGATGGGTTGATTTGATACGCGGTTATAGTGAAGGGCTACACGGGTAAAAGGGAATGAATAACGAGGGTCTAGAGTTTGCAGGCTAGGTGACATAACAATCCATCCACTTCAGGGACAATATCTTTTCAACAAGAGTTTAAAAGAAAAACAAGACAGTTGTATGACTATAACCATGCCGTTCTTGTAACAATTGATTACATCTTCAGTACACGAAGGTAAGGGTTTGGATTAGACCGGATCGCGGGTATCTACCAGGAAGCGAATAATGCGCCCCCAAAAGTCTTTTTTTGCTTCTCGTGCCTGCTCGAGCCGGGCCAAATCTTCCCGAATGGCCTGCTGGCGGTTCAAGGCCATTTCAATATCCGATTCCCGGCAAAAGCGTTTTTCCAAAAGCACTTCGCCCAAGGGTCTGCCGGTTCTGGTTTGGATGGCCAGGGCCTGGTCCAACTGTTCCCGGCTGATGATTTCTTCTTTCAGCAGGATGCTACCCAGGCGGGTCGCCTCCTGAAAGAGACTTTTCTTTTTGCAGTAGGTTTGAAACAGTCCCTGGGCGCTTCGTCCGTTGATGGTGGTTTTTTTCTCCATCAGGCCGCTTTCTTCCAGGGCGCTAGCCACCAACTCCTCTGGGGAGGCGCCAAAGGGGTTGGCCCATTCATCTTGCCGAATGCCGTTTACGGTTATGGAATTTTTTAGCAAGGGCCAGTCACTCCCGTAGAAAGGCTATGTGGATTCCTGCTTCCATTTTAAGGGATGCCGGGCAAATAGGGGCGATCAATCGAGCCGAGTGTATCAGGGGATGTTATCGGCAGCCGAATGTACCACCGGTAAGCAGGCCGTCCCGATTCAGGCGGTAGGTCGGAGGGAAATCGACGAAGGGACGTCAAAATCGGGCAATCGAAAACGAAAACCTTATTGGTCTGCGGGTGCCTTGGCAGGTATCCGGGCAAGGTGGGCTATGCTCTTTCTGGCTTTGCTCAAGACGTATCCCCCGATTTGCAAGGTGCAGAGTATCAGAGCCCACTCATAAAATAGTTTGTCGAAGGCTGGTTCCACGGAATAGGCCGGATGATTCAACAGCTCGGGGGTGGGTGGGTTCAAAACAAAAGAATAGCCTGCAAATTTGGTATCGCTTCTATGCGGTTCCGCATCTGAATAAAAGCAGCGGTTCCAGGGCATATAGCAAAGCGTCAGCATTGCTGCCAAACCTGCTTGTATTACTATCCATTGCATTGGTTTCAACTGTTTGAACCCCTGATTGGATGAGTGCCTTTGGCTTCAGTTTAACATTGGGTGGCACGGCAGAGATTAGCAATAAGTATTCATTCTTTGGAATGAGTAGGGGTGAGGCATGCTGATAAGGGACAGGAATGATTCAGCATGCTCTGGACGCGAGTATTAGTGCGTCAACGCAACAAACACCAGGAACAAGGTTAAGACAACGATATTTAAGATAACGATAGCGCAATACAGCTTGATTGTAAGCTTTGATTGCGTGGCTTTAGACTGTGAACTGGAGTCGGGCTGATCTTTCATACGGTGAACCTGTGTCTTGAATGCGATAGGCTCATTATCGGGCGGATAAGATTGATCCAGAATGCGCCATCGGAATGAGCCGGGTCCAACCATTGGTATTCATCCCGTATTCGCCAAAATGCAGACAAACACTGGCAGTAGAATTAATCACAAGGTGCTATTTTTATTTTTTTATAAATATAAATAAATGTCGATCAAGGTTGATTATCTGGTTTATAGAGGGATTTTCGCTTACCTGTCGGGCGGCTTTCATTATAGATGCCAAATTACCCGAATGAACAAATGACGGGATGGGAAAAGAAAGATATACTTATGGGGATAAACCCACTTGAATTGATTGACTGACGCCTGAGGCATACTTAGGCTCAGTCTTTTTTTACGGGCGTATATGCGGCATAAAAAATCCCTCGCAGGCGAGGGATGGGGCAAAGTTGGTTACAAGTTTTACGCCCGTAGGCGTAAAATCCCGCAACTAAAGTTGGAAATAGGTTAATGTGTGCTTTGATCTTAGAGAATCAAGCCGTATATGCACTAGCCCAAAAGTTGTATCACTTTCCTCCGGCAGTCTAATGTGAAAACCGCCACCCGGACTCTGATGGAAGCCTCATGGCGTAGCGAGCCTTATTCGATTGGGTGGGACTTTTCAGAAAGGCTCTGGTTTAATATCTTTACGTTAAGCCTTACAGACCTGTTGGTGATACAATTAATTACCCTTTTTGTCCTTTCCATGTGGGTTGATGGACAAAATATATTTATTAAGCCTGGATTTGCGAAAGATTTTTTCCAATGCCGCTAAATTCCCATGTTCTAGGATGCTCGACTCATGATTTTCAAGGTAATTTCATTGATGCAAATACTGCATTCTTGAATTTGTTAGGCTATTCCAGGGATGAGGCGTTGTCCGGTTTAAACTGGTTTAATCTTTCTCCGCCGGAGTTTCGGCCTATGGAAGCGCGGGTGCTTGCGAACATTAAAAATAATTCCTCTTCCGGGGAGCTGGTGGAACGGCCATTGCTGCATAAAAATGGCGCCCGCCTGACTGTAATGATGAGTTGCGAACTGGTGTCTGGTTCGCCGGGTCACTTTATCTGCTATTACATGGATATTACAAACGTGTGCCGTTCCACGTCCGCTTTGCAGAAGGACGGAGGGGTTGTAAATTTAAACGGGGACTGCAAAACGCCGGTTCTTTACGCGGATGTGACCGAGCAGGCGCTTACCGTACAGGCGATTCGAGAAAGTGAGGAGCGGTTCAGCACAATGGCGGACTCCTCGCCGGTGATTATTTATGTCTCCGATCATCAGGGTATTCGTTATGCCAATAAAACGTGCCTGGAATTCTTCGGCACGAATCTGGAGGAAATGCAGGCGAACGGGTGGCGAAACTTTATTCACCCCGATGAGTTGGAATCCTTTTTTCTGTATTGCGCCGATGCGGCTTCCCGCCTGGAAAATTTTGAGACGGAAGTGAGAGTCCGCCGTTATGACGGCGCCTGGCGCTGGCTGTTGGTCAGTGGTGCGCCCAGACTTTTGGGGGACGGAATTTTTGTGGGGTATGTCGGTGTTTCCATCGATATTACCGAGCGTAAGCAGGCCGAAGTCCTGTTGAAGGAGAGCGAAGAGAAATACCGCACGGTGATTGAAGGAACGGATGAAGGCTTCTGGTACTGGGATATTGAATCGGACGCCGTATTCTGGAGCGAGCGCATGTTTGAGCTGTACGGGCAGAATAGCATGGAGTTCGTTCCAACGCGGGAAGCCTTTTTTGCGCTGGTCCACCCAGAGGACCGCGATGTTATTGCGGAGAAGCTTCAGGCGCACTTAAATGGATTGTCTTCGTTCGATTTCGAGTTTCGGGCCATTAAGCCTTCAGGCGAAGTGGTCTACTTGCACAACCGTTCCAAGGCCCATCGCCACAAGCAGGGTAAGGCAGTACGTATTGCCGGCATGACGGCGGACATTACCTATCGCAAGCAAACGGAGCAGGCGCTGCTTGAGTACAAGAACAAGCTGGAGCGCAGCAATCAGGAACTGGAGCACTTTGCCACCATTGCATCGCATGAACTGCAGGAGCCGTTGCGCAAGGTGCAGTTGTTCAGTGAGATTATTGCGGCGCACACCCTCCCGGAAGCGGACGATTACCTAAAGCGCATGCAAAACGCCGTGGTGCGCATGCGCGATCTGGTAACCGATTTGCTGGCCTTGTCCAGAGTGAACCGAAAAGGGCAGCCGTTCCGTAAAACAGACTTAAACGAGGTGATGGACACTGTATTAAGCGACTTGGAGTTATTGATTCAGGAAAAAAACGCCCGGATTCTCGGCCGCTTAATTGGCGTGATTGATGCGGATCAAAAGCAGATTGAGCAGTTACTGCAAAATCTGATTCATAATGCCATCAAGTTTACGCCGCCGGAAAAGATGCCGACCGTGCATATTACCGGCTACATAACCGCCAACGGCAATTATCAGATTCAGGTGAGGGATGAGGGCATTGGCTTTAAGCAGGAGTATGGGCGGCGTATTTTTGAGCCGTTTGAGCGTTTGCATTCCCGCGGGCAGTATCCGGGGACCGGTATGGGCCTTGCCATTTGCAGGAAAATCGTGGAGCGCCATCATGGCCAGATCGATGCCGATAGTGTGCCGGAAGAGGGCAGTTGCTTTACCGTGACCCTTCCCGTGGTGAATGGTAACGAATTAATTGCCCTGGCAGCTGAATTATCCGGTTAGGGAATGTTTCGAAAGTCCTGTTTCGGGCATACTTCTAAATCCAATCGAATGGTTTCCACAGGAACGAATTGGATCAGTATGAGGGGACAGAGAGTAATGCGGCAATGGTCTATGTGCAGTAAGGCGCTTATCGCAATCGCATTGGTGATGTGTTTGGCAGGCTGTGTTCGGCAAACCAACACCGCTCAAAACCCTGAGGTGGGACAGGCAACGGGCGCGGCTGCCGGTGACCGGGCCCTGGTGCAGAAAGGTGGCGCCACAAATCCCGATCTGACAACCGTGCCTTCGCCTACCGGTTATCAGATGGTGCCCGAAGTGCCTGAAAAGAATGAAGATCTGGTAGAGAAGCCCTTTAAAGAAGGTTGCTACGACTTGTGTATCAAAAATCCGGAAACCAAGCATAGCGAACAGTATTGCCGAATCTACTGTGACTGTACTTTTGAACCCATGAGGACCGAAGTTCCTCTGGCCGACTTAAGGGCGTTTGCCAGAAACGAGGTCAATCCTTCCATTGAAAAGATTAATGCGATTATCACCAAGTGTAAGGCTGTTGCCCAAAAGCAAAGTACAGCCACTACTTCAAATGTCAGCCTGCCCCAAGCGGCGGGCGAGTGACAGATCGGCGCACCGGTTAAAGGCGCAAGGGGCATAGCTCCAGTCCGGCTTATCTAAGCGAAGGTAAGAATGGCACGTTCTGTTGCGGTTCCGCGTATGACCAAGGCGGTGCAGGCATGTTGTGAGCCTATTGAGGCTTGATACGGGAAGCGTTAAAAGCCCAGGAGACGGGGCCTATGGAACGGGTAAGGCTACATACAGCGTAAACCATACGCTATCAAGTGATCACTGTCATTGAACCTTGGAAAACCTGACGGAAGGGAAAGCCACCGATCCCTCTTCATGATTTATGAATAAGTTTTAAGTTCTGTTGCGAAATTGGTGACAATATCAGGAAATGTAAACGCCTGATGCAGGGGGCTTTTGTGTGATAAACCCTGTGTTGGTTGTATTGGTATTTGAACAATTCTTGTTAGGGAAAATAGCCGATTGTATTGGCAATTGTCATCCTGTTTTGGTTTTGTATATAGAAACCGGATTTGTCGTAGCCTGTTTCAATCACCTTTTTGCATCTGTGTAATAGTTGGCCGGAAAAAGCCAAGGCGTAGTGTTTATTAAGCGTGGAGCATATCTGATGTCTGACTACAAAACCATTCTGGAAAAAATTCGTCTGGCGTTCCCCACACCGACTTCAGATAAGGTCCATGAGGCTTATTTCATCCACACCATTCTGCGCACTCTGGACCAGGTGGATGAGCTGAAAAGCAGTTCTCCAATTCTGGGCTTTCGCGAGGCGTCCAAAAACGGTCAGATTGCCTGGAGTCACATTCCGGAGCATTTCTCCAACGTGGAATGGTCCATTCATCAGATTACGGAATACCTGAGCGGCCTCACCATCTGGGGGCACCCCAACGCACAAGCCAATGTGGTGCCGCCGACGACCATCCCGTCCATTGTGGGCAACCTGATTGGGGCCATCTATAACCCGAATATGGTTGGTATCGAATACAGTAACCGGGTGGCCCTGGCGGAGCAGGAGGTATCCCAGATTTGCGCCAACCTGATTGGTTATGACT
>JAJQJM010000001.1 GCA_021323475.1 Vampirovibrio sp.
TCAGCATTGGCCACGCCACTTACCCGGATGACACCAAGACCCAGGACAAACTGCTGAAACTAACCGAGCAAGCCCTGCATTTGGCCAAGTTCAAGGGTTCCAAAACCGGAGAATCCTCCAGCATTGCTTCCGGAGAGATTGATCAACTCAACGACAAGACCGTGATTGAGGTTTTTGCCTCTCAGGTGGCGAAAAAATACGACAATATTCACGTACCCAGCATTTACCAGGAGCTGGTGAACCATATTGAAAAGAAAAACACTGGCATCGTCAAAACCGATGACCTGATGCTGGAAACCATCACCTCGCTGGCAGGCGCTTTGGAAGCGAAAGATCGCTACACCCGCGGACACTCGCAGGCGGTCGCCAATTATGCGGTGGCCCTGGCCCACGCCTTGCAGATGAACGCCGCCGAAGTAGAGGAGATCCGCACGGCGGCTTTCCTGCACGACATCGGTAAAATCGGCATTCCCGAGGATATTTTGTGCAAAAGCGGCCCACTGAACGAGAAAGAGTGGGAAATCATGAAACAGCATCCCGTCATTGGGGCGCAGCAGATTTTATACCCGGTGGCCAGCCTGCGGCCCATTATTCCTGCCGTGGAGTGCCACCATGAAAACTGGGACGGCACCGGCCATCCGCATGGCTACAAGGGCGAGAAAATTCCGCTGGGCGCACGTATTGTGTCCATCGTGGATGCGTTCCATGCGCTCACCTCGGAACGTTCTTACCGCAAAGCATTACCAGTCGCTGAAGCCCGCAAAATTTTGGAAGCAGGGGCGGATACCAAGTGGGATCCGCATCTGCTGGAGGTGTTTTTCGGCATCCTGACCGTCGCCTCTCCGAAGGCGCCTTCCAATAGCAAGCCGGACGAAGCAAAACCGGACATTACCGGCATTATCAGCCCGGTGCAACTCAAGCTGCACACCACCTGAACCAGGCGACGCCCGCAAGCGCAAAGCACATGCCCAGCAGCTTTTCAGCGGAACGCATGTAAATTGACTTACCCACCTGGTTTTTCTTACAATAAAGAATCCTGCCGGAGATTCACGACATCCGCAGGCCATCAATTATAGGGAGCGCTTAAACCGCATGACCACCATCACTCAGATTGCATGTGACTTGAACGAGAAAGTGGACAACCGTTACGCCCTGGTGCTTGAGATCGCTGAACTCGGCAAGCGTCTGCTGGAAGACAGCCGGGAAAAAATGGGCCACGATCCGTTTTCCAAAGTCTCCACCTCCTCGGAAAAAGTTATTTACCAGGCGCTGATTATGAAATCCAGCGAAATTGATATCGGCGACGGACTCATCGGTTAAGTTCGATCCCAATTCCAGATTTTCAACAAGAGTCCGCACATTGTGTGGGCTCTTGTTTTTTTAAAAGCCCTGCACTTCGAAACACTTCTTAATACTGGATATACGCCTCAACCCAAGCATGTTCATCAAAATGATAGATGAAAACGCCCTTCTCCATGCAAATTTCGCAGTATCCGTATATCCATCGCAAAGATTCGCTTCATTTTATTAACATGAGCCTACTCATAATACGGTTGAGTTGTTATAATAGTGAATGAAAGTGCAAAGATAAAAATAAGCCCATTGAGGGGTTTTTTAGGAAAGAAAGAGGGATATGATGCCAAGTAATGGTAGGGCTTCACGTGTTCAACAGGCAACTGACTCCAACATGCATTTACGCGCAGTTAAGAGAGACTAAAGAGGCGGCTGAAGCGGCTTAGACAGGCAATCATTCCACACTTAAAACCCAATCACCCATTCTAATGATCCATTATCCTACATCCAGAACGTAAGAGGAGATTACCCAGCATGAATCGGCCCATGAAACGCTACGTGGAAAAATTCGAGGCTCTGGATTTTGCGGCCGGCATCTACAATGCTCGCACCTTGAAGCGTGAACGTTATAACCAACGGGATTTTTTGGAATACCTCAGCGCCTATGAGCTGTTGGAGGCTGAGCCCATGTTTACCGAAGAGGCTTGGGAATAACCGAATCAGCCCAACCGGATTTCAAAATTGGACTAAAGAGAGCTTGTCGCCAAGCTCTCTTTAGTCTTTGATAGACACAGTATGAAAAAAGGCTTTCGTAACTTTCTGGATAAAATCGGCCACTACAATAAGTTGGTGGACGAGTATAAGCGCGCGGTAGGCAGCTCGCCCGATCATGCCATGGCCTACGTGAACTGGGGCATTGACCTGGCCCAGGAAGGCAACATGGAGGACGCCCTATTAAAATTTGAGAAAGCCAGCGAGATAGCGCCGCATCGGTTTGAACCCTTTCTGAACTGGGGCGTGGCCCTAGCCAAGATGAACCGGCTGGATGAGGCCATTGAGAAGTTTAAAACCGCTATCCAGAAGGACAACAAGGCGGTCAACCCTTACATTTTATGGGGCGCCGCCCTGATGGAGCAGGGAAAGTCGGATGAAGCCAAGGAAAAATACGAGCGCGCCATCGCACTCAATCCGGAAAACCCGGAACCCTACGTAAACTGCAGCATTGCAATGGCCCGTGCCGGTCAATACCGGGACGCCATTAAAAACCTGAAGCAGGCGCTCGCCATACACGGGTACCAGCCGCAGTTGTATTTCCTGTGGGGCGTCATTCTGGCGGAATTGCAGGATTATGAAACGGCCATTGAAAAATTCCAGATTACCCTGCGGTTTATTCCCAAGCACTCGGAGGCCTATTACTTCTGGAGCGTGGCCTTGAACCGGCTGGGCCGTTACGAGGAAGCGCTGGAAAAATCAAAGAAAGCCCTGGGCTTGGAGCAGGAAAAACCGGAGATTTACCTGAACCAGGGGGATATTCTGGCCAACCTGAACCGGCTGGATGTGGCGATTTCCAATTACCGGCATGCCATTACGCTGGATCCGGATTTGCCGGAAGCCTACCTGAGCTGGGGCGTTGCCTTGTGCCGCCTGGGCCAAAACGAGGAAGGCTATGCCAAACTGGCAAAAAGCCTGGAACTGGACCCGGAGCTGATTGGCGTGCAGCAGCAATGGGGACATTTCCTGCTGGAGGAAAAACGTTACGCAGAAGCGCTGGAGCATTTGCGCCAGGCCGCCCAGCAAGAGCCGGACAGCCTGGATGTGCTGCTGAATTTATCTCTGGCCCTGATTAAGACCGGCCACCAGAGTGAGGCGGTGGATCTGCTGTTTGAAATCGAGAAAAAGGATCGCTGGAACCCTCAGGCCCACTATTTATTGGGCACTCATTTTATGGGAGCGGGGAATTTGGCGAAAGCTCAGGAGCATTTATCCAAAGCGCTGGAAGAAAAGCCCGATTTTGAAGATGCCTCTGTGAATATGGCGCTGGTGCTGTGCGAAATGGGCGAAACCCTGGAAGCGGTCCGTCGGATGCGACCGGTGATTCGGCGCAACCCGGAATCCGCCCGAAACAACTTCTTTTACGGGGTTATTCTCTTCCGGCATAGCGATTACAAAGAAGCATTGACCAAGTATCAAAAAGCGCTCGCCTTGCAGCCGGAATACCCGGAAGCCCAAATCGGGCTGGGAGAAGTGCTGCTTCGCCTGGGGCACCTGGAAGAGGCCGAAACCCAGTTCCAGCAAATCCTATCAGAAAAGCCGGACTCTGTTCCGACCCTGTATTTGCTGGGCCTATGCCAGATACGCCGGGCGGATTCAAGAACCGACCAACCGGACAAAGAATCGCTGTACCGACTTGCCTTGCAGCAATTTGAAAAAGCCGGTACGTTGGATCCGACTCACCTGGACGCCCAGGCAAACCGAGCCTTCATCCTCGGAAGACTGGAGTCGGTTCAGTCCATGAATACCGCGTTTGAGCAGCTGCTCGCAAGCAACACAGAGGATCTTCACCCCTTAATTCTTTATTACTGGGCCAAATCACTGGAGCAGCTAGGCGAGGTGGAGCTTGCCGCACAAAAAATGAGCCTGGCCCGTGCGGCAAACCCGGATATAGAAACCCAAATGCAGAGCGTCTCCATTTAAGCGGATCGGTTCGGGTATAATGGCAGGCATATCATTTTGCTGTTGCTTGGAGAACGCCCATCATGCAAAAAAGCCTTGAAACCCTGAAGGCCGCGCTAAAAGAGCGCAACGCCGTTAAAATCATTGCCGGCATCGCCAACCTGGATTTGGATAATATCCTGCAAGTGGCCCGCGCCGCCGAAGCCGCTGGCGCACATGCCGTAGACGTTGCCGCCCATCCGCAAATCGTGGAAGCGGTTCGTGAAGTGACTTCCGCCGTTATCTTCGCTTCCAGCGTGGAACCCAAAGCATTGGCCGCCGCTGTAGCTGCCGGTGCCGATGTCGCTGAATTGGGCAACTTTGACGCCCTGTACGATCAAGGCCTGTTCCTGAGCGCTGAAGAAGTGCTGAAACTGGCGGAAGAAACCGTTGCCCTGGTAAAAGGCCAAGCGCTGGTATCCATTACCGTTCCGGGCCACCTGACCTTGGAAAGCCAAGTGCAACTGGCTGGCCAACTGGAAGCGCTGGGCGTGGACCTGATTCAGACCGAAGGCGCCGCTCGTGTATTGTCCAGCGAACCCACGGTTAAATCCTTGACCCCGGCTGAAAAAGAAGAAGTGACGCTGCGCAACACCCGCGCACTGGTAAAAGCCACCCGTCTGCCGGTAATGACCGCAAGCGGCATGACTGCCGACAATGTGGCATTGGCCTTTGAAACCGGCGCTGCTGCGGTTGGCATTGGCGCATACATCAATCAAGCCGGAAACGAAGCCGAAATGACCCGTCGCGCCGGAGCGGTTATGACCAACCGTACCCGCGTTATCAGCCAGGTTTCCTAAAATCACAAACAAAATAATCCGGGGTTATTGATTAATGGATAACCCCGGATATATTTTTGTGTAGAAAAATGTATCTATTTCCCCAATTTAACGGCTACTCAAAATTAATTTCAAGGAAATTTCCCATCGGGCATCTTGTTTTGCTATAATAAATTCCGCGAAAGTTAAACAAAACGAACTACTCAATTCTCCAGCTTTACCAACGAACACACCTACTACTACACTATGTCATCTCCTCTAATCAGGTAAAGCTGTTTTTCTTTAGGCGCGCTCTCTCTGCTACCTCTCTCGCCTCTAAAGAAAAACTTTGTGCCAAGAGTAAAATAAACTTAAAGCAAAACAGGCACCCTGCTTGTTTTTGGGTTTTCTTCCCCTACAATAGAAGCCATGCCCACACCTTCCGCTGTAACCGATATTCCTTCCATCGTCCAAGCCAGCAGGCTTCGTCATGTGGCTATTATCATGGACGGCAATCGCCGCTGGGCCAAGCAAAAGCTGCTGCCCACCCTGATTGGACACAAGCAAGGCGTAGATGCCCTGAAACAATTGGTGCGTTACGCCGGTGATATTGGCCTGCAAGCCCTGACGGTATATGCGTTTTCCACGGAAAACTGGCAGCGCAGCGAAGAGGAAGTGGGCTACCTGATGAAGCTGTTTCTGGAAGCGCTGGCCGCGGAACTGGACGACCTGCATGAAAACAATGTGCGCATCCGGTTCATCGGTGACTTAACGTCTTTTTCTCCGGCATTATATAACCTGATCCAATCTGCCCACGCCAAAACCGAACATAACACCGGCTTGCAGTTTCAAATTGCCGCCAATTATGGCGGGCGTCAGGAAATTATTAACGCCATGAAGCAACTGGGCCAAGGCATTCAATCCGGTGAGCTATCCCCCGAGGACATTACGGAAGAAGCCATTCAGACCCGCCTGTATACTCACGGTTTGCCCGATCTGGACTTGTTAATCCGTACCGGCGGGGAGTATCGGATCAGCAATTATTTGTTGTGGCAATGCGCCTATTCGGAAATTTACGTCACGGAAACTTTGTGGCCGGACTTCAGCCCGGAAGCGTTTAATCAAGCCATTCAGGAATTTGCCCACCGAGAACGGCGATACGGGCAATAAGATTTTTTAATGGTTCCAATCAAAACGGCAGCTCCTTTTTAGAATGCTGCCGTTTTGATTAATGCGATTAATGCAATGTGGCTTGTAATTATGGATGGATTTCCACGATTAGCTCCACTTCCACGGACGCGTTGCGGGGCAAACTGCTAACGCCGACCGCGGAGCGCACATGTTTACCCGCTTCACCAAAGCACTCCACCAAAAAGTCGGACGCGCCGTTCATCACAGCGGGCTGCTCATAGAAGCAGGATGTGCTGCTCACAAAACCGGTGACTTTCACAATGCGTTTCACACGCTCCAATTGACCGTTCAATTCATGGTTAATCAGACTCAATGCGTTCAGCACACACAATTTTGCCGCCTGCTTGCCGTACTCCGCATCCACTCCCCAGGACCCGATAGCGCCGGTATAGGCAACCTCCCCGTTCTGCATGGGCAAAACCCCGGAGGTATACAGTAAGTTATCAACACGGGTTACCGCCACATAACTGCCAATCGGCAAGGGAGGTGGGGGTAGTTGTTCCTTCAGGGCGGATAAATTTGCCGGAAGCTGCAACTCACTGGTAGACATAGACGTTTCCTTTCATTGGGAAGGTGCGCGGTACCCATCATATTACAGTCAGAGACTGCTAGAAATCCGTCAGTAAATCTTCCAGCGTACATTCCAGCAAACGGCACATTTTAACCAAGGTGGGCAGGCGAGGATAGGAACGCCCCTGATTCCAGTACATAACAGTTTGATGGTCCAAATCCAGCTTATCCGCCAGTTTCCGCATATTCCAGCCTTTATTGCGCCGAGCGACCTCGGCAATTTTAAGACGCATAGCATGCCCCCTACAAACAAAAACCGAAGATACACCCACTCAATCTATTGGAATTTTTGGTTTAGAATAGCTAGGCGCTTGATGCGCGATATTTCAGCACTTTCAACCGGTCAGCTCCAACAGAATCCGTTATATTTCCTAAGAATATTCTATCATTTTTGAAAGAAAATCCATCATTAATGAAATCTACCTTAACATTTTGGTAAATGCTTACAGGCTAGGGGCTCCTATCAATGAAACCTTCCGATAAAAAACTAGGTCTTGCCATTCAATTGTTCCTAATGCGGAACGGCTTACAAATCGATGATGTGGCCAAGCAAATGGGAATTACCGGCGATGCGCTCTCCAATTTAATCCACGGTCGCCGGGGCTTTAAAAATGAAACCCTGGAAAAACTGGCTGAAACGCCCGCTTTTAAAAACAGTCCTTTTTCCCTGAACAAGTTGCGCGCATTAAGGGCGATGGATGAATACCCTTTTGAGGAACTGATTTTAGCGCTGGTGGAATACATCAAGCAGGGTGAGATTGAGCGTCTTCCGAAAGACTTTTTTCAACGCCTGCAGGCCACTCTGGAAGGGGAGGGTTTTCCCCCGACGCTTGCAAGTAAAAAGCATGCGCTTCTCGCACTAATTCAAGAAGACCGTTCGTAAATTCCTCACAATCCATCAATACCTCCCCCGATTTGATTTATTGGCTTGATTCCCCTTTTAAGCCAGCCGACAGCCTAACAGTCGCAGGGCACACAGTCGGTCTGCTAGCCCAAGCGCCATAAACCCAAACTCGGCTGATGTTTATCCAATATCCCTTAGTTATATCGGAAAAGTTGCGAGCTGCAGGACGTAAAATATTCGGTTTTATTACAAAACCGAATATTTACATTAAACCTTCTAAGCCAAATACCGACTGGACTAAAGCCCGTAACGAAACATAGCCCAGAACATGACGACACTGTAAATTGTCATCGCAATGCCCCGCATAAAGTGGCCTTCGGGAACCAACACCAATATTAAAATGCCCAGCAGGAAGAACAGCGTGAACATAATCATCATCCGTTCCTGAGACATTTTTTTGCGTTTGCTCGGGGTTGCGTTGGATGAACTTTCAACTTTGGAGGAGTCTGGTGAGGCCATGATAAAAAGTCCTGGTGGTTGGGAATGCCACCAGTTTACCACAAGCCTAGTGAGCACCCACTCCCAGTTCCGCGCCCAAAATTTTACGGCGCAATAACAGCATGTTGCGTCCGTACAGACGCTCGATTTCCGGCAAAAGATTCCGCTGCACTTCCAGCAGGAAGAGGTTATGCACCACCAGTTCCTTAATCACCAGCACAATGCCGGGATTACGGGTTACCACAGCCTGCGGTGGCCGATCGCCGATACCCACCGTGCTGACCAGCCCTTCCCGGCTGTCGGCGGAAAGAATAAGCCAGCGGCCACTCATCACGGAATGCTCGATTTCCGAATGCGGATACACTTCAATGCCTTCAATCTGGCAATTGTCATAGCCCACTACTTTTACATCTACCCCACGAGCCTGGGCTTCCCGTAAGGGTTGCGCCAACCGCTCTGAGTCCACCTGCCACAGTTCCACAAACACGGATTGCTGCGCATTGCGAATCATCTCCGTGGCATGCTTGAAGATGGATTCCTCGCCCCGCATGTTGATGACCGGCTCCACCGTTTCATCGGCCAGGCTGGGCAGGGCTTCCCGCAGATAGCCTATAGATCCTTTAAAGGAACGTTCCCAACGGTCCAGCAACTCATCGGGCCGAATGGGCATGTATGTCACCGGCTTGCCTCCGATGGCCACTACCACATTGCTGGATTCAAGCGCTTTCAGGGTATCGTAAGCTCTTGCCTGCGGCACCCCGGATTCCTTGCTGATTTCGTAGCCGGTAGCAGGGTGGTGCTTCAGCAGCGCAAGGTAAACTTTGGCTTCGTACGTGTTGAACCCCAACTCTTTTAATTTGTCGATGAGGTTTTCCGACAATGGAGGAACCCTCGGCTACCATTAATGATACTTACTACAATTAGTAGTATATAGATGACTTTCAACGAAAGTCAAGCGCGGGACGATCCCTGAAAAACAACCGTATATTTTATATCGCAGACCCGCCAACAAATAAAGCCCGTATCTCAGGTATATCCATTCCTCATGCTTGCAGGCCGGTTGTTTGTGATATATTGTTGGGTCTAAACTCTCTGGAAAGGAATTGGAGAAAGACTCATCATGCAGGTAATTTTAACCAAAGACGTGGATACGTTGGGCAATAACGGCGATATTATCGAGGTTTCCGACGGTTACTACCGCAACTACCTCGGCCCCAAAAACCTGGCCGTTTTGGCTACTAAAGGCTCCCTGGCCGATTTACAGCGTCGCATTGAGCGCATCCGCGCCAAGGCCGAACAAAAACACCAAGAAGATTTGGCAAAAGCCGAAAAAGTAATCGCTTTGGGCTTGATCACCCTGGAAGCCAACGCTGGCGAAACCGGCAAACTGTACGGCACCATTACCACCAAGGAATTGGCAAAAGTCCTGCAAGAGAAAACCGGCTTCGAAATCGAGCGTCGCAACGTGAACGTCGATCACCCCATCAACAAAGTGGGCGAATACAACGTATACGTTAAGTTCTCTCCCAAAGTGTCCGCAAGCGTGAAATTGCAAGTCAACGCCATCAAAGCCAAGCATGAGGAATTCGTGCTGGAAGATGCTTTCGCTGGCGAAGAAGACTACGACAACGAATAAATTTCTATAAAGCAAGCATGATTCAGGCAGGACAATATCCTGCCTGAATTTTTATTTGGCCTTTACAGACACCCAGGGGCTATCCTTAACGTAAAACCGCCAAGGGTAATCCACCGCCTTGGTAATGCCGATTCGCGTGGTCTGGATTACACCGGCATCAGGAATAGTCTCTCCCTTTGTTAAAAACAGACCGGACCCCATAGCGGTTAAGGGCAATCCGTTAAACTCCTGTCGGGTTATATTCAGCGCTTTGGTCAAGCGACCCGGCCCGTTGGTTTTCCAAACCGCATCATCATTCATGGGCTCCAATGCGCGGAATAAAACGGCTCCAGCTTCGCCATTCGGCTCCGTGACGACATTCAGACAGTCGTACATGCCGTAAATCAGGTACACATAAGCGGTACCCGGCTTTTCATACAGCATTTGAGCCCGGCCTGTTTTGCGGTTATAGGCATGACAGGCGGGATCATCCGCGGTATAAGCTTCCGTTTCGATGATTTTGCATGTCAGCCATTGATTTTGCTGAGGTAAAAACCTCATCAATCGACAGCCCAGCAGTTCTCTTGCCACGGTGACGGTATCCCGCTCAAAGAAAGCTGGAGCCAGCGGCAGGCAATCCGGAAAAAAAATTGGTTTTAATTCATTCAAATGGGGCTTACTCATACTTTACAATTCGTATATGCTATATTTACGAGTATCCCCCACGCAACAGTTTGGAGATTTGGGTTGACTGAAAAATTGATCATTCACGGCGGTAAGGCACTACGCGGTGAAGTTGAGATTTCGGGTGCCAAGAACTCGGTCCTCAAGTTGATGGCAGCCGCCTTGTTGACTGGAGACAGCATTGAACTCAGAAATGTTCCCCATCTGAGTGATGTGGGAGTCATGACCCAAGTTCTCAAACACCTGGGCTGCAACGTGGATCAGCAGGATGACGACCGTTTATATATCCAGGCTCGGAATATTACCAGCGTGGAAGCCCCTTATGACCTAGTTCGTAAAATGCGCGCCAGTTTTGACGTGCTGGGCAGCCTGCTGGGCCGTTTCGGTGAGGCCCGCGTGGCGCTTCCCGGCGGATGCTCCATCGGCAAACGCAGCGTAGACCTGCATGTAAAAGGTTTAATGGCGCTGGGCGCCGAAGTGGAAATCAACCACGGCTACGTGGAAGCCAAAGCCAGCAAGTTGATTGGCGCGGAAATCCTGCTGGATACCCCCAGCGTGGGCGCCACCGAAAATATTATGCTGGCAGCCACCATGGCGGAAGGCTCCACCATTATCTCCAACGCGGCGCAAGAGCCGGAGATTGTGGACTTGGCTAACTTCCTGAACGCAATGGGTGCGGATATCAGCGGTGCAGGCACCAATGAGCTGGTAATCAACGGCGTTAAACCAGGCATGTTGCATGGCACTACTTACACCGTTATGCCGGACCGCATTGAAGCCGCCACCTACCTGATGGCCGGCGTGGGCACCCGTGGCGATGTAACCGTAAACAATGTGTTGCCGGTTCATCTCAGCTCGCTGACCCACAAGTTGCAGGAAATGGGCGCGGATATTCAAATGCCGACCCCCAATACCTTGCGGATTCGTTGCGATCAGCGCCTGCAGGCTCAAAACATCGTGACCCAGCCGTTCCCCGGCTTCCCAACCGACTTGCAGGCTCCGTTCATGGCACTGCTCTGCACCGCGGATGGCGTGAGCATCGTGAAAGAAACCATTTACGAGAACCGCTTCAAGCAAGTGGGCGAACTCAAACGCATGGGCGCGGACATTTCCGTTGAGCGCGATGTGGCCGTGATTACTGGCGTTCCCAGCCTGAGTGGCGCGGAAGTGAACGCACACGACTTGCGGGCCGGTGCCGCCATGGTGATTGCCGGTGTATTGGCCGAAGGCACGACCCAGGTGTTCGATCTGCACCACATTGACCGCGGCTACGAGCATATCGTGGAAAAAATGCAGGCCATCGGCGCGGACATTGAGCGGGTTCCCGACACATCGGAGCGTTCCGTTCCCGAAGAAGCGGTCTAAAAAACTCCGGTTTTGATTCCAGGCAGTAACTTTGGATTTTGTGTATGAGCGAAACGTCCAATCCCACAAGTACGCCCCGACGCTGGTATGACCAGGATCCTCTGCTTGCGGAGGTGCTGGAGTTGCTGCGCTCGTATCCGAACGATGTTCGGGAGCAGGCTCAGAACTTTCTGGCCAAGATTGAAGAACAAATTGGCAAGGAAACGCTCGAAAAATTCTTTGAAATGGCCCAGCCAGAGAAAACCGGCAACCGCTGGTACGATCAGGACCCAGTGGTGTCCAAGGCCATTGAATTGCTGCGGGTGGTTCCTCCCGCCGTTCAACGCCAAGCGGCAACCCGGTTCCTGGAATCCATGAAAAAACAGGGCATTTCCCCGGATTTGCTGAAAACGGATTCCGCCAGCAGCTAACCTATTTAAATAATCTACTTTTTAGGGCATCCTCCACAAAGGATGCCCTAATTTATTGGATTTATAGCTGGCCCATCCGCTAGGATGTGATTACGTTGCTTTAGCAGAAAGACCGTTTGATGACCCATCAACCACCCCGATTTGAGGATGCCGTCATGCTTTTTAACCGGCGGCAGTTCTTTGAGTGCCATGAAGTGCTGGAGGACTTGTGGCGCCCCCTGCCGCCCGGCCCGGAAAAGCAGTTTCTACAAGGGTTATTACAGGTCGGGGTCGGATTTCATCACTTGCTCAACAACAACTACGCAGGCGCTAAAAACCTGCTGGGAGCCGGATTAGACAAACTGGAATCCGTCGAAGCCAATCCCCAGGGATATACCCCGCCCATTTCTTTGTCTCCCATCATTAAAACGAGCCAAAAGGCATTACAAACCGTGCTTGAACTCGGCACTGAGCGTTTAAATGAATTTCCAGAGGCGCTTATGCCTGTTATCCAGCCTCAGGTTAAACCGTAAGATCGGCAGAAGGCCTAATTAATCGGACATAACCGAATAAAAGCCCCTGCCGAAAGTCTACGGCAGGGGCTTTTAAATGTAATACGCTATATGCTTACTTCAAGCGGGCTTCAACAACTTTCCAGTCGATGTTGCGGAAGAAGGCATCAATGTACTTGGCGCGCTCGGTGGGTTTGTAATCCACGGTGTAAGCGTGTTCCCAAACGTCCATCACCAGAATGGGAATGAATCCAGCCGGGTGGCCGTTTTCATGGTCGGTGATCCAGAAGTTTTGCAGGCGGCCGGTGAAGGGATCCTGGTACAGAATGGCCCAGCCAATACCGCGCATTGCGCCGGTCGCGCGGAAGTCCTTCTCGAATGCTTCCACGCTGCCGAATGCTTCTTTCAGCAGGTCAGCCAGTTTACCACTGGTAGGAACGGAACCACCGTTGGCGGTCATGTTCTCGAAGTAGTATTCGTGCAGGCGCATCCCGGCATATTCGAAGCCAAAGCGACGACGCAGTTCATTATACTCGGGGGTACCGACGGTACCGGCTGCAAGCATTGCGCTCAGCTTGTCGTTCAAGGTGTTGGTATTGGTTACATAACCTTGGTACAGCTTGTAGTGCTGTTCAAGCTGCTCGGCGGAAATGCCGTCGAGTTGCAGATTAAACGTTTTTGCCTCGTAAGGTTTCAATTGGGTCACAGGCATGACGCTCTCCTCTCTAAATCAGTTGAGATAATACAGAAAACCTGTTCGTTGTTAGGCGCACTATAGCACAAACACGGCCTCTTGTCCTTGCGTACGGCCGAGCTAGGACGAGCTTTTGTCCGAGAATTCGAATGACTCGTTTTAATTTTACTGTTGAATGCCCAAACGGCGCTTATACAGCTCTAATGTATTGGCCATCAGGGTGGCTATCGTCATGGGGCCGACACCTCCCGGCACCGGGGTGATAAAGCTCGCGGTCTCGGCGGCGCTGTCAAAGTCCACATCCCCGACTAACTTGCCATCCAGGCGATTAATACCGACATCCACGACCACGGCCCCCGGCTTGATGAAGTCCGCCGTGACCATTTTCGGCACCCCGACCGCCGCCACCAGAATATCCGCCTGGCGGGTAATAGCAGCCAGATCGGCGGTTTTACTGTGGCAATAGCTTACGGTGGCATTTTCTTGCAACAACAGCATGCCCATTGGCTTACCCACAATGTTGGATCGCCCCAGCACTACCGCATGCCTGCCCGCCATTGGTATATTGTAGGCTTTTAATAGTGTAATCACGCCCGCCGGGGTGCAAGGTTTGCAGGCAGACGGATCACCGGTCATCAGTAACCCAAGGTTCAACGGGTGCAAACCGTCCACATCCTTCCTGGGATCCACGGTGGTGATAATGTCCAGCGTGTTGATATGCTTGGGCAGCGGCAACTGCACCAAGATACCGTGTACCGTGTCATCCGCGTTCAATTTGCGAATGACGCTCACCAATTCCTCTTGACTGGTCTGGGCCGGAAAGGTCAGCACCTCGGACAACATGCCGATTTTTACGGCCATTTTGGCTTTTTTACCCACATACACCTGACTGGCCGGGTCATCCCCCACCAACACAACCACCAGCTTGGGCAATACCGGCTGACTGGCGGCGAGCATCCGTAATTCTTCGCCTAGCGAAGTCACCAGTTGCTGGGAAGTCAGTTTTCCATCCAGAATTTGAGCGGTGATTGATTGAGTCATGGGCAAGTTCGTTTCCTTATGGGGATCAGGAGGGCACTCTGCAGCTATTGTCGCCGGAAGGCAAAGCCGCCGCAAGTGAGTTATGCAAGCCGGCAAATACAGAAAAGGACGGCTCATACCGTCCTTTTCCAGATATTTTATAGACCTGCCGGTTTAAACCGGGATTGGCTCGGGCAAGGATTCCGGGGTTTCCTCTTCCTCTTCGAACACTTCATCCTCGGTGCCGAAGACCAGCATCTTCTGGTCATCGAACACGCCTTCCCAGCGGGCGACGACAGCGGAGGCCACACAGTTGCCCATCAGGTTGATGGAGGTACGGCCCATATCCAGGAAGTGATCGATCCCCAAGATAACGGCCACCCCTTCAATCGGCAAATTAAATGCGGTTAAAGTAGCCGCCAGCACCACCAAAGACGCTTTCGGCACCGCTGCAACCCCTTTCGTGGTCAGAATCAAGGTTACCAGCATCAGGACTTGCTGTTGCAGGCTCATTTCAATACCGGCCATTTGGGCTACAAACAACGCGGCCAAAGCCACATACAGCGTACTGCCATCCAGGTTAAAGCTATAGCCGGTCGGCATGACAAAGCTGACCACGCTTTTAGGCACTCCAAAGCGTTCCATCACTTCCATGGCCTTGGGCAAGGCGGATTCACTGCTGGCCGTGGAGAACGCCAGCAGGAAGGGTTCCTTAATGGCTTTCATCAGGCGAATAAATGGAATTTTGGCGATGGAGCAGGCCGTAAACAGAACCATGCCGATAAACAACGCCAACGCCAGATACAACGCGCCAACCAGCTTGGCATAAACCACCAGCACGCCCAGGCCATTGGCAGCCACGGTGGCGGATACCGCCGCCATAACCCCCAACGGGGCAAAGGCCATCACCTTGTTTACGAATTCAAACATGATATCGGAGACAGACTGAAGCAACCGCAGCACGGGCTTGGCCTTGTCTCCGGCGCTAATGATAGCCAGGGCGAAGAATACGGAGAACACCACAATCTGTAACACGTCGCCGCGCGCCATGGCATCAATCACGCTATGCGGGATCAGGTGCTGCAAAGTGTCCCAAATCGTGTGTTCCTGCACAGTGCCAATGTTATTGGTAATCGCCCCCAACTGGGCAGCCCCTTTGGCGGCCAGCGCTTTCATATCAACGCCGTCGCCCGGCCGAAGCCAATTGGCAACCGCCATACCGATAATCAAGGCCGGAATCGTTGCCAGCTCAAAATAAAGCAGGGTTTTTGCCCCCAGGCGTCCCAAGTTTTTATGGTTTCCGGTACCCGCAATGCCAATGACCAGCGTGGCGAAAATCAAGGGCGCAATCAGCATCTTAATCATGCTGAGGAACATGCTCGATATGGTCTGGAACATCGGGTCGGTAAACAGTCGCACCGGTGATTTCACATCCGGAAAGAAGTGCCACAGGAAGGTACCGATACCTACCCCAAGGATCATCCCGGCAATGACCTGCCCAACCAGACTTGGTTTTTTCAGTTTCGGAAATGCCATTCCCACAGTCTCAACTCTCCTCCGAATTGTACTGTTCATCAGTGGGTTGTTTAAAGCAGAGCGCCATGACCATCCTTTTCTAGTTCGTGCTTTATTAACGCCACTCATAAAATAAACGTGCGCCAAATTAGCCGTTTATTTTTTGTGCCTGAACAGTAGAAATACTACAAACCAAAAATTATTCCCCTTGTACCGTAACCATAAAGCTTTGTAAACAACCAATCTTGCCGAAAAGCGTTATCATGCGGGCTTTTGCCTGAAATAACACATTTGAACCCGTAAAGAATTGAAGTTCTTTTCGGAATTGCCGAAGCATTCTCTACACCGTGATCACCTGAGAGGAGACGCCTTCCGTGAAACTTTGGCCATTTTCCAAAAAGTCTGAAGCGCCGATGGACTTCGAACGCAAGTTTGAGTTACCTCCAGGCGTCATGCTGGCGTCCCCGGATGAGCCCGAACCGGCCTCTGAGCCTCCAACGACAGCACCCGGACGTTATGACGCCATGCATTCCGAAGAAGCCGCCGTTCCAAACGAACCCACCGTTCAGCAAGAAATCTCCACCGTTCTACCAGAAGAGCCGGAAGCCAAGCCAGACTTGCCACAATTTTTCGAGCAGAATCAATTGGAATTTGTCTCTCAAGCCCAGCAGGCAGAGCATCTTACCTCCCCTACCGGGCAAACCGAGGCTCCACTTTCCATCCCACTGCCCAAAGACGCTATTTACCAGGAAATCAACAATTCCCTTACCGCCATGGCCGATACACCGCCATCAGTGGAAGCATCTTTGTTCAGCCCTCTAAGCAATACGCCGCCCATAACGCCCCTGCCGACTGACGCGCCTTCAGTCATGGACTTTGGGCTAAGCGAGCCCGGAAAAACTTCAGCCCAAACCACCTCGCAGCCAATCCCTCAACCCGTTGCGGAAGAGGCGGACGACGCGTTCCTGTTTATGCCGGAGGGAGCGGCCCCAAAATCGCTACTGCCGGAACCTGCCCAAACGGAACCTTTCAATCTGGATATGCTGGTGCCTCCTCCGTTTAACCCCACGGAACCCATTGCCGGCCCCATGGATCCCTTTAGCCAACCAGGCACTCTAACCGAGCCAGGCACTATGACAGACTTGTTCTATCCTGCAGAGGCATCCACCCTGCCCAGGGATGGAGAAGCAGGCGCTCTGTGCGACCTGTCCGACTCATTCCTGTCTGAAACAGCCGATCCGATGCTGCCAATGGAAATACCGGCGGATATGGATGCGTTTTTCTCTGAAGAAGCGCCGTCTCTTTCCGTATTGGACGGGGAACCCCAGAATGCGCAGGCCCTTCTGGATGAATTGCTGAAAAGCCCGGAATTTCAGCAGTCGGAACATCAAGAGGCGGAAAGCTTGTCGCAGATCCAGCCTGAATCCAGCCTGGTCGAATCAGAGCCGGAATACCAAAGCCCGACTGGAACAGTTCCGGTTCAAGAGGACTCCACGGACTTTTTCGCCGCAACGTTTGAATCCATGGATGGTTTTGATTCGTTTGCATGTACGGATAACCTGTTCATGAATCCCGACCCGGCGGCAAGCGAACCCGGTAACCTACACCGCGAAAACCCGGCCATGCCCGAAGCCGAGTTTGGATACTCCGGCCTTTCCTCCGATTTCGCTCAGGAAAACGAAACTTCATATGGTGCTTTGCCATCAGAGGAAGAAGTCTCGTTTATGGAAGAACCGGCGCAGGATTTTAATACGTACACCGAGGAAACCTATTTTGATGAAGATATGGTTGGCGATGCCGAATTGAATAGCGAAGTCTCTTCCTATGACTATGGCCACTATGACGATCCGGACGATCCGGCCAGCGTCATTTCACTGGGCGAGCCCGCCTACGGGCAGACTGATGAGGCCACAGAGGAAGACGCTCCCGATTTGGACGCTTTAATGGCCTCTTTAACCCAAGCCAGAACGCCGGAATGCCCCGAAGTCCATGAGATTGCGGCCGCTACGGCCTCCCCGCCAGAGCCGGAAATATTCATGGAAACCGCCCCGAAGGCCGAAACGTTTGCCAGAGAGGAAGCCCCCTTCAAGGAGCCCGAAGCCGCATACCATCCAGCGGCTCCCTTGCCGGTAAAGCCGCAGAGCAGGCCATTGGCCGCACCCCAAGCCGCAGCTTCCAAAAAGGCGACTCCTATGCAGACCCATTCTTCCAAACCTGCGGCAAAACCCGCTCCGCGACCCAGACACTATAATGAATCCATTGCTGATGCCCTGGAAAGTTTTGAGGAAGAAATTATGTTGCAGAACAATCGATTCTTCCGAAACAGCATCAACAACCTGGTCGATCAGTATTTTGCCCAGCAGGAACCGGAAGACTCCTACTGAGGAGCGGGTCATTTGCCCGGCATCCGATGATTTCCCATCTATCTTTGACCCATCGTTATATTATAATGAGCGTGTTGTAGCAGATGATGGAAGGCAAACCCATGACTCCCACCGGAAACCTGACGGATACCGCCCCGCAGGATCGTTCAATTTATTCTGAGAAACCCGCCCTGGAAGTATTCAACAATCCCAACCCCAGCCGGAATTACACCAACTCCATCGAGGTCGCCGAATTCACCTCGGTGTGCCCCAAAACCGGCCTGCCGGACTTCGGCACCATCAACATCGATTACGTGGCGGATCAGACCTGCCTGGAATTGAAATCGCTGAAATATTACTTCCTCAGCTTCCGCAACCGGGGCATTTTTTATGAGGCCGTGGTCAACGAGATTCTGGATGACCTGGTAGCCGCTTGCGAACCCCGCTTCATGGAAATTACCGGAGAATTTACCGCACGGGGCGGACTCTCCAGCACTATTACAGCCACCTACCGCAAAGAAGGTTTTGAATTCCAGCCATGAACAAGCAAAAGAAAATCCTGCTTTCGGCGCTGGCAGGGGTTCTCCTGCTAGCCTTCCTGTTTGGGGCCAATCCCTTTCAATCTCCCGGTGAAAGCGCGGCCCGCCAAAAGCTGGATCATTTGCTGGGGCAAGCGGATGAGAGCTTGCCAAACCTGGATTCCGAACAGCAAGCGGAACAGCAATCCCAACCACCGGAGCAGGAGCCTTCAGCGGGCCTGCCCGGCCTTCAGGGGGGCAGCTTCTTCGGGATGCCTATGCCGCTTTCCGGGGCAGGTGTGGATGTGCAGGAGTTGTCCGATAAATATGTGCTGCGGGTTCCCCTGGCTGACCCGCAAGACGCCAGCAGCGTAAAGCTGAATGTCAGCCCGCACCGGATTGAGATATCCGGCCAGACCGGTTCCAAGCGAGACGGGGCTTCCATCACATCCAGCTTCATGCAGTCGTTCAGCACGTCGCAGGAGGTTGTACCGGATCGTATCAGCAAAAGAACCGAACAAAACGGGGATGAGGCGGAACTGGTCATTACCATTCCCAAAAAGCGGAACGCCCCAGCCGATGAAGAGATTCCCGGACTGAACGGCCCTGACTCGGCAGGAAACCAGAACGAATTGCCGTCTGATGAAAACACCATTCCAAGGGATCCCAACGCCAATCCGCTGGATGGCGTGGAAAACAAAGTGATTTAGACGCTAATTCAGCCGCAAGATTTAACCGACCCGCAGGGTCAGGCATTTGGATGACCCGCCGGATTTCAGGAATTCACTGAGATCCACCTGCACCACATTGAAGCCGCGCGCTTTTAAATCGTCCGTCAATTGCCCGGAGCCCTGGTTAAAGATGACGGTATCGTTTACGTTTACCGCATTGCAGGCAAAGCGGGCCGCTTCTTCCGCCGAAACGGGGATGAGTTTATCCTTGGGCACATTGGCTTCAATCACCGCCCGACCGTACTCGTCAAAGGCGTCCGGCGAGTAAATCAAATGCCCGTCCGCCAAGGGGCATAGGCATACATCAATGTGATAATAGCGAGGGTTAATCAGCTCCATAGATAATACCGGCAAATCGGTGGCCGCCGTCAGCAGGCTATGGGATGCAATATCGGTTCTGGTTTTGTAACCGGCAAATACCCGGTCTTGCCAGGTTAACGCATCCCCGGCCCCTTCAAAAAAGATATGATCCGGCATGCGAACCACGTTAAAGCCCTGCTTTTCAAACCACTCGGCGCACACGGGTTCTTCCGCCCGACGTTCGGCATACTTATAGTGGGCAATCACGGCAGTGTTGTTGTGCACAAACGCCGCGTTGGCAGTAAATACCAAATCCGGCAGTCCGTCCACCGGCTCCAGCAGAACCACATCCGCTCCGGCTTGTTCGGTAATCGCCTTATACAGATTCTCCCACTGGCGTTTGGCCAGCGCTTCATCGCAGGGAGACGCCTCTTCCATCCAGGGGTTAATGGCATAGGCCACCGTAAAGTAAGTGGGCGGGCACATTAAAATAGTCGGTTTGCCGCTTTTGGAAAAAGGGGTAACCCCCACCGGGGAGGTCCAGGTTTTAGCAGACGAAAGGGAACTCATCACAGCCTCCCAATTACCATTGCAGGCCGTGAGTGCCGCTGATCAGCACATCACCCTGACGCAACTCGCTCACCGGCTTCATACGCGCTTGCCCCTGCTCCAGAATCAAGGCCCAGGCACCGCCGTTTTGCACCGGCACCCATTCCCCCCGATGATGCACCCGCTGGGGCAACTTAACGGAATAAGCAGCCTTGGGCAACTGCCCATCCTGTTCGCAAGTCAGTATCTCCGGCTCTTCCTGATCGCCCGGCACGGCGCCATAAGGGGTAATCGCTTCCATTAACTGCGCCATCACCTGTTGATTGGGCGCCATCAAGGTCATGTTAATGGAGGAAATATCCTTCTTCAGGCTGCCCACCCGAATGTCGTTCAGGTGGTAGTCGCCGCCTAATTGCTGCACCACATCGATCACCTTGGACAGCGTCAGGGAATCGATTAAATGCCCCTTCAGTTCCACCGTCGTACTCAACCCGACCGATCCCGATGTGCCACTCATGCGTTCAACACTCCTTCCATCCATGTGTTCGAATCAGGTGTCCGAATCACGCAAATCTGATTCACCCGATTCGCGAATCCCCTCTATAACTCTATCTGAAATGAGACCAATTGACCACACCGGCCCCGTTCGTCAGCGCACTACCAGCCGGACTCCAGCCCGGATTTCAGCCACCCTTCCATCGGATCATCCACATGGTCGACCTGAAAGATCGACCCATGGATCAAGTTTTCGGGGGAAATATCGGAGGAAATATACAGAAGGTAGAGGACTCTACCGGTTCGGTTCCTGCGGATAGCGGATGAAAAGCCCCAAGCAAACCGATACCCTGAATAAGGAAAGCCCGATTCGGTTAACCCCAACAACGAAGGGTATCCCCGGTTCATCACCCAAACCGACGCCACAGTGGGAAAGTTCAAAAGAGTGTGTAGGTAAAGCAGAATGACTCTGGAAAGTCTTCAATCCACCTTGCAGCGCATCGCGGAAATCCGCAGCCGGTTTGAGCCGGCTCCTGCCGCAATGCCCACTCAGGCTGATGGCGCGTTCGATTCCGCCTTATCTCAAGCCTTGGGCAATTATGGCTCGGCCCCAGTGCCTACCGATTTGGACGCGCTGATTCAAGGCCAGGCTGCTGAGCAAGGCTTGGATGCCAACCTGATTAAAGCCGTTATCAAGAATGAATCCAACTTCAACCCCAAAGCGGTTTCCCCGGTGGGCGCCCAGGGATTGATGCAACTGATGCCCGGTACCGCTGCCGGACTGGGCGTCAAAAACAGCTTTGATGCGGCCCAAAACATTCAAGGCGGCTCCAAATACCTGAAGGGTCTGCTGAACAAATACAACCAGGACGTGCCGATGGCATTGGCCGCTTACAACGCCGGGCCGGGCGCGGTGGATCGCCATCACGGCATTCCTCCGTATCAGGAAACCACCCGCTACGTGCAAAAAGTCATGCAATCTTACCAGGCGTACCAAACCGCCGAAGGGAGCTAACGCATGCTGAGAGGTTTGTACACCGCCGCCGCCGGAATGCTGGCCACCACCACCTCCGTCGATACGCTGGCCAGCAACCTGGCCAACGTAAACACCGTTGGCTTTAAAGGCAACAAGCTGAACTTCCAGACTTTCCCGCAGATGCTGATCAGCAAAATGGACGGCGAAGGCCAGACTCCCGTGGGCAGCATTATGACCGGCAGTAAAGTGTACCAGAGCTTTATGAACTTTACGGCAGGCTCCATCCACGAAACCGGCAACACCTTCGATCTAGCCATCCACGGCGACGGCTTTTTCACCGTCAAATCCGCCGCTGACGGCAAAGAATATTACACCCGCGCCGGCAATTTCACCATTAACGCCCAGGGCTTCCTGACCACCACCAACGGCGATTACGTGCAGGGCAAGCTGGGCAACATCCAGGTGAAACTGGATGACGGGCCCTTCAGCATTACCGGCCAAGGCAACATCAGCGGCAAAGGTCGCCAGATCGATCAATTGCTTATTACCCGCTTCAAAGATAACCAATCCCTGGAAAAAGTAACGGAGAACCTGTTCCAGGCCACCCCCAACAGTGAAAAATTACCCCCCGCCCAGGTGGTTGGCTACAAAGTCCAGCAAGGCGCGCTGGAAGGATCCAACGTAAACCCCATTTCGGAACTGGTGAACAACATTCAGGGAATGCGCCTGTACGAAGCTCTTCAGAAAAACATCCACATGCACAATGAAGCCCTAGGCAAAGCCGTCAATGACGTCGGCAAAAGCCGTTAAGACTTGACCCACCCAGCAATCGGAGGCCCGTATGCTCAGAGCACTCTACACGGCAGCGACCGGATCCCAGAGCCAACAGTTTAACATCGACATCATCGCCAACAACGTAGCCAACGTGAACACCACCGGCTACAAAAAAGCCCGCGCCGAGTTCGAGGATCTGCTCAGCCAGACCTACTCCACCGCCGGTTCCATCGGCGATCAGGGCACCACCGACCCGGTGGGTGTGCAGGTCGGTCTGGGTGTTCAGGTATCCGCTACCCAGCGCATTTTCTTGCCGGGCTCCATTCAACAGACCGGCAATCCGCTGGATATGGCCATTCAGGGCGACGGCTTTTACCAGGTGCAAACCGACAGCGGCCTGATAGGCTATACCCGCGACGGCAGCTTCAAGCGCGACGCCAACGGCACCTTGGTTACCACCGACGGCTACCCGGTGCAACCCAACATCACTATTCCCAACGATGCCACCGATATTATCGTGGGCCTGAACGGCACCATTTCCGTCCGGCAAGCCGGCTCCAGCACCCTAAACCAGGTTGGCCAGCTTCAACTGGTACGCTTTGCCAACCCTGCCGGTCTGGAAAGTGTTGGCCGTAACCTGTTCCAGGAAACCCCCGCATCCGGTTCCGCCGTACAAGGCACCGCCGGTCAGGGCGATTTCTCCAAGACCACCATCACCCAAGGTTACCTGGAAGGTTCCAACGTACAAATCGTAGAGGAGCTGATCAACCTGATTAGCGCCCAACGCGCATTTGAGGCCAACTCCAAAGTGATTCAGGCCTCCGATGAATTGCTGAAAACCGCCAATAACACCGTATAAACAACCTGAAAGGCTGATATGAAATACTTCCGTACCACCTTGAATAGCCTGAGCGTCCTGCTTGCCGGAGCCACCCTGCTCTGCGGCGGCATGCCCACGGTTGCTCAAGCGGCGGAAGTGACCGAGGCCCAAGTTCGGGAAGCCGTAACGGCCCATGTGCAGGATAAAATCCAGGCGCTGGTATCCGCCAATGAGCGCAAATACGTCAGCGTTCAGGTCGTTAAAGTGCCGGCGGCCCCGTTCCACTTTCCGCAAGCGAAAACGGCAGCGGACGTGAAGATCACTGCCGAGTCCCCACTGGGCGATACCTATTCAGAGCGCAGCATCATCCGGGTACACCTGGAAGCCGTCGATGGCAGCAGCCGGGAAATCGGCGTACCGGTGCAGCTGGTGATTAAAAAGCCGGTATGGGTGGTTAAAAACATCGTTAATGCCAACCAACCGTTGCGGGCCAGCGATTTCTCGCTGCAAACCAAGAATGTGAGCCACAGCTACAGCTACGCGGTCGGCTCCGAACGCAACCTGAGCGATTACATTGCGCGGGTCAACCTGCGTCCCGGCGAAATTCTGGACGCCCGCAAGGTTATCATCCCTCCCGCAGTCACTTACAACGACCAGGTAACCATTTTAATCACCAACGAAAGCGGCATGACCATTACGGTGCCGGGCATCGCCTTGGCCAACGGCCGGGTCGGGGAAACCATCCGGGTTCGTCAGGCCGTGTACCAGCGCAAATACTACAGCGCCAAGGTCATCGATAAAAACCAGGTGCTAGTGGAGATCTAACCTCCGGAGATCTGACCAACAGAGATCTAACCCCTATCCAGACAAGCGAAACGGTTCAAGAGAGAGTCAACCATCAGGGAGTAACAGAGATGAAAGAACGCAATGCCAACACCGGGAAAGCGCCCAGCAGAAAAATTCGGCGTGTCCTGGCCTGCGCGCTGTTTTCCCTGATTGTGACAAGCGCAGCCCAAATGATGGAAGCCGAGGCCGAGTCCCTGTTCCGGGCCAGCACCACGTACGATGCCCAGGCCCCTTTAAGGCCCCGCTCCTTGTTCACACCGCCCATCTCCCGCGAAGTGGGCGATCTGGTGACCATTACCATCAACGAAACCGCTACCGAAAACGTGACTTCCGAACTCAAGATTACCCGCACCCAAACCATTGAAGAGAACGGCAGCAACTTCTATAACCGCATGCTGAGCTTTATGCTCGGCAAAGTGCCCATTGCCGGCACCAAAAAGGTGGAGAACCTGCTGAAAGCACCTTCTTTCGATGGGATGGACAACGCCAACAACCTGGGCAGCAAGGCGGAAAGTAAGCGCAACACCACCATGAACGACACCGTTACCTGCCAGGTGGTGCAAGTGCTGCCCAACGGCGACCTGATGGTGCAAGGCCAGAAAACCATTATGGCCAACAAGGAACGCGCCGATCTGATGGTGAGCGGCATTGTGAAGCCCTATTACCTGGATCGCTTCAACCAGATTCCGTCTTCTCGCGTCGGCAACTTCCAAATGTTGCAGAACGGCAAGGGCGTCATCAGCCGTCAGCAGAACGACGGCATCGCCAACAAGATTTACCAATTCTTTAATTAACGGGGTGCAAGCTCAGATGAACGCAAGCTTTCAACATTCGAAAAAAATTATAGCAAGCACCCTGATGCTGGTTTTGATTGCCGGGTCCGCTTGCTTTACCAGCCCGGCACAAGCCGCCAAATTGCGCGTTAAAGACATTTCCCACGTCAAAGGCGTTCGGAATAACCAGCTGGTTGGTTACGGGCTGGTCGTCGGCCTCAGCAAAACCGGCGATAAAAGCCGTTCCACCCAAACCAGCACCGCCAACCTGATCAACAACTTCAACGGCCGTTTGAACAACGATAACGACATCCGTTCCACCAACACCGCTGCCGTGATTGTGACCGCCCTGGTTCCTCCCTTTGCGAAAGAAGGCGACCCGCTGGATGTGGTGGTTTCCTCAATGGCGGATGCCTCCAGTCTGGAAGGCGGCGTGTTAATCAGCACCGAATTACGCGCTCCCAACGGAGAAATTGTGGCATTGGCCCAAGGCGCGCTGTCTACCGGCGGCACGTCCGTCAGCGCAGGCGGCTCCTCCAAGCGTACCGCTATTACCACCTCCGCCCGCATTCCGGGTGGGGCCATTATGGAGCGTGAAATTCACACCACCATCGGCGATGAAGCCGGTATGGAGCTGGTGTTGAACAGAACCGACTTTACCCTGGCCAGCCGCATGGCCGAAGCCATTACCAAAACCGTCGGCCCGGCCAGAGCCATCGACGGCAGCACGGTGCGGGTGATCTTCCCGGATCAGTTCATTGATAACCGGGTGGCCTTCCTGTCCAAGGTTGAAAACGTTACCGTGGACGGCACCGAAGAAGTCGCCAAAGTAGTAGTGAACGAGCGTACCGGCACCATCGTAATCGGCAATAACGTAAAACTGCTGCCCGCAGCCGTGGCCCACGGCGGTATTACGGTCAGCGTCAGCACCACCAACAGCGTGTCTCAGCCCGGCAGTTTAAGTTCCGGCGGGCAGACCGTGGGCGTAACCAATAGCGACATCAGCATCGATAAAGCCAAGGGCAGCCTGGTAAAACTAGGCCCCAACGCCACCCTGCAAGATCTGGTAGGCGCCCTGAACGCCCTGGGTGTAACCCCTAGCGATTTAATTTCCGTGCTACAGGCGTTAAAAGCCGCCGGTAGCCTGGAAGCCGCCCTGGAAATCATCTAACGCAGGACGATTTACCAGAAAGATTTACCAGAACGATTTAAAGGACTAATTCAATGAACCCAATGGACACCAACCTGCAAACCGGCAACCTGCAATGGCAGGGGCAGGCTGATGCGTCCAAAATCCAGCAAATGCAGCGCCAGTTCCTGAATCCCGGCACCGCTGACCAGAAAAAACTGAAGAAAGCGGCCCAGGAATTCGAGGCGATTTTCGTACAGCAAATGCTGGATGCGATGGATAAGACCATCGACCGGGAAAACAGCATTTTAAGCGGCGGCAGCAGCGAACAATACTTCCGCGGCATGCTCAACCAGGAAATCGCCAAATCCATGACCACCCGTCAGGGCGGCAGCGGATTCGGGCTGGCGGAGTCCATTTACCGCCAGATGTCTCAAAACATGAAAGCCGATACAACTCAAACCAACAGCAATCAAACGGGCAACGGGATTCAGGGAACAGGGAAAACAGGTGAGGTGAGTTTCTAATGCGTATTGATTCCGGGACACAATCCATTCAGTTGTTAAAAGCCCAGCAAGCCTGGGAAGCCCGCCGGGCCAGCAAAACCAATGCCAACGAGCAGACTGCGCCGGCCAGCCCCAGCGCGTCCCCGGCCATTGAAGTGGCCCGCCCTACCTTGGATTCCACGCCTTCCGTATCCCAGGCCGTTGCCCCCCAATGGGCTCAAAAAGTACAGGAAATCCAGCAAGTAGCTGAAAAAGCGGGCTTTGTCGGCGTGAGCGAGCAAGACATTCGTCGCGCTTACGTCCACGGTGAAAGCCTGTTCGCGGATTATCGGGTGTAAAGGAGAGAACGCCAATGACAGACATCAGAACCAACCCCACCCCAACCGAATGCCTGGATATTCTGCATGGCATTTTAGAGGATGAAATTCGTCAATACGCAGCGGCAGCGGAAAAAATGATCCGCAAAAACGAAATGCTGGCAGCCGGCCAGCCCCAGGGCTTAGGTAAACTAGACCGGGAACTGCTGACGCTGAGCCAAAAAGCGGCCCAGCTGGAAAAAGACCGCCGCGCCCTGATGACCCGGATGGGCCACGACGGCCAAACCCTTAGCGACCTGATACCCACCCTGCCCCAGCAGGAAATTCCCCGATTCACCGATTGCCGGGAGCGGCTGATTAGCGCCATTAAAACCGCCGACAGCCTGAACCGGGACAACCGGGATCTGCTGACGATTTCCCTGCAATGGCTGCAGGACACCATTGAAATTATCGCCAACGCCATTACCCCGGAGGCGGCGTCTTACACTGCCCAGGGAACGAAAAACACGGCACAGCCCGCTGCCAACCCGGCCACCCTGCCCCAGTCAACCATTAACCATTCCGCATAGCAGTCAAGCAGGCAACCTGCCCCCAGTTCATCAACTAACCGTTCATCAGACCAGAATCAACCCCTCAAAAAACCACCGGGAAAGTGAAAGAGGATTATTCCTCCAGAGAGGTTTCCATTAATGATTACACCGGGATTTTTCGGTTTATTTAACGCTCATCGCGGCCTCGTGGCGACTCAGAACGCGTTAAGCACCATCAGCCATAACATTTCCAACGCCAATACGCCAGGCTACAGCCGCCAGCGGGTTGATTTAGCCGCCGCCCCGGCCTATACGCCCACGTCAAGGCACGAGGTAACCGCGAATCAAATCGGTCAGGGACCGGTGGTGGAAAAAATCAGCCGCAGCCGGGATCTGTTCCTGGATACCCAGTTCCGACTGGCCAGTGGCAAGCTGGGCATGAACACGGATATGCGCGACATTCTGGCGCAACTGGAAGGCATTATGAATGAGCCTTCCACCAACAGCCTGAACAACACCCTGCAAACCCTGTTCGATTCCGCCCAGGAATTAAGCCTGCACCCGGAAAGTTCCGCCACCCGCACCAACTTCATCCAGCAATCCATGGATTTGGTGTCCATTGTGCAACTGCAAGCCACCCAGCTTTACGATCTGCGCAAGAACCTGGTTGGCGATGCGCTGGTGCCAACCAGCTTCAACACCAGCCAGTTGGCTATCAATGTATCGGAAGTGAACAGCAAGTTATCCGCCATTGCCTCCCTCAACAGCAATATCGTCACGATTAAGGCTTCCGGTGCGGAACCAAACGACTTGCTGGATCAGCGGGACAAGCTGCTGGATGACCTGTCCAAGCTGGTGGATATTAAAATTACCAACTACGACAACGGCCAGCTCGACCTTAGCATTGGTGGGGAAAATATGGTTTTGGGCGGGCGCCAGGTCGATAGCCTGGAAGTCATCCAGAATCCCGGCCCGGCACCGGACCCGGCCGACGTGCCTTCCCTGGTGCAAACCGTAACAAGCGGCGTGATTCTGAACGATGCCACCGGTTCGGAGATCACCGGCGGTAAAATCAAGGGCATCTTGGACATGGGCGGAAACGATCCGGGTCTCAGCACCGTCCAGGGCATTTTGGGCAAGCTGAACACGTTGGTGGACACCATTGCCACGGAAATCAACAATCTGCAAGCCGCCGGCCGGGACCAGAACGGAAACCTAGGCCCACCGGACCTGTTCCTGCAGAACGCGGCCATCAATCCCGGCCAACCGCTCAACCTGTTTCACTGGGAAATAAACCCCGCCATTGTAAATGATCCCAGCCTGATTGCCGCCGCCATTGATGACCCCACGGCCACCGGCGGATTTGCCGGCGTGGGTGACGGACGGAACGCAACCGCCATCGCCCAGCTTCGGGATCAATCCTTCGCCGCCCTGGGAACCAGCTTTGTGGATTACCTGAACGGCACCATTTCCAAGCTTAGTATCGACAGTCAAACCTATCAGAACGGCAGCAATATCCAGGAAAACCTGACCCAGACCATCGATTTGCGCCGTCAGTCCCTGAGCGGCGTGAACGTGGACGAGGAAACCATTGACTTGCTGCGTTTCCAGCGCTCCTTCGAAGCGACCTCAAAGGCCATCAAGGTTTTCGACGAAGTGATCCAAAGCATTATCGGCATGGTTTAAGGCACGGTTTAAAAGGAGTGGTTCATCATGGGCATCAATCGCATCACCTCTTCGCTAATGAGCAATCAGGCATTGAACTACCTGGGCAAAAACCTGTCCCTGTTAACCAGCATGCAGGAAAAGATTTCCTCCGGGCAGAATATCAACAAGCCCTCCGATGACCCCATCGGGCTGACCCGCATTTTGGACCTCTCCAATACCCTGAAAACCGACGCGCGGTATTCCAGCAACATTCAGGACGCCATTTCCGAAGTAAATACCGCCGACACGGTCATCAACAACATGGTGGAACTCGTTCAGCGGGCCCAGGAACTGGCGACGCAGGGCGCGAACTTCACCAACAACCAAGACGGCCGGAATGCGATTGCCCTGGAAATCGACCAGTTAATCAACCAAATGGTGCAACTTGGCAATACCGATATTAGCGGCAAATACCTCTTCGGAGGCTTTAGGACCGACATCCCCCCCTTTAGCCGCACCGGAGACGATATTTCCTATAACGGCACCCCCCCTACCGAAAGCTGGCAGCGCAGCGTGGATATTTCCCGTGGTGTGCAAATCACCACCAACATCAACGGAGATGACCTGCTGGGACAGGTCGGGGTCACCGCCGCCGGGCCGCCCTTGCCTTCTACCTATTCCGCCGCTTCTCACGGGGTGTTTAAAACCTTGATTGACTTGAAACTGAGCCTCCAGGCCAGCGGCGATCCCAACCAGCTGACTGAAATCCGCAACCGCCTGGACGAATTAACCACCGACCTGAATACCGTCCTCAGCAAACAGGCTATTATCGGCTCGGCCTCTAACCGCCTGGAAGTCACCCAGGGCCGCCTGGATGAGCGCAAGTCGGTTCTCACCAAGCAATACGCTTCCATTCAGGACATTGACATGGCCAAAACCATTGCCGACTTGAACCAGCAACAGAACGTGTTTCAGGCATCCCTTACCGTGACGGGGCGACTGCTGCAGACCAGTCTGCTCAATTATTTATAGACGGCTTACGCACCGCCCTCGGCCGATGTTTGATCCTGCCAACCATCCCTGACGAATTTCAGGGAACATGCCCGCCTGTTTCGCATCTGGAGTAGTATCCCTTGCCAAAATCGAGACTCAGGCTGACCCGTACGGCTCCTCCGCTTTTAGGACGTGCAGCGTCTTTAACTTCGGTTACAATAAGGGGACATTCGTTAAGCTTCGAATTGAGTGAATCATGCGCAAAATCGTCTTTTCTCTCTCCCTGATTACCATGCTGGCCACCTCTGCCGCGCTGCCCCTTGTGTCGCATGCGGCAAAACCGGCGCCCTCCTCTCCCATGCGGATGGAAACGCCCAAGGCCGACCTCCAGGATATGACCGCCGTACAGGAGGTTTTGCGCGATCTGATGGCCGCCTCCAACCGTCACGATATGGAAGGCGTGCTGAAGCATTACTCTCCCAATTTCATCAGCGGCGACAGCCTCAGCCTGAAGGACATTCGCGGGCTGATTCAGGACACCTGGAAAATGTTTCCCGATATCAAGTATGAAAGCCAGATCCTGGAAATTCGCATCAATGGGGATTGGACCACCGTAGAAAGTATTGATACCGCCACGGCGACCGCCAAAGTGGACCCGGTCATCAGCACCAAGCCCGGCACCATGAAAAGCCGTTCCCGCGGCATGCTGTACCTGCACCGGCTGGGCAAGCATTGGGAAATCCAGAGCGATGCCACCTTATACGAAAAAGCCACCATTACCTACGGCCCGTTTGAAAACGTGAATATTGACGTAGAGACGCCCGAACAGGTATTTTCCGGCGAGCCGTACACGGCTCGGGTAAAAGTCGGCGTCCCCTCCGGCAACATCGCGTTTGCCACCCTGTCTCAGGAGGCATTGACCTATCCGCAGCACTCCAGCAAAGACAAGTTCAGGACTTTATCTTCCGATAAAACCGATTTGGAGCGCATTTTTAAAGCCAATGCCACCAATAACAACGAAGTGGTGACCGCCACCGTCGGCTTTACCGAAATCGGCCAGGACGAACAAGAGCGGCCCACCATTAACCTGAAGGGCATCCTGACTGTGGTGAAGCGTGTAAACGTGACACCCAAAAGCACATTTAAAGAAGAGAATCCCGCTCAACAGGTAGTGCACTACACCGCAGACGGCAAAGTAAAAGTAGAGCCAAACACAACCGGCAACTCGGCGGAGGACGATACGATGTCCGGCCCCAATCAGTCTGAGCCGGACATGGGCGAACCGCAAGACTAACCGATGAACACCCATTCCAAATGGATTCTCTTGGGGCTGACCGCTGGGTTTACCCTGCTGGATCAGGCGTCAAAGTGGCTGGCCCAGACCTATTTAGTGCCTAAGGAGTCCTTGCCGGTTATTCCGGATGTGTTCCACCTGACCTTGGCTTACAATACCGGCGCGGCTTTCAGCCTGCTGCGAAACCAGCCGCAACTGTTAACCGGCCTGACGGCATTGCTGTTTCTGATCTTATTGGTCTATGGCTTCAGTCGTCGACAATTCCTGAAAGGCGAACTGCTGGCCACTGCCCTGGTACTGGGTGGCGCGCTCGGCAATTTGCTGGATCGGCTGCTGTTGGGGCATGTGATTGATTATTTTGACGTGGTCGCCATCCATTACCCAATCTTTAACGTGGCGGACAGCTTTATTTTTTGCGGCGTCATTGTGCTGGCCTGGCGGCAACTCACCCATCAGCCGGCAGAGGAGTCGATAAAACCCATGCCTGCTCAAGAACCGTCCGGGAATGAATGATCGACAGCCCATTATGCCCGAACAGCACAGCCGGCCCCAAGTTCCAGCCAACCAGCATCGACTGATTGTGAATGAGGAAAGCCAGGGGGAACGGCTGGATAAGTTGCTGGCCACCGAGTTGGAAGAATTTTCCCTGTCACGGGAGCGGATTCAGTCCTTAATTAAAGAAGGCATGGTTACGGTCAATCAGGCCAGGGAAACCAAGCCTTCGTTCCGGTTAAAGGAAGGGGACACACTGCAAGTCACCATTCCGGAAGCCCAACCCATTGCCCTGGAAGCGGAAGCCATACCGCTGGAAGTGGTTTATGAGGATGATGCGCTGCTGGTGGTCAATAAACCCAGCGGCATGCTGACCCACCCCACCGGCAGAGAGCGTTACGGCACCCTGGTAAACGCCTTGCTGGCACATTGTGGCAGCAGCCTTTCCGGCATTAATGGTATGATTCGCCCCGGCATTGTACACCGGCTGGATCGGGAAACCTCCGGCCTGCTCATGGTGGCTAAAACCGATGCGGCCCACTTTCACATGTCGGACCAACTGAAGGAAAAAACCGCCCGCCGGGATTACCGGGCCATTGCCCAAGGACAGTTCACCACCGACCAGGGCACCGTAAACGCCCCCATTGGCCGGAATCCTAAAAACCGGGACAAAATGGCCATTATTGAAGACGGCCGGCATGCGGTCACCCACTGGAAGGTGCTGGAGCGCATTGGCGACAAATACGCCCTGCTGGAATTGAGCCTGGAAACCGGGCGAACCCACCAGATTCGGGTCCATATGAGCCATATCGGGCACCCGTTACTGGGAGATCCCTTGTACGGCAGCGGCATTGATAAAGTGATCAAGCTTAAAACCCAAGGCCAGCTTCTACAAGCGTTTCGACTCAGCTTTACCCATCCGCTGACCGAAGAGCGCCTGACCTTTGAAATCCCCCAGGATCCGGAGCTCACCCGCGTTTGGCATTGGTTGCAAGAACTTTCAACTTAACAATAAAATTGAAAGATCAATCGATTTGGGGCAAAATAAGGCAGAAATCTGTCCGATGCTGGAGGTATTCCCGCCGGGCGGTACCCGAAGGCCACTTCCCCAACAAAGGCGGAATGCAATGCTTAAAGCTCAACGATTGCTCTTAAACCTAGTGGCGGTCATTTTTCTGGCCCTGACCCTGGCGTTAATCGTTCAGAATCTGGCGGTTCAAACCCCGGTCCAGTTTTTCACAGAAACCCTGTCGCCGGTATCGCTGGGCTTGCTGCTGGGCGGTTGCAGCCTGCTGCTGGGCGGAGCCATTCTGCTGAAAATGTGGGAGCGCCTGTTGATTGTGGGCGAGCAGAAGAAAAAGGCCAGCCGGGAGCTGGAACGCAAGGACGTTTCCCGTGAAGAGGCCGAAGAAAAGGTAAAAGTACTGGAAAGCAAGGTGCAAACCCTGGAAAAAGCCTTGAGCGAAGCCTTGAAAAGCAGCCAACCCCGTTAGTTTGAGCGAGAGATTTAGACCCGTCCATGCAGGCGATTATTGAATTGATCGGAAGGCCCCGTGCCGGTAAAACCACCTTAGCCAACATTCTGGGCGATGAACTTTTCCCCGCGTCGGTATTGTATATTGATGCATCCCCCGATCAGCGTTTGACGACCATGATGGCCCCGGAATCCCCTCAGTTGACCCTGGGAAGGATCTTCAGTCAGCAAACGGATGCGACAGGCTCCCGTGAGGCCGTGGACTGGGTATTTAGCGACTTGACCGTGGCCGTCGGCGAAGAGAATGAGCTGATTACCGTCGGCAGTTTGCCGGACGAGATTGATCTGGTCGCCCGTGAAAAGCTGCGTTACGGCTTGAACCGGCTGGCGGAAACTTATGATTACGTCATTATTGACGGCCATCACCCGCTATTGCACAACTTATTGCCGGATGAGCGTCTTCGCTCACTGGAAATTTTAACGCCGGAAGGCTTTTCAAGCTGGATTCCACCCCAGGAGGGAGAACTCCTGCATACCCCTTCCCTGATTTTGAACCGCTACGGTGAAGATCCTTTGCCCAAACCGCTGGATGACGCCATCACCCACCATCAGGTGCGGCTCATCGGAAAACTTCCGGCCTATCCGACTGTGGAAGATTGCATCCGCAAGCTGCCGGATGATTTCCGCAACTGCCTGCTTAAGCTGGACATTCCACTGAACCTGAAACCTTGATTGCCCTGATAAGCATCCATAGAAGGAGCAACCAAAGAAGGGGCAACCGAAAAACCCCGGTGGTTTTCTTCCAATCATGACGCCGACTTTAATATTGCTAATCGCTTACTTTGCCGTTGTGCTTCTGGCAGCCCGTTTCTTCTCGCGCCGGGTAAGCGATTTGAAGGACTTCTTCCTGGCAGGCCGGTCACTGGGTTCCTTCCCGGTGGCTTTGACATTGGCGGCATCGTGGTTTGGGGCCGCCTCCACGCTTGGCTCCATCAATGCCTTTCATGATCAGGGCTTAAGCGGCGCCTGGCAGATTGTGCTGCCGTCCATCCTCTCCTTCATTATCATCACCTTATTTATGGCAAAGCCGGTCGCCCGGCAGAACTTCATGTCTCAGCCGGAAGCGGTGGAGGCCCATTACGGCAAGCTAGGACGCCTGCTACTGGCCTTGATTATTCTGGCATCGGGCACTGTTCTGATCAGTTCCCAAATGGTTGTGGCGGGCAAGTTTTTTCAACTGATGTTCGGGCTGGACATTACCTGGGCCACTATTATCAGCACCGCTGTTGTCGTCAGTTACGCCATGTGGGGCGGGTATTTTACGGTGGTCGTCACGGATATCGCCCAAATCATCTTCATTGTGGCCGGTTTTCTGGTTCTGCTGCTGTTTACATCATCCGAAGCCATCCCAACCCCGGCGGCATGGCAGCACTTTATTACGCAGCAGCCGCCTCATTTCTGGAATTTAACCCATCAATGGCAGCAAAACATCTTCCTGGTTTTCACCTTTGTGCTGGCCTGGTGCATTGCCCCGGAAATGTGGCAGCGCATGTCCTCCACCCGCAACGAGGAGCAGGCGTTTAGGGCCGGATGGCAAGCCCTGCTGGTGATGTTGCTGCTATTCGGCATGATTACCGCCATCGGCCTGCTCAGCACCCAGCTGCTCGGCAAGAACGACGCGGTACTAATTGCGTTAGCCCAGCGCATTCCCAATCCGTTTCTCTGTGCCTTCGTGCTGATGGGCTTTTTATCCGCCGTCACCTCCACGATGGACTCCACCATGAATGTGGGCAGCCTGACCTTAACCCGCGATATCTACCAGAGTTTTCTACGCCCCCACGCCTCAACACGGGAGCTGATTTGGGCCGGGCGGATTGCCACGGTGCTGATTGTGCTGCCCGCCATGGCCATTGCGTTGTATTTTCAGGATCTCATCAAAATCCTGTGGATTTCTGCGGATATCTACGCATCCTGCATGTTCATTCCGGTGGTTGGCATGCTGTACCTCAAACATCCGGGGCGATTAAGCGGTGTGCTGGGCATGACCTGCGGGGGCATGATCGTGCTGCTGAGCATCTTGTTCCAGAATCATCTGGTACCCGATATACTGCATTGGCCGGATTGGCCCTATTCCACCCTGCTGGGAGTCGGATTCAGCGGGCTGGGCTTTGGCGTTGGGTATTGGCTCTCCCGCCGACAGCCCGCTCCGGCAAAATCCGCTTCCGTTATACCAGATATGGGCTAGCGAATGCTTAAGACCAGGGTGACAGTCTGGGTTGAGTGCCGCCATACGCATAACCTGGGTTGAACCCGGCATTAAACACGGTGGCCTTCAATGGCAAAGACGGCATCGTTGGTTGATAAGACAGTCCTTGAAATGGAGGGCCGTTCTCTTGGCTTGGCATGTATAACGGCGCTTGGGACAAAAAGGGTGCGGGAGGATTGGGTGCTTTTCCACCCAAGAGGCGGTTCATTCCCCACAGTAAGCCGGTTAACACCGACAAGTAACCGCTCAGCAGCGCCGTAGAGTAAATGGCCGTTTTTTTCAGGTCCGGCTTTCCATCGGGAACCAGATGCTCGTCCACCTTGTGCTGAATGTAATTCATCAACCGACCGTTGGAAGGGGTGCCCAGTTCTTTAGCAGTCAGGTGCTTGATTTTTTCTTCCAACAAGAATTTTGCCTTATCCGCATGAAAAATATTGGAGATAGAATCTTTCGCCCCATCGATGATGGCTTCCGCTTCTTCTTTTTTCAGGCTGACCTGCACCCCTTCCGCCTTCAGGAATTTACAAATCAGGCTGGTGCTAATCAGTGGGCGTATAAAGGCAAAGCCTACAAAACTCATTAACACCCCGCCTACCGTCATAGCGATTTGCCGGGTGGCCTCGTCCATTCCCCGTGTTTGCCCTGTGCCCGGCATACCCTGGGTTCGCCCGAACACCATATTCAACAAGCCACGCGTCAGCTCACCGCCGCCAAAATAACTCAATAAGCCAATGGTCCCGCTGACAAATTGCCGTCCGACTTCATTGACCTGCTGATTGTACTTCACCACGTCCGACACGTTGGTGCGGGACATTTTATAGAACACCACCAACGGCGTTACAACGTTGGTGAGAACCGGCGCCAACCCGTTCAGCCAATAAATAAAGTTCGCCTGCTTCGGAGAAAGGCTGGTGCTGTAATAAGATTCGGGGGATGACATTCAGGTTCCTCCGCTGGCAATGCCCGGCAATTTGGGGCTGGGCTCACCAACCGGCATTCAGAGAAGCGGACATCGGGTTCGGATCGGATCAAGGCGGTGAATGGTTATAAAAATACCAATTTATCGGCCAATAGGCATGGTTGACTCTACTACACATGCAAGGGATTCACAATGATCCGCGTTTTTGGTGTTCAAACGGATTTGGGGTATGATAGCGGTGTTCCAACCCTTGTCAAGCAATTTTTTTAAACACCACGCCCTCACAAACACACTAAAATTAAAGGATTTATACGCTTGAGCACTCCTCACTCCGCCCCCCGCCTCGTTCGTGCCTGTAGAAACGAAATTCTGGACCGTCCGCCGGTCTGGTTGATGCGCCAGGCGGGCCGCTATATGCCGGAATATCGGGCCATTCGGGAAAAGGTCAGCTTTCTGGAACTGTGCAAAAGTCCGGATCTGGCCGCAGAGGTCAGTCTGCAACCCTTCAAGGCATTCGGCATGGATGGCGTGATTATGTTCTCGGATATCCTGATTCCGCCGGAAGCAATGGGTATGGAAGTGGTGTTTGGCGATGGTGGCCCGTCTTTCCCGAACCCGATTCAGAATGCTGCCGATGTAGACCGGCTGATTATTCCCGACCCGGTGGAAAAAACCGGCTTCGTCATGGACATTCTGCGGAAACTGCGCTCGGAGTTAGCCTCCAGCCCGGAAACCACCCTGATTGGCTTTGCTGGCTCCCCCTGGACGCTGGCCACCTATATGATTGAAGGCGGCGGCAGCAAGCAGTTCGCTAAAATCAAGGGCATGATGTACTCCGCGCCGGACGTATTGCACCGGTTGCTGGGCAAGCTTGCCGAAACCGTCACCCTGTACCTGAACGCCCAGATTGAAGCGGGCGCCCAGGTGGTGCAATTGTTCGACACCTGGGGCGGCATCCTCTCTGAGGAAGAGTACCGCCGGTTCATCCTGCCCTATCATAAGCAGATTATTGACGGCCTGAGCCGCGAACAGGCGCCTGTCATTCTGTATGTCAACAACAGCCGGGGCTTACTCCCGTTGATGGCTGAAGCCGGGCCGGATGTCATCAGCGTGGATCCGCTGACCTCGATTTCCTCCGCACGGGATATTGTCGGCCCTCGTTTCGCCCTGCAAGGCAACCTGGACCCTACCGCCCTGTTTGTCTCACCAGAGGTATTAAAACCGATGGTACAGTCTCTCATTCGGGAAGGCGGCAACCAAGGCTATATCTTCAACCTGGGGCACGGCATTCTTCCCCCGACGCCGGTGGACAATGTACGCCTGCTGGTCGATTTAGTCAAAGAAAGCGCACTCGCGCGCACACCTTAACGCGAACTATAAATTGGAGGCATTTTCCCATGGATTCCCCCGCCTCATCCATCAACAAAGAGCTATTGCAAAAATACAATACCGCCGGGCCTCGCTATACCAGCTATCCCACCGCTCCCGTCTGGCAGGATAGTTATGACGCCCAAGCGCATGAGCTGACCATTCGGCAAACGAACCAGGGCGCCAATCCTCATCCGTTGTCACTCTATGCGCATTTGCCGTTTTGCGAACAGCGTTGCCTGTTCTGCGGCTGCAACGTGGTGATTACCAAGCAGCGCGATCAAGCGGAAAAATACCTGGGCTACCTGTTCAAGGAAATGGAAACCATTGCAGCCTGGATGGATCGCTCCCGCCCGGTGGTGCAATTCCATTGGGGCGGCGGCACACCGACCTATTTATCCGAAGAACAAATGGAGCGGCTCTTCAAGTTTCAGACCAGCCTGTTTCAACTCGCGCCGGATGCGGAAGTGGCCATTGAGGTCGATCCGCGCGTAACGACGCCAGAGCAACTGACCGTCCTCAAAGAATTGGGCTTTAACCGCATCAGCCTGGGGGTACAGGACTTTAACCCGCAGGTGCAGGAAGCCATTCACCGGGTGCAGCCGCTGGATATGACCACTCACATGGTGAAGCATTGCCGCGCGTTGGGCTTTGAAGGGTTAAACTTCGACCTGATTTACGGCCTGCCCTTCCAAACCGTGGAACGTTTTACCCAAACCGTGCAAGAGGTTATCGCCCTCAGCCCGGACCGGATTGCCCTCTACAGCTACGCGCATGTGCCGTGGCTCAGCCCGCACCAGACCCAGATTCCTGAGGATGCCTTGCCGGAAACCGAAACCAAGTTCCGCATTTTGCAAATCGCCCTGCAATTGCTGACCGAAGCAGGCTACCTGTATATTGGAATGGACCACTTCGCCAAACCGCAGGATGAACTGGGTCAGGCATTGCAAAAAGGCACACTGCACCGGAACTTTATGGGCTATACCGTCCAGAAAGGCCACCTGCCCAGCGATTTATACGGCTTCGGAGTCAGCGCCATCAGCGGCTTGCAAGGCCATTTTGCCCAGAACTGGCGCAAACTTTCGCAGTATTACGAGGCGCTGGATAACGATCGCATTCCGGTAATGCGTGGTTATGTGCTGAGCGATGAGGATAAATTGCGCCAACAGGTGATTCTGGCGATTTTATGCCAGGGCCGGATTGAGTACAGCGAAATCAACAACCGGTTCGGCATTGATTTCAAAGCCCATTTCGCCGATTCCTTGCATCAACTGGAAGCGCCTGCACAAGACGGTCTGGTGGAACTGAACGAGCACCATCTGGTTTTGACACCGGTTGGGCGCATGTTCAGCCGCAATATTGCCATGCCCTTTGATGCGTATCTTCCTAAACTTAGCGGCGATAAGCCGACGTTTTCCAAAACCGTTTGATGGCCGTATAAGGAGATCTCCCAATGCCTTCCCCGAAAACCGGTATTTTGCTCCTGAACATGGGCGGCCCGGACAGTCTGGAAAACGTCAGGCCGTTTCTCTTCAATTTATTTTCCGATCCGGATATTATTCGCCTGCCGTTTTCCAGCGTATTGCAAAAACCGCTAGCCAACCGTATTTCCACCAAACGGGAAAAAGAGGCCCAGGAAAACTACGCGCAAATGGGCGGTGCCTCACCCATCCTGCATTATACGCAAGCCCAGGCGGAAGGGCTGAAAGCGGAGTTGGCCCAGCGAGGCTACCCGAACCTGAATACTTATATCGCCATGCGCTACTGGCACCCTTTTACGGATGCAGCGGTGGATCAAATCATGCGGGATGGCATTGAACGCCTGATTGTATTGCCCCTGTACCCACATTTTTCCTATACCACCACAGGTAGCAGCCTGAATGAGCTGAAGCGTGTATTGGAGGCCCGTGGCTTACGGTTGGAACTGTCCGTTATCCCGTCTTATTTTGATTACCCTGTGTTTGAGCGGGCGGTGGCGGAAAATATTCGCTATGCGCTGGAAAACGAGTGCTGGAGCTGCCCACCGGATGAAGTACAACTGTTGTTCACCGCGCATAGTTTGCCGTTAAAACACATCAAACGCACTCAGGACCCATACCCGGATCAGGTCTATAAAACGGCGGAACGCATTGCCAAAACTTATTTTCCCAATAACCAATGGGAATTGTCGTACCAGAGTCAGGTCGGAAAAATGCCCTGGTTGGGGCCTTACACCGATGGGGTGCTGCATTATTTTTCCGGCAAAAGAATTGATAACGTACTGATGATCGCCATCAGCTTCGTGTCGGATCACGTGGAAACATTGGTTGAGATTGACCGCATGTTTATCCCGATTGCGAATGACCTGGAGATTACCCATTGCCACCGGGCTCCCGCCTTGAACACCAGCCCGACTTTCATCCGGGCTTTGGCGGACCTGACAATGGAACGGCTTGAGGAGCGTTCTGCGGAAAACCCGCTGGCATTTCCCACCTTTCCGGAATTGTTAAAAGCGCAGGCTTCGTCTTAATGATTCAAGCGTCGCCATCCCATTGCGACACTTTAGTAATCGGTGCAGGCGTTAGCGGCCTGAGCGCCGCTTACCAGTTACATCAGGCCGGTAAAGCGGTGCGGGTCATTGAAGCGAGTCCCCATGCGGGGGGCCTTATTCGTTCCCACTGGGAGGCAGGATTTTTAACCGAAGCGGGCCCCAATACCTTTCCCAGTACCGCCACGGAAATTCTGGACCTTTGCGAACAACTCCGGTTGGAGCCCCAGGCGACACACCCGAACGCCAAAAAACGATATTTGTATTTGAATGGCAAGCTGACGGCCCTGCCCGGCCATCCTCTGCAAGCCGTAACCACTCCCGCATTATCGTTATTCGGGAAGCTAAGAGCGCTGCAAGAACCCTTCCAGCCCAGAACTCGCACCAATGACATCAGCGTGGCCGACTTTCTTGAAAATCGCGTTGGTAAAGAAGTGGTTGAGCGCTTGGCGGATCCGTTTATCAGTGGCATTTATGCCGGCAATGTGGCCGAACTCAGCCTGCCCGCCGTGTTCCCTAAATTGTGGCAGTGGGAGCAATCCGCGGGAGGTTTGCTGAAAGGGGCCAGGCAAGCAAAACGAGCTTCCCGCCATTCAAATACTCCCAAAAAGCCTATGCAGCTTTTGAGCTTTGCAGGCGGTCTGGAATCGTTCATTAGCGCTCTGGTAAACGCCCTTCCAGAAGGAACCTGTCACTTCGGGCACAGTGTGACCCAAGTGGAAGTGACCGAAACAGGCTACCAAGTACAGTTACACACCGGTGAGTTGTTGACATGCCATCACGTAATCATCGCCACCCCGGCGTATACTGCGGCGCGTTTAATCCATTCCCTGAGTGAATCGGGCAGCAACGCCTTGCAAAATATTCCCTATAACGGATTGGCCGTGGTGCATTTGGGCTTTAACAAAGCCGATATTCCCCATCCCCTGGACGGATTCGGCTGCCTGATTCCCCGCCGGGAAAAATTACCCCTATTAGGCACAATTTGGGCCAGCAGCCTGTTTCCCAACCGGGCACCGGAAGGCCAGGTGCTGCTCAGCAATTTCATCGGCGGCGCGCATCACCCGGAAATTGTGGGGTGGCCACCGGCCAAGATTGAGCAATTGGTACTGCGGAATTTGCAAACCGTTTTTAAGATTCCTGAACCCATCCAGCCCACCTATAGCCAAGCACTGATTTACGACAAGGCCATTCCGCAATACAGTCTGGGCCACTTAAACAGAATCCAAACCATTGAGGCCGAGTTGCAAAAAAATCCGCATTTGCATTTATGCGGGAACTATTTACACGGCATTGCCCTGAACGAATGCGTGAAATCCGGCCTTGCTGCCGCCAATGCGATTATCGACCCTTTAAAATAAGCGCTTGAAGCGACTGCACCCAAGCGATTTCCGTTTCAGTCAGGCCGTAACTTTCATAAACCGAACTGTTTAATTCGCTCCAAATCGCTTCGCGCGGCTGATTCGCTTTGGGGTCAGATAATTCCTGGGCCAAAGCACTTAATTTGGATCGAACATTATCCGTCATACCGGTAGGCTTGGGAAAGCAAAGCAACACGTCTTTATCAATCTGCAGACGATGCCCTTTGCGTTTTTGCTTATAAAACCAGTACCAGCCCAACGTGGAATTTAACAGGGCACACAGTAAAAACGGATCCGCTTCCGTTCGGACGCTGTAAAACCCTTCATTTACATACGCCGGGAACTCAATCACCGCAAAGGATGGCACCATTACCTGCCGGGGGCATAGAATCTTGCGGGCGTCTTCAAACCAAATTGGCTGCCGCGCCCGATGCAGGCCATACGGCGCAAAATCGGACGTTAACACCGGACGAAACCGATCCAGGTGTTTTCTGATTTGCGGATAAGACGTGACTGCATTTTCCATTAAAGTGCGATTTTGCGCGTTGCCGTAAATCAAGTAATAGTCGGGCTGTGTGCCTTTAAATCCCTGGAACGGTAAAAAACCGGCAGGTTGAAAATAAGGTTTTAGCAACTGCTGTTCCGTATCATTCAGAGCCAACGCCCGCACTTCCGCCGCATCCAGCAGAAAAATGCCCGCATGCTCCGGGATATTCTCAGCCGTTTCCCGCAACAGTCGTTCCCGATCCTGTTTTTTCAAACGCCCTTGAGGCAATACAATCCCCTGCTGGACCTGCATTTGATTTAATAAGGGCTCCAGGGCGGATAATTTATCCATGAGCCCCATTTCGATAGAATCGCCATACAACAGCTTACCGGAAGCCTGATTAAGAGTAAAAACCACCGACTTCAATTGACGCGCATCGAGATCATGCTCGCCACAACCAAAACCCATTTGAGTCGCCTGACACGGCGGCTCGCTCGCTATCGTTTCGTTTTTGGATTCACGGTTATTTTTTTGCCAGATTAAAAAAGAACTATGGTGTCCCGGCGCATTTTTAAACAGCCTGCTGTCCTGAAATGACCAGAATTCCCGTATAGCACCTTGCCGCCACAGGTGTTTCCGCAAGTCGGCGGTGCTGGTTCGCTGGGTCCTATATTCCGGCAATACATATACCAAATGCCCTTTGGGGGATAAATGCTCCACGCCCCATGCTAAAAACGCGTCACATAAATCCATTTTGGGTTGATAATAACCCTGCCTATTCTGCAAGGGTTGAAACCGCCCGGATTGTTTTCGCACCTCTGATACATACGGCGGATTCCCCAATATAAAATCCCAGGCATGCGTGTGTGAAAACACCTCCTGCTGCATGGTATTACCCCATCGAATCTGGCTAGGCAATGAAGCCAGGGAGAGCCATGCCTCGGACGCATCCAGTCGATGCACCCACTGAAGCAGGCGACACTCGGCAATCATCACACTAAGTGGATCAATATCCACCCCATACAATTGATGCAGAAACACATGCCTGGCAGGATTTTCCGTGACTAATTCGACATCGATTTGATTTACCTGCTGATAAAAATCGCTCAGCACCTTGAGTGCTTCCATCAAAAAAACCCCGGTCCCACAGGCCGGATCAATCACCTTCAACCCACGCACAACCTCAAGCAATGCCAATGCCGCGGCAACTTGCCCGTTCCGCATGAGCGCCTGTATATTCGCTCGCTGTTCATCCAAATACACCCCCAAGGAGCGGCGGGTTAAGTAAGCCGCCACTGGAACCGGCGTATAAAACACACCGGATTGGGGCTGACCCTGTTTACGCTGCTTTTTCGCCAGCGTTTCTAAAATATCCTGATAACGCAACACCCACTCATCGTTGGTTTGACCTATCAATTGAGAACTACCCGGCATTTTGGAAAGCAGCAATCCGTCAGCACTGGGGGTATTCTTCAAATCTTCGCCGCACGGATATTGTGCCCGCAATGTATCCCAAGCCAGTCGGGATAATTCCGGGATAGAATCCAAAGATATATCAGAATGATCCGCAAGTAAGTGGGTACTCATGTCCCTATGCTATCCCATTGCGCCCCGGAAGAAAAGAGTCTATATGAGTTAGCAAAAAGTGAAGAAAAAGAAAAAGATGAGAACGGAGAGCGAATGTGTTCTCATCAAAAGGAGAGGGCGAAATTAAAAATGAACCCAGTCTATATCCCAGAGAGCAGATTCCTCATCCCACCTAACGGAACCTGGCTTGAAACGGGCAATGCCTTGCAACCGGCTGCCAGCACATAGAGAGCGCAAATGTGGCAGGCGCCTGTTTGGTTGTGGATTGCTTGATTCCGTTTCATCTCTATCTTCCTTCTACCTACTTTTCCACCACTTCCTACTCAGTTTTCCCTAGTGTTATGTCAAAACCTTCTACTCAACAAATGTATTGCCTAATTAAACATTTAAGCTGAAAACAAACCCGCAAAGCGATTAGTTGGCGACTTCAACACCGGCAATGGATTGCAGTGATGCATAGTCACGCACGGCTTCGGATTTCATTTCAACCGGCTCACCTACGAAAATAGCAAAAATTTCGGAAGACACTTCATCATAAAGCGAATCATAGTCTACTAACGATTTAGGCTGCGGCATCGGCACGGACGTGGATACGAATTGCAGCTCACTATAAACCAAAGCTTTTGGATCAGGCGTGAAACTCATGACAAGCGATGCTCCTCTACTAACTTCCTATTTAAACTCTACCTCGACACATCTCAAAACAAGTATTGAATCTGAAATAAAATCTACCAACGAACTTCTCTACTAATTTCATAGTACACCATTCAAAAATAAAAACAATCTATTGGATTTCAACCCAATTCCTCCTCAATCCCAATTCATATCCTTTACACCCCATGACAACATCTACTAAAAATCCTGCTTAAATCCAAAAGCGCCAAACAGGCGTCATTCAGAAACATTTGTTAACTTAACATTCATTCATATCCCTTCTGTCAGCCGGTTAAGACCAGTAAGCGCTCTATTGGCGTATCAGCCTACTTTATTGATGCCAGGGCTTATTCCCCGCAGTTTGTATGTCAGCCTGATTTTATTATCATGTGCTTGTTAGCATTTAACCGTCACGGGAGAATCCTCCGTGTTTCACACTGTTCATCACTCGCCACCCGTTCAGACCATACCCAAGCTCGATGGAGGCTCCAAGCCCACCGGGGCAAGCTCAGAGCTACCCCACTATAATGGCCCGTTTAATCCGTCTCTGGATCTTCTTCAAACCAAACTGGCTTCGGCAAGAGAGAAACAGGCCCAGCAAATCAAAGACGAGTTCAAACGAACAGTCCATGCCGCTGCCGAAGCGGCTAAAAAAGCGAAAAGCTGATTTTAAGCCCCCAGTCTTGGTTGACTTAGCCTGGGCTTTCTTTGAATTCAGAGAATGTATGGCCCCTCTGTTTACAAGTTTGAAATCCGTATACTCTATCAATTCCCGGTAATCATTCGGGCTTGTGAAAGTATACGGATCCAAACCACATCATCAACCAGAGGTGGGAAGCGCTTTGGCAAGCTCACCGACCGGATATCGGATGGCCATTGACGCCTGAGAGATTTTCAGTTTGATCACCGCTTCAGGCTACAAACGACAGCCGAAACAGCGGAGAGGTCAATGAGTTGAGAGACACGCCCTTCGTCATTGATCCTGCAGCCGTCCAATCCGTTCCCGCATTCGGACTGAACACCGCCATGGTGGGATCGGTTCCCAGCGTTATGGCTTCCAGTTCGGATACCTCATCACGGAGTTGATCCACTTGGCGTTGCGCCTCATAAACGGACGCTCCCGGGGTATAACCAACCGGCGCGCCATAAAGCGCGTTACTCTCCACAAAGTCCAGCGGGTAATTAACAGTAGACTGCCCGCCAGTTCCACTAAAGGCTAACATATTCATTCTCCTTAAATACTGCCTGTTAAAAACAGGTTAATCGCTGAACATAAGTCGCTTGCAAATGCGGCCAGGGGGAAAACTGACTCCGGTGTAATTGCGGAACGACCCTATACAAGTTTCACTAGGCTTAAACACTCTGGATAGATAATTACGCTCAGTTTTATATCTCAATATAATAAAAACATATCAACGCTTAAAATTGCCTTTTTTATATCCTAATAACATCCCAACCCCTCAGCACACGGTACATGCAGCATTCCATCTCCTTCTCAGACAACCCACCCTTCAGAAACCACGGCTTAAAACAAACGTCTATCGATTAAGGCCGAGCAACCTGGAATCGCACCTGTTTCCATAATGAACGTTTTGTTTTCGGAGGGCTGTCTCTTTAGGCAGAAGCTATCGGCCATCCTAAATAATTCCAACCTACCGCAGCTTCTGGATCCCTCAATCGTTCCATGCAAAAGACGGCCTGCTGCTCATCAGCAAGGCCGTCTCGTTTTGTCTCCTCTAAACAACAGTAATCTTGATTAGTAGCCGCCTCCAGCACCTGCCGTTGGCTTAACAACAGCTGCAGCAAGACCCGGGCCACCGCCTTTACTTGCATACCCGGCACCGGCGTTACCGGCGTTACCAGCATTGCCTGCATTTCCGGCATTGCCTGCGTTACCTGCGTTGCCGGCGTTTCCTGCATTACCTGCGTTGCCCGCATTGCCTGCGTTGCCCGCATTGCCTGCGTTGCCCGCATTGCCTGCGTTGCCTGCGTTGCCTGCGTTGCCCGCGTTGCCGGCATTACCTGCGTTACCGGCCTGACCACCTAAGGAACCTGCGTATGGATTGCCCGCACCGGCACCGGCACCGGCACCGCCCATCATATTGGTTAGCAATGACATCAGCATCGTCAATATCTGTAGGACAATGCCCATCATGCCACCTCCTGTGGCATCTGCGCCTGGAGCAGGTGCTGCAGCAGCTTTATTACCCGCTCCTGCATTTCCGGCATTGCCCGCATTCCCCGCGTTTCCGGCATTGCCTGCATTACCGGCACCTTTACCACCACCAGCGCCTTTGGCTTCGCCGTTCTCAATATTGGAATCTAAATCCCCGGAGGTGACGGCATTAATGGCCCGCTGATATTTCTTATCATCTTCTACAGCATCCTTATCGGTACTGTTGAAGACCTGCTTCAGATCCAGGTCGCCATTGCCTAACGCTTCGCCAACCGCACCGATTGTTTCCACGTCGTTTTGACCAACGCCCGGCTTTTTCGCCAAGTCGCCTCTTCCATTTTTTTCCAGTAGTTCCTTCAAACGACCATTGTTATAGTTACCACCCGCGTTTTTATAACGCGATGCCACCAATAGGAATGTCTTTTGTGGGCCGTCCGGCAATTTAGCCAGGTTATTCATGGCTCCAGGCATTTGGCCGGCTTTTAATCGCCCTCCGGCCAAAAACTCCGCCGCATAACCGGTTACAATCCCCGCTCGGTCGCCGCCTGCTTTTTTAAGTTTATCCTGATTAACGTTACCACCCTGATCGACAGCCTCTGCATAGGCTTGAGCGGACTTCACATTACCCAAAACAAGACCGCTCAAATTCGGTCCGGCATTGGCTCCTACTGCTGGTCCGGCAGCTGCGGCAGCAGGAATTCCACCGCCATATGCATTGAGCATATTCATCATTGTGGCATATGGATTTATTAAACTGCTATATGGACTAACCATCTGCTGTCTCCTAACTGTAATTTGCGCTCTCCAAAACCTGTGGGAAAATCTGGAAATTTAATTTGCTGAATTGCTGATTCGATTGAATTTGCTGTAATTAGCGATACTTAAATCTCTTTGCACCTTATTAATCTGTTTGAATCTCTCTAATCCGCTTGCTCTCTCTAAATGGAACCGGGCCTTCGGCATCCTATCCGGCATGACTAGCTGAACTTGTCAGCTATGCCATACCGCCAATAGGATGATGGATTTCTCAGTATGGCTTGCGTTAGCCAACCGAAATAAAACCATTACAACAATCGATTTCTCTCTGTTGTTGCCCTCCAATTTCTTCTATATAAATAAAAACATTTAACAAGGCAGAATTGCCTCTTTCCGTACATCTGTTACGTTTGGCAAAATACACGCCATAACCAAGCAGGCAACAACCTTGGGCCGGTCATAATTCCCAACACCTGAACTAAACGCTGTAGCCACACAGTTGAGATGGCTGATTTATCTATCAGCCCCTTAATTTTTAACGCTCTAAAAATATCAAAACCCTCCCATTCTGTGCATTCCCAGCAATTTCAAAGGTCAGCAACGCCATTTGAACCCAAGACTATCAACCGGCCTGAGCGATACATAGTCCGGTTGAAAATGGCGGTTTCTCTTTAGAGATGGACCTACCTATATTCCGTCTACGCGGGAATAATGCCCCTGAAAAAAGGTTGTAATCTGCGCATTACGGAAATGCGTTCGAGAAAATAATCAATATTCTGTTATGGTAGACAGCCTGGTAATTAGGCATCCTTCTTACATGCTCCCTTACCGCCGACCTATGGTAGTCCGGTAACATGATCGCTTTTATGGAGGCGATGCTCCCAATGAAATTACCTCAACAGAAAACCGGCAATTTATAAATAATTCACCCTAAGAAAAGCGCGCCAGGCTTCTCTCATGCCCTCTCAAACACTCCATAGCCTTCTTTCATATAAGGCCTTCATCTCTTCATTTATTAGACCGCCAATACAAGTCTAGCCAAGCCACTAAGCAACAGGGCAGCCGTTTACACGACTGCCCTGTAAATTTACTTGGAGTGCTATTAGTAGCCTCCGCCGCCACCTCCTGCATTGCCCGCGTTACCGGCATTGCCTGCATTTCCGGCGTTGCCCGCGTTACCTGCATTGCCTGCGTTACCCGCATTTCCGGCATTACCTGCGTTTCCGGCATTGCCTGCGTTACCCGCATTTCCGGCATTACCTGCGTTTCCGGCTTTGGCATTGCCACCCAAAGAACCGCCGAATGCATTGCCGGCACCGGCACCGCCGCCGCCCATAATTGTGCTCAGCAACTGAACAATCATGGAGATCATCGGCAACATCAGGCCAGCCATACCACCGGCATCTAATGCGCTTGGTTTGGCGGCAGCATTACCCGCTAGCGGACTCGGCGCTCCCAGGATACCGCCAGCATTACCAGCTAGCGGATTCGCCGCGGCAGCGGGCTTGACTAGAGAGGCAGCTCCAAGGCCCCCTCCTGCGCCTGTAAGCCCTCCTACAGAATATCCCATACATTACTCTCCTTTAATTTGCGCTCTCTTTAACATTCACTAAACACATCGATTTATTTCAAAATCCGCACTGAACCTTAATGGGGAAATAACTGCCCTGAATGGAAGACACGCTGAATGAATCAGCATGTCCATCCATTACAGGATTACTAGCTTGCTTCTCTCTCTCTCCGATTTTTCGTCACGTTGACTGATCGTGAATACCGAAACAATAAATCGTTTTCTCTCTACTGTTGCCCTCCAATTTCTTCTACAGAAATAAAAACATTTAAATGTTTGGAATTGCTTCCCGAAACGATTTGTTACGTCATAGTGTTCTGTTGGCGGCAAGGCCTGGGGTAAGATAAAGCGTACGGTTGCAGGCTTTAAACTCATCTTATCCAGCCAACCCGATCAGAAATATGGACACCCCAATGCCTTACACCTCTCACCCTGTCAAACATGGCTTTGCTCCGGCACTTACCGGTTGGTATCTTGCCAGCCACCGGGACCTGCCCTGGAGAAATACAAACAACCCCTACCATATATGGCTGTCTGAAATTATGCTTCAGCAGACCCAGGTAAAAACCGTAATTGATTATTACCACCGTTTTCTACAGCAATACCCAACCATCCAATCCTTGGCGGAGGCCCCCCTCGATTCCGTTCTCAAACTGTGGGAAGGGCTGGGCTATTATGCCCGGTGCCGCAATTTACATAAGGCCGCACAAATAATTATGTCCCAGCATGGGGGCGAATTTCCCAAAACACTGGCGGAAGCGGAAGCGCTTCCCGGCATCGGCAAAAGCACCGCAGGCGCCATTCTAACGTTTTCGTACGGGCAAAAGCATCCGCTGCTGGACGGCAACGTAAAACGCGTATTAAGTCGGATATTTGATATTGAAGAAGATATTCAACAAGCCGGTGTCATCAAACGCATGTGGCAACATTCCACCGATTTGCTAACGGAAAGCGATGATCCGTATCACTATAATCAGGCCATTATGGAACTGGGCGCCACGGTATGCCTTCCGCAGAATCCGCGTTGTTTGCTGTGTCCGGTGAAAGAATTTTGCAGCGCGCAAGCGCATGGCACTCAACATGAGCGCCCCGTGAAAAGCGCTAAAAAGACCACGCCCCATTTTGATATTGGTGTTGGGGTGATTTGGCATAATGGCAAAATTCTGATTCAACAACGCCCGGCTGAAGGGTTGCTTGGGGGGCTGTGGGAATTCCCCGGCGGCAAACAGGAACCCGACGAGGCAATAAATGAAACCATCTTGCGTGAAATCCGCGAGGAATTGGAGCTGGATGTTACGGTACGGGAGCTTATCACCACTGTAAAGCATGCGTATTCCCACTTCAAAATTACCTTGCATGCGTATCATTGCGACTATATTAGCGGCACACCGCAGCCCAAAGCCTGCGACGCATGGCAATGGGTCACCCCGGACGAGCTGTCGCAATTCGCCTTTCCCAAAGCCAACAAAACCGTGCTGGAAATTGTGGTGGCCGAATGGCACAAGCAAAACGCCAGCGCTCCGCAACGCATTCCTTAAATTACGGATTCGTTGCTATCCGATATACCCTTAAAGGCTCCGTGTTTTCTTACCGACATTTTCGGGCTACAATCGGTATATGTTTTTCGCTCTGATATGCTTAATTTTAGTTGGGCTTATGGGTACCGGCCACACACCAGACCAATATGGCTGGGTCATGCTGGTTGGCCTAAGCTGGCTGGCCGGGTATCTGGACTGCCGCAAGTTCTCCAAATCCGATCAGGATCGGAAACGAGTGTTGCCGCCTGATATGGAAGATCCCACCGACGACAAAGCCACTTTTGAATCCTAGCGAGGCCGGGCCATGCAAAAAGCGATGATCCAAAAGCTCCGCGACAAATTGGGAGCGCGGTACGTGTTGGACAAGCCGGAAGAACTGGCGGTTTACGAATGCGATGCCTGCACCCTGATCAAAAAAGCGCCGGAACTGGTAGTGCTGCCGCGCTCGGCAGAAGAAGTGGCGTTTGTCATCCAGCAGTGCAACGAGCATAAAGTTCCCTATACGGCGCGTGGTTCAGGCACCGGGCTTTCTGGCGGCGCCTTGGCCATGCAGGGCGGCGTCATCATCAGCATGAACCGCATGGATCGCATTCTGGATATCGATCCCCGAAGCCGTACCGCCACGGTGGAAGTGGGCGTGGTAAACGCCTGGCTGAACGAGGCGTTAAAGCCCTATGGGCTGTTCTATGCTCCGGATCCATCCTCTCAGGTGGCCTGCACCCTGGGCGGCAACATCGCGGAAAACGCGGGCGGCATCCACTGCATTAAATATGGTGTTACCACCGATCACATTCTGGCTCTGCAAGTGGTGCTGCCGGATGGCAATATCGTGTGGCTGGGCTCTAAGTCCCGCCGCAGTCACGGCCCCAATCTGGTCGGATTGATGGTGGGCTCGGAAGGCACCTTGGGCATCGTCACCCAGGCAGTCGTGCGTCTGACCCAAAAGCCGGAGAAAATCCGGGTATACCTGGCCGCGTTCGATACCACTCGCGATGCCGGAGCAGCGGTTTCCAGCATTATCAAAAGCGGACTCATGCCATCGGCGCTGGAATTTATGGACGCCTTTACCGTGAAAGCGGTGAATCAGGCGTTTCATGTGGGATTCCCGGAGCAGGCCGAAGCGGTGCTGCTGATTGAGCTGGATGGCTACGGTTCCCAAATCGTGCATGATGAATTGAAGCTGAAAGAAATTCTGGAAGAGCATAACGTCAGCCAGGTCCGAATTGGAGAAACCGAGGCCGAACGGGCCGCCCTGTGGAAATCCCGCAAGGCTACAGTAGCCGCATACGGACGATTTTTACCCGCCTTTTATCTGCACGATTGCGTGATTCCCCGCAGCCAACTGGTGCCCATTCTGGAAAAAATCAACGAAGTGGCCGAGCGCTACGACATTACCATCGGCAACGTGTTCCACGCCGGGGACGGCAATTTGCATCCCAACATCCTGTTCGATCCGGATGACGCCAAAATGGTGCGTAATGCGCTGGAAGGTGGCGAGGAAATTCTGCATGCCTGTTTAGCCGTAGGCGGCACCTTAAGCGGCGAACATGGCATCGGTATTGAAAAAGCGGAATACATGAGCCTGCAATTTTCCGAAGCCTCGCTGGATAAAATGAAACTGGTCAAACAGGCATTCGATCCGACAGGCTTGAGCAACCCGGAAAAGATTTTCCCCATGCGCAACGGCTGCGGTGAAACCCACCGGGCCACCACACCCGCCCTATTAGCTGGAGACGGCCTGTGGATTTGAAGACACTGGATGATATCAAGGCCATGCAGGTTCAGGGCTTGGCCCATGCCTGGGATTTCAGCAGCAAAACCGGCTACCGACTGATTCCCAAAACAGCTGAGCAAACCGCCCAACTGTTATCCTGGACCGGGGAACATCAGCGGCAGATTGCCATGAACCCTTTGGATGCCGGTATGCTGGCAGAACCCTTATGGCTGGACTTATCGGAATTAAAACAGGTGCGCCAATACCCGGTGGATGACTTCATCATTCAGGTGGAAACCGGCATCACCGTTGGCGAACTCTCCCGGCTGCTGGCTAAAAACTGGCAGGCGTTTCCACTGTCGTACCCGGCGGAAACCATGCTTTCTGATATTTTGGCCGAAGACCGGCCGTCGTTGGAGACCGGGTTTCGAGGATATCCTCGGGATTACGTGCTGAAAGCGGAAATTGCCACCCCGGATGGGCAAATTACCATTACCGGCGCGGATGTGGTAAAAAACGTAACCGGTTACGACTTGGCCAAGCTGTATGTAGGCGGCCGACACACCTTTGGGGTGCTGACCTCGGTTACGTTAAAACTGACCACGCTGCCGCAGAACAAACGCTACTGGCTGTATCATACGGAATCGCTTTACGCGGCCTTCGCCCTGAGCGATAAACTGCTGGCCAGCAACTTGCCCATCAGCATGTGCGAGCTATTTCAGGAAGGTTCGGAATGGCAAATCCTGATTGAAATTGCCGGGGACGACTGGGTGCTGGTGGAATACGTGGAAGTGCTGAACCAACTCAGCGCCCAAACGCCCCAGATGCTGGACACTGAAACCGGCATCGCCCTTGCAGAGCGCTTGCAACGCTGGCCGGAGGAAAGCACCATTCTGGAAGCCGCCTTTCCCATTGCCAACTGGAGCGAACTGGCCAGCGGCCTGCTAAAACAATCCGCCTTGGGAGACATGCGGTTCCAGATTCGCCCGGCGGCGGGTCTGGTGATAATCAGCGCCCCGTTTTTCCCGTATACGGCGCTGCCTTACCTGAAAGCCGAAATCCAGCAGCACACCGGTTTTGCCCAAATGCTGCGGATTGCCAAAACAGATGTGGCCACCTTTGCCGAAGCCACAGCCATTTATGAGATGTTTAACCTTCCGGAAGAGCCTGCGGTGCGCGGCTTGCTGAAATCGTTGAAAAAAAGCTATGATCCGGATGGCATGTTATTTACCCCCCGGCTACCTTTATAAACGGACGGCATACCCATGAGCCAAACCCCGCTGCCCCACCTGCAAGTTGAACTGGACAAGCTGAAAGCCTGCATTCACTGCGGCATGTGTTTGCCCGCCTGCCCCACCTATCGTGTGACAGGCTCCGAGGCGGAATCGCCACGCGGCCGCTTGTACCTGATGAAGAAAATGCTGGAAGGGGATCTGTCGGCGGATGCGGTCGGCCCTCACTTGGATCAATGCCTGGCCTGCCACGGCTGTGAAACGGTTTGCCCGTCCGGCGTTCAATACGGCACGGTGCTGCTGGGCACCCGTGAGGACCTGGCCCAGCGGGATACGTCTTCCAAGCGAAAAGTAAAACGCTATATTTTCAAGCATATTTTGCCCAACCATGCCCTATTGGTCATCGGTGGGGCGCTGCTGCGGTTTTATCAACGCATTGGCTTGCGCAAGCTGGTGCGCCAATTCAAAATTCTAAAACCCTTCCCTAAACTGGATTACCAGGAGCGCTTACTGCCCGACCTACCCAAGCGCAAAGCCCTGCCAACCAATATGGTGTTCGGCGACCTGAACGGAGAGCCGGTTTCTTTATTAACGGGTTGTGTGATGGATATTTTCTACAATCCCGTCCACTGGGATACCGTGGAAGTGCTGGTGGCGAACGGCTACCGGGTGACCGTACCGGAGCAGCAATGCTGCGGCGCGCTGGCCCACCATGCCGGGGAAACCGATATTACACGCGAACTGGCCCGACTGAATATTGATGACATTTTAAAAACCAATCCCAAGTGGATTGTGGTGAATTCCGCCGGTTGCGGATCCACATTAAAGGAATATGGGCATTTGCTGGCCGGTGATCCGTTATATGAAACTCGTGCCGCCGAATTTTCCGCCAAGATGGTGGATGTGATGGAACTGTTGGCAAAAAAGCCCCTGGCCCCGTTCCGCAATTACGCCATGCACGAAACCATCACGTATCATGCTGCCTGCCACTTATATCATGTGCAAAAAGTGAAAACCGAGCCGATTGAATTGCTGGCCCAGATTCCCGGCATTGAACTGGTTCCGCTGGAAAACGCGGAAGCCTGCTGCGGTAGCGCAGGCATCTATAATGTGGAGCATCCTGAATTGAGCACGGAAATTTTGGACAGCAAAATGAGCTATGTAAAAGCCGCCTGCCAAGGACAAGGGGCCACCACGCTGGCCACCGGCAACCCCGGCTGCCACCTGCAATTGGAAAAAGGCATTCAGGCCAATCAGCTGCCCATGCGGGTACGGCATCCCATTTCCATTCTGGCCGAAGCCTACCGGGCACCGCAAAATAAGGACTCAAACGGATGAAGCTAGGTTTGGAAATCGGGCAGGTTTCGGAATTCTCCATTGAAGTGACCCCGGCCATGCAACCCCAGTTTGGGGATACGATTATCCATCCCCTGTATTCCACCGCCGCCATGATCAACCATATGGAATGGGCGGCCCGGCAGCATATTTTGCCCTACCTGGAACCCGGTGAGGAAGGTGTGGGCTACCACATTGATGTAAAACACCTGGCGGCCACGCCGCTAGGCGCCACGGTCAATATTCGCTCCACAGTCAAAAAAGTAACCCCCAAACGCGTCATTAGCCAAGTAGAAGCTTGGCATGGCCCGCAAAAAATCGGGGAAGGCACATTAACCCAGGCCATTGTGCCTTTAAAGAAACTATACACCACTTGCACCGAACCTGATGACGCTTCTGACGACATATTGAATCCACCGCCTGCCGTTCTGCAATCCACTGACGGGCAACAGGCAATGAGTTTCGAGGTTTTACGTTGGGAAACCGGCTCGTTTCCCTGCACTCGCTACGATGAATGGCTGATCTGCCGGACGTCCGCCAATGAGCAGGCTGCGTATACAGGGCCATTCCTGTTACGTTACGAGATTGAGGAGTGGTTAACCGCCCTGGAGGGCATTGTTGAAGGGAAAGTGGCAAGCTATCAATCGGATTTTCTGGAGCCGGTACTAAAAGTTACCGTTAGCGCCGCTGAACCCGGCGAGTGGCAATGGGCTTGCCGGTTCAGCGCTCCTGCGGATCGCCAAACCCCATCCGTCTTATTAAAAATGGATGTAACCACGACCGACCTGAAACAGTTCAGAGAGCAGCTTCAATCTCAACTAAAAGGATTTCCCAGCTTGCTTTAAGGCTATTCCACATCCGTTTGCCCTTGCCTTGCAATGATTACAAAAAATGAACTTTTTTAAAGTTTTCTAAAAAAATATTTTCAACTTAGCTGGTTCCATTTGAAACGTGTTTTATGCAAGAATAATTTCGTACTGAGGACCCATTACTTTCACTTTAAACGTAATTCGTATTTGACCATTTTTTTGAAATCTATTTTTTTGGATTAAAAGAGGTAGAGAAGATGACTAAGACCGTGGCCAAGCTTTTGGCGTTGTATAACGTGCCGGAAGCCGACCGGGAACTGTTCGACAAGCAGTATTTTGAGACGCATGTGCCACTGGCGCGCCGCATGCCTGGCTTACGGGGCATTGAAATCTGCAAGACACCCAAAAACCTGATGGGCGGGCAGAGTCCCTACTATATGATTGCCACGCTGGCCTTTGATGATATGGCTGCCCTGAAAGCCGCATTAGCCTCTCCCGAGGGGCAGGAAGCCGGCAATAACATTATGAGTTTCGCCTCCAACTACATCACTATGCTCTCTTCGGAAGTGGAAGTGGCGGAAGGCGTATTAGCATAGCAAGGTTAAGACCACCATGACTCCACAATCCCCAACCAGTAAAACGCATCCCGGCATTCAGGCCCAAGCCCCAAACAGCTTCGGGTTTGAAATGATTCGTTACGAAAAATACAACGGACGAGCCAAAATCACGATCAACCGCCCGCAAGTGTATAACGCGTTCAATTTCCAGACCTTCAAGGAAATGACCCGCGCCGTTGAGGATGCCTCCTGGGATGACGAGATTGGGGTGCTGATTCTGACCGGCGCCGGAGACAAAGCCTTTTGCACCGGCGCGGATATGAAGGAGCAGAACGAGTATTTTGGCCAGCGCCCCAAAGACTATTGGAAATGGATGGGCGGGTTTATCGATCTGCATGAAAAGCTGCGCAACTTTGGAAAACCCAGCATTGCCCGCCTGAACGGCATTGTGGTGGGCGGCGGCAACGAGCTGAACATGGCATGCGATCTGGCGATTGCGGCCGATGACATCTACATTCGCCAGGTGGGAACGGCGCATGGATCCGTCGCTGCTGCCGGGGCAACCCAATGGCTGCCGCTGATTGTCGGCGATCGTCGCGCACGGGAGATTTTGTTGTTATGCGAGGAAATTCCGGTGCAAAAAGCGCTGGAATGGGGCCTGGTAAATCAGGTGGTGCACCGCGCTCAACTGGATTCCACCGTGGAAGCCATGGCCGATAAATTGCTGGCCAAATTACCGGAATGCGCCCGATATACCAAGCAACAGCTGAACTTCTGGCGGGATTTTTCCTGGGGCATGACCATTGGGCATGCCAGGGATTGGCTATCCGTTCATGCCGGAAGCATTGAAGCCATAGAAGGCTCAAAGGCATTTGTAGAGAAGCGAAAGCCGGATTACGCGGCCATCCGTCGAGGTTATTAAAGATACAAATGTTAAGCCATGGATCAAAATACACGCTATTACGAGTGATCCCGTAGTTTGTTTGTTGTATTTGATCACTAGCAAAGGATTTTAAAAGGTTCGGGAAATGACTATCGGCACACAATCAACATTAACCAGCCGGTTTAAAAATATTCCGGTGCCGGTCATGCAAAAAATTGAAAATTCGCCTGAGTTCAAACGCCCGGATTTTCAGGAAATGCTGCTGCGGGATCAGGTAGAAATTCGCTTTCAGGGATCTAAGGATGGCCAGGGCGAAATTGTCACCACCGGCAAAGTTCCCAGCAAATATGTGGCGGATGGCTTCTTGAAAGCCGCGCTGGTGAAACTGGGACTTTCCGGCGAGCGGGTAATCCCGCAGGATGAAGTGGGCCGCATGCCAACCCCTCAGCAAGAATTCCAGCAATTGTTGTGCAATGTATGGGAAAGCAAGAATTAAACCATGAGTACCAAAACTGCCACTGAGTATCAGTTTATACTTATCAGCCAGGAAGAGCGGGTGGGAATCATTCAGCTCCACCGTCCGGATGCGCTGAACGCCCTCAGCCCGGACTTGATGAAGGAACTGGTGGACGCGCTGGAAGCGTTTGACGCGGATGATGCCATCGGCTGTATGGTGCTGACCGGCGGAGAAAAAGTGTTTGCCGCCGGTGCGGATATCAAGAAAATGGCGGAAGCTTCCGCAATGGATATGTTGCTAGTGGATCAGTTGGCCCGCTGGGATCGTATCCGCAAACTGCACAAACCCATTGTGGCGGCCATTAACGGCTACGCCTTGGGCGGCGGCTGCGAGCTGGCCATGATGTGCGACATGATTATCGCCGGGGAAAACGCAAAATTCGGGCAACCGGAAATTAACATCGGCGTGATTCCGGGGGCAGGGGGCACTCAGCGCCTGACCCGCGCCGTGGGCAAAGCCAAGGCAATGGAACTGATTTTGACTGGACGACAATTTTCCGCCCAGGAAGCTCTGGAGATGGGGCTGATCAACAAAGTGGCGCCACCGGAACTCACCATTGAAGAAGCCAAAAAACTGGCCAAAACCATTTCCGAAAAACCGGCCATTGCGGTTCGTACCGCCAAGGAGGCCATTTTGAAAGCCTTCGACACCACCATTGAAGGCGGCCTGGATTACGAGCGCAAATTGTTCTATCTGTTGTTCGCTTCCGCCGATCAGAAAGAAGGCATGCAAGCCTTCATGGAAAAAAGAACACCTGCCTGGAGCAATCGTTAACCAACCGCTATACTGGTGTTCACACAGTATCCATCTACAAGAGGAGCAGGGGTATGGCCGGGTACGAGCATTTACTGTATGACGTTGATGACGGCATTTTAACGATTACGCTCAATCGGCCCGACTGCTTGAACGCCTTCAACGATGAAATGAGCTTTGAGCTGCAAAAAGCTTTAAAAGAGGCAGAGAAAGACAAGGCCGTGCGCTGCGTTATTTTAACCGGAGCCGGTCGTGGCTTCTGCGCCGGTCAGGATTTACGCAGCCGCAGCATCAATGCGGAATCCAGTAACGGTAACGGCGATCGTCCGCATCTGGGAGAGTCCATCCGCAAGCGGTACAGCCCGATTATTTCCAAACTACGCAATATGGAAAAACCCATTATCGCCCTGGTCAATGGTGTTGCTGCCGGGGCAGGAGCCAGTATCGCCTTTGCCTGCGATATGCGCATAGCCGTTAAAGAGGCAAAGTTTATTCAGGCATTCGTAAAAGTGGGTTTGATTCCGGATTCTGGGGCCTGCTGGCTGCTGCCTCGTTTGATAGGTTACGGGCGGGCGTTAGACCTGGCGCTGACGGGCGACGCCATCAACGCGGAAACCGCCTACCAATGGGGATTGGTGAATTGCGTGAAAGATTCGCTTGAAGAAGCACAGACGGCTACGCAGGAGCTGGCCAATCGCTATGCTCAGGGCCCCACGCAAGCCATTGGCCTGATTAAGCGCGCCATGAACAAAGCGATGACCTTGGATTTGGATGCTTATTTGGATTACGAGGCGGACTTGCAGGAAATTGCCGGACGCTCTGATGATTACAAAGAGGGCGTCAGCGCCTTTCTGGAAAAACGGACGGCCCAATTTACGGGACGCTAGGGGGTTAAATCCGGCCGCGCATTCGGCTACAATAGAATTATCCAGAGAGTAGCAAAGGAGGGGTCCTGATGATTACGGCTGAAGAATTCGCCCAGCAAATTCAGCAGGGACGTAAAATTGAAGCGCATGACGAAATGAGCGATGAATACCGCGAAGCGCTGCTGAATTTGCTGATGCAACAGGCCGATTCCGAACTCTCCGGCGCTTATGGGTATGTGCCGTGGATTCAAAAGGCTCCGACTATCCATGAGAAATTGCTGGTCGCGCAAATCGTAAAAGACGAAATCAACCACGCGTACCGCATGAACAAGCTGCTGGCCGAACTCGGTATTGATGTGGACAAACGCATTGAGCAATTCGAACTGGACCTGCGACTGACCGATTCCAACGCCAACATTGGTACTGAACGCAAGGCCCAGGACAAGCGGGTGAATATTTTTTACTACACCATCGATACCTGGACCGATTTCATCATGTTCAACTTCTGCATGGATCGGGGCGCGGGCCACCAGTTGGAAGACGCCAAACATTGCAGTTACGCCCCCTGGGCCAGAACGATTGAAGGCATCTTCAAAGAGGAAATGATGCATGTGAATCACGGGGACACCTGGGTGCATCGCCTGGCGGCCAACCCGGACACGCGGAATGAAGTCCAAGCCGCGCTGAACAAGTGGTACCCCCGCACCATGAATATTTTTGGACGCCCAAATTCCTCCAAAAACAAGCTGTACCGTAAGCTGGGCTTAAAGCAACGGGATAACGAGGAAGTTCGCCAGGCCTTTAAAGCGGATATTGAAAAAGCCGTGGTAGGCACCGGACTCACGCTGCCGGAATGGCACCCAGATTACGATGAGTCCGTATAACCCAATTTTTCATATTGTCTGTTTCAACAGGAACCGCCCTTGACGTTTGACATTAAAACCATCGGCATTCTCGGGTCCGGCACGATGGGCTCCGGTATTGCTCAACTCTGCGCCCAACAGGGATACGAGGCCCAACTATACGATATTGACCAATCGTTGCTGGATAACGCCCTCCGCCGCATTGAGGCCGGCCTGCAAAAAGCGGTGGAAAAGGGCAAGCTCGCAGCCGAGCAAGTGCCACTGGTATTGGGCAGATTGACTGTCCATACCCAACTTTCGGACCTCGCGGGTTGCGATGTGGTGATTGAAGCCATCCCGGAAGACTTGGCGCTGAAACAGGATATCTTTAAACAACTGGATAGCCTCTGCAAACCGGAGACGATTCTGGCCAGCAATACGTCTTCCCTTAGTATTACCGCTTTAGGAGGCGCAACAAAACGCCCACAGCAAGTGGCGGGGCTACACTTTTTTAACCCGGTACCCGTCATGAAACTGGTGGAAGTCATTCGCGGGCAACGCACTTCGGACGAAACCATGAACGCCTTAACAGGTTTTGCTGAATCGCTGGGTAAAACAGCCGTCATCGCCAAAGACACGCCCGGTTTTATCGTCAATCGGGTAGCCCGCCCGTTTTACGGGGAAGCCTTGAAAATGCTGGGCGAACACGGCAGCAACCCCGACATGCTCAAAACCATCGACACCGTGATGAGAGAGGCAGGCGGCTTTAAAATGGGGCCGTTTGAACTGATGGATTTGATCGGCATTGATGTGAATTTTGCGGTCACGCAATCCGTGTGGAGCGCCTATTTCCAACTATCTCGCTACCGGCCGCATCCCATTCAGCAGCGCATGGTCCATGCAGGCTTGCTGGGTCGCAAAACGGGGGAAGGATTTTACCAATATGAATCTTGATGCGGATAATGTGCTGATTTTAGGCGATCCGGCTGACCCGATGGTATTGCAGTGGAAAAATTATTGCGAAACCGCCGGCATGTCCACCACGCTGTATTTAGATCCGGAGAATACCCCCGCCCCGGAAGATATCCCGTTTACGGTACTGCTAAACACCAATGTAGAAGTGCCGTTCTTCCATTTGCACCATTTGCCGGACAGCCTATATGAGGCGCTGGATGAGGAGTGCCTGTTCCTGAGTAATTGCCTGGCGGAAACGCCCACCAGCAGCGCGGCGGAAATTGACAACGACCGCTGCTTAGTGGGATACAGCGCCATTGGCTTGTATGTGGGCAATCCGGTGGTGGAAATCGCATCCGCCGTGCAAACGGATGCCCGATTTCTGCACAAGGCGCACCGGTTTTTGGAACAACTTGGCTTACGAGCCATTGAGGTGCCCGAAACACCCGGCCTGGTGCTGGGACGTATTCTGGCGATGCTGGTAAATGAGGCGACTTCCGCATTAATGGAAGACGTCGCTAGCCCGGAAGATATTGATACGGCCATGAAGCTGGGCACCAATTACCCGTTCGGCCCCTTGGGCTGGGCGGATTTGGTGGGTCTGGACGTGATTCTGGCGACGCTGAACCACCTGGAAGACACCTACGGAGATGACCGCTATTGCGCCATGCCGTTGCTGCGCCAAAAAGTGGATGCCGGCAAGCTGGGCCGCAAAGCCGGGGAAGGGTTCTACTCGTATCATCCTGAGCATGCGCGGCGTAGCCTTTAAGCCCGATTTTCGCTAGAATGGCTGGCAGATCCACTTGAGAGAGGGAATTTGCTCTATGCCAGCCAAGGTGACCCGTAGCCCGGAAACGACTGCCGTGATTGTCGATGCCATTCGCACCCCGATTGGCCGTTATAATGGCATTTTAAAAGACATACGCCCGGATGACCTTTGCGCCATGACCATTGCGGAACTACTCAAGCGGAATCCGCAAATTGGCCCAGCATACATTGAGGATGTATTGGTCGGCTGCGCCAACCAGGCCGGGGAAGATAACCGGAATGTGGCCCGGATGGCAGCGTTGCTTGCCCAGTTACCCATCAGCATTGCGGGCGGCACCGTAAACCGGCTATGCGGCTCCGGGCTAATGGCGGTCAATCAGGCCGCGCAAGCCATTATGGCAGGTGAAGGCGAGATTTATCTGGCCGGTGGGGTGGAAAGCATGACCCGCGCCCCGTTTGTTATGAGCAAGGCCACCGAGGCGTTTTCACGGCATACGGAAATTTACGATACGACCATCGGTTGGCGCTTTACCAACTCCAGGCTGGCCGATATGTATTATCCTTACAGCATGGGCGAAACCGCCGAAAACGTGGCGGAGAAATACACTATTTCCCGCGAGGCTCAGGATGCCTATGCCCTGTCCAGCCAGCAGAAAACCGGTGCCGCCATGACCGCCGGTAAATTCAACGATGAAATTTTCCCACTGCATCTGACGGATAAAAAAGGAAACACCACAATTTATCAGCAGGATGAGCACCCACGCCCCGATACCACACTGGAAAAACTGACCGCCTTGAAGCCCGCATTCCGCAAAAATGGCACCGTGACCGCTGGTAACAGTTCCGGCATTAACGACGGGGCAGGCATGTTACTGATCCTGTCCGAAAAGCGCGCCTTGGAATTGGGGTATCAGCCCTTGGCCAAAATCCTCTCAACCGCCGTGGCCGGTGTAGATCCGGCGATGATGGGCATGGGGCCGGTGCCGGCCTCGCAAAAAGCATTGCAACGCGCCGGGTTGACTGTTGATGATTTAGATCTGGTGGAGCTGAATGAAGCCTTTGCCGCCCAGGTGCTAGCCTGTGCAAGCGATTTGAAACTGGATATGGATACATTGAATGTGAATGGGGGCGGCATTGCCATCGGGCATCCGCTCGGCGCATCCGGCGCGCGTATTTTGATGGCGCTGGTGTATGAATTACGGCGACGATCGGAAGCCCGCTATGGTTTAGCCACCATGTGCATTGGCGTTGGGCAGGGTATTTCCACCATCGTGGAAAAGTGGGGCGCCTAGTTACACTTCAAGTTCTTGGAATTTCCTTTCCCGGCGCTACAAATCCCGTTTGAATCGAAAACGGTGGATAGGGAAACCAAGTGACTTTGGGTCTGAGAGACCGACAAGTCACTATTCTGGATAGACCACACCACATCCACCACGATGTCCGTGAGGTAGGTAATATTGGAGGAAAGCTGGCTTACGATACCCTTTACTGCCGGATCTTCCATACTGCCGTTTTGCATTACCTTGTTATATTGTTGAATAAATGCTTTCGTTTCCGAATTGGCATCGGTCAAACTCAGCAGGTACTCTGGATTCCTCTGGATGTTTTTAGCCGGATCGACGCCACTGGCAAAACCTAATAGCTCACCGGCTTCCTCTACCGTATACTGCTTACCGTTATACTCAATCCGCGTATTCAAAAACGACCTGTCGGATCTGGCGGCATTCGCCACATCCTCGATCTGTCGCTCCAGAGCAGCGATTTGATAGCCCTTATTCGCCAGAGCATATAAATCGTTCCCCTGAGCTTCGGTAATTTTTCCACTGGTAACAAGCTGCTGAGTGAGAGATTGCAGATCGGCCAGCATTCTTTCAGTCGCGCCGTTGGCTCCAGCGGTTTCCACCGTTTTCTTAAGGTTTTCTCCCACATGATTCAACACCACTTCGGTATTATCGGAAAGCTTGATTTTCTTACTTCCCAAAACCGCCGGCGAAACGGCCACCGGAACGGACGGCGCCTTACCGACAGCCACCACCATGGGGCCATGAAGGGGGCGTGAAGCTACCATATTGGAAAACTGCTGGTTAAGAGTAGAGCCCAGCAACAGTAAGCCGCCCATGCTCACCACCAAGACCGAGGCTCCAATAACCACATATTCAGTCATAGATTGGCCAACGGGTGTTTTTACCGACATGTATTCAACTCCAACGGGCCTCACTTATTTTTAGTACAGCAAACTATTAAATATGCACAATTTATCGACTACCTTCCCAAATACTTGAGCTTTCAATTCATCTTCCTTTACTTTATATAAAGCCGTCCCAGTATCCATTCAGATATATAACTACTTTCCAGCCATTCAAAGGGCTGAAACATCGATAGCATTCTTTTTGAGGGTGAGGGTTTTATTCGTAGGTGAGATTAATCAGACGGTAGAGCTATTTGCTTTTAGTCACCAAGCCCATACACTTTCACCATGATAAACTCATCCTTTTTTACTTCTTCCCAACCTGAACATTCCGTGCCCCATCCTACCCATGAGGGGCATGGGCCGCTAACACGCCTGTTCCCGGAAGAGGCGGATGCCCTGCTGGAGAATCTGGTGAAGTCCCGTTGGCGGCGGCTCTCTTCAGAATATGATGACCCCTTAGGAGTCCTGTTCGGCAGCCGGGCCCGGCAATGGACCGCCGGCTGGCACACGGAATCGCAATCGCTTTACCTGCTGGTTTGGGAAATCGATTCCTGGCAGGAAAAGCCGGTATGGTCACTGTATCAGAACGGGACTTTGGTATTTCAGGAAGAGAACGGGTTCT
>JAJQJM010000068.1 GCA_021323475.1 Vampirovibrio sp.
AGTATATATATAAACAATCATAAACTTTTTTAACGGAAAAGTCCATATTATTCAGCTTCAAAAAGTAAAGAATCGTTACACTGAGTGACTTTTGTGGTCACAAAATATGTAACTCATATATTCAACAGGCAACACCTCATCGTGTCGCGTCTTTGCAGGGCTTAAAAAAGCGAGGTGTCTTGCCAGGGAATGGCATCAGAACAGTTTTCATACCAAAACTGTTCTGATGCCAAAATAAGCTAGCGATTCAAAGTCGGTAAGCCCTTTTTGATATTCGCAAACGAAGTAATTGTTTATTTACTTTTCCTTCAGCTTTTTACCACCTTGACCGATAATAAGGGTATTATTTCGAAAACCAGTTGAGGGCGGTGTATGGATAAGGTCGTTCAGCATTTTGGCAAGGGAGAAGTGATCATTCCAGAAGGCGGCGTGGGCGACCGGGTCTATCGCATCCTCAACGGCGAGGTATTAATCTGCAAGAAAAACGAGCAGGGCCGGATGATTCCCATTACCAAGCTGGAAACCGGAGAAATTTTCGGGGAAATGTACCTGTTTGAATCCAGCGGCGCCCGCTCGGCCTCGGTCATCGCCTCAACCGATGTCAAAGTGGAAGTCTTCTTCGAAGAGGAGATTCAACAGGAGTTGACCAACACATCGCCGGAACTGCGGCAGATGCTGGGGGCCTTTACCAAGCGCCTGCAAAACACCACCGGCAATTTTGCCAGCCTGTTCCGGGAAAAAATGATTGTTGAGTTGCCGGACGGCACCATGAAGGTTACGGATAACCGGTAAACGCGGACCATTCGTTCTGCGGTTTTATGTGTCCTGCCCGGCTTTGGTTCTAGTCGTTTTTTTAGTCAGCCTTTCGAATGAATTTTTTGCGCCCAAGCAGAACGGCAGCAAAACGCGAAGGCAGCTCATCAGGTGAGTCACAGACAGCTCATCAAAATTTGACGACTTCCATTTTGTCAATAGCGCCATAGCGCAATCTTTTAAATAGCGCCATTGAGTGATGATCCGGCTTAAGCTTGGCTGTTACGATTTCACCCAATAAGTCTGTTAAAGGGTTATCTGGCATGTCCCTCCATCGATTTTTCAGCATCATATTAGCGGTTGGCCTCTTGATGGGTTCAATCGGATGGACACCCGAAGCTCAGGCAAAACACGGTCACTATGACCGGCATGGTCGTTACCATTACAATAATGGTCATCATTACGGGCATGCACGCTACCGTGATCGGTACTATGACAACCGGCGTCATGGCTGGGTCGATTACAAAACCGGCAAAATCATTAAAGGCGGCCTTGTAGGCGCTGGTATCGGCGCAGGTGCAGGTTTGCTGCTAGACCGCAACGTCGGTAAAAGCGCGCTGGTCGGTGCGGGCCTTGGGGCTGGAACCCAGGCCGTTCGTTATAGCAGAACCATGCGCCGTCATCCCATCGTTAAAACTGCTGCCTATGGCGCTCTGGCCGGAACGGGCGTATCCGCCCTCACCCGCAGAGGCAGCCTGGGCAAAGGCGCGCTTTGGGGCGCCGCACTTGGCACCGGTGTTGGCGCACTGGGCCATATGGATTAAACCTGTTTCCAACATTAAATTTAATAACTTTCGCAGAATACTAACTTTCGCAATACACAATAAGCACCCTGCAAGCCTATCCTTGTGGGGTTTCTCTTTTTAATAAACAGTTGCTCGCCCTGATACAAATCAGGATATTTTGCGTCTGTTAAACGTTAAGATGATAAAAGCGCAGCAACCGGAACCGACAATGGAATCTCCACTTCCGTTACTCAGCAATGAACCCTTTTACCGTCAAGCCATTCAATTTGAGTCTGACGAAGCCTTTTTACTGCTGCACGGCCTGGGCGGCGGCGTGTATGAAATGCAAATGCTGGCCACCAGCCTGCATCAACAAGGGTATACCGTGGCCGGCATCAACTATCCGGGCCATGACGCGCCTTCGCATTGGATGCCCGATTCCACCTGGCAGCAATGGTACAGCCATGTGGAAGCCACCTATCGGGATTTGGCGGCCAAACACGCCAGCGTTTCAGTCATCGGATTTTCCACGGGTTGTATGCTGGCCTTGCACCTGGCCTCCAATCTGTCTCAAGAAGCCCCGGTCAATCAACTGGTCCTGCTCAGCCCGTTCCTGAAAATCAAGAAGGAATGGTATTATCTGCTGGCGCCGGAGCGCTACGTTTGCTCCATCGGCCGGCTGATTCGACAGGTGCCCCGGTTCAGGCTACCCATTCACGATGCGGTTATGCAGGATCACGCCAAGCAGGCGGCTTATTTCAAGACCTTTAACCTGAACGCGGTGCGTAGCGCCCTGGAATTGATCCAGGTCGTCAGCAGTCGGCTGGACACCGTTCAATGCCCCACCCTGATTATTCAGTCTCCCAAAGACACCGTGGTTTGCCCTTCCGGCGCCAACCTGCTGATGGAAAAGCTGGGCTCATCCGTGAAACAGGTCCACTGGTTACAAGAATCCAACCATATCATTCTGCTGGATATAGAGCGTGAAACCGTTATCCGGAAAATTCACGAGTTCATTGCCGCCGACACCACCGGCCCTTGCTCATCTCTAAACCCGGATGGGGAACTGGGCTCCACAGAATCGTGTTGACTTCTCCGCCCGGCTGGAGAATAGTTTTTACAATGACCAATCGGAACTATCGTTATGCTGTTTAATTTTTTCAGGAAGAGGAAATCATCCATGACCGACATCAGCACCAAAGATCCGAACGTATTTTTTGAAGTCCGCGCCAGCCACCTGCTGGTGGGCAGCCAAAAAGAAGCCGAAGAATGCCGTCAGGAAATTCTGGACGGCAAGAGCTTCGCCGAAGTGGCCAAGCGTGTTTCCAAGTGCCCCTCAGGCGGCCAGGGAGGCGATTTGGGTTACTTTACCCGCGGCCGCATGGTTCCTCAGTTCGATAAAGTGGCTTTTGAACTGCCCGTAGGCGAATTGTCCACCCCGGTGCAAACCCAGTTCGGCTGGCACATTCTGACTGTGACCGATCGTCGCTAATCACAGCGCAAAACACTTGAAAAGAACCTGTCTCCAAAGTACCGGGGGCGGGTTCTTTTTTATGCATATCAACCTAATGCTATGCACAGAAAACGTTTCCACCTGCCTCTTCAGCGTTAGGAAGGCAGTTTTATTTCTTAAATTCGAGCTATTACCAACCCATCATCCGCCCCACTATCCTAAGAAGTAACAGTTAGTGGTGCTTTTTCGGGTCAAACAGCTCGCGAATGCCATCGCCCAACAGGTTCAGGACAATCATGGTAAAGAAAATCAAGATGGCCGGAAAAAACAGCATATGTGGCGCCACCCGCACCAACTGCCATCCTTCACTCGCCAGGGTGCCCCAACTGCTGAGCGGGGGTTCCACGCCCAGGCCGATAAAACTCAGCGTGGATTCGGTCAAGATGGCCCTGGGCACGGTAATGGTGGCGGTTAAAATAATCAACCCGGCCGTGTTGGGAATAAAATGCTTCCAGATGAGCCGTCCCATGCGCCCACCTAGGCTATAGAACGCCTCGATAAACTCCTCGCGCTTGAGGCTGAGGATTTGCCCCCGGATGATACGGGCGGTATCTGGCCAGCTAAACAGCGCCAAGGCCAGCACCAGGCTGGGAATGCCCCGCCCCATGAATACGCTGAACAGAATCACAATCATCAACCCCGGCAGCGAGTAGATAATATCGATCAGCCGCATCATCAGGGTATCGACTTTCCCTTCAAACAGGGCAGACAAGGTGCCGTACAACGTGCCGATAATTACCGCCACCACCGCCGTAGCAAAGCCAATCAGCAATGAAATCCGCGCCCCAACCGCCACCCGGCTGAGCAAATCCCGGCCCAAATCATCCGTACCGAACCAATGACCCGCCACATACCCTGCCAAAGGCCATGGAGATGCCGTGGGAATTTCCGGGTTAATGGCATTCGGATCGGGTCCCAGGATCGGTCCGAACAAGGCCAGCAACAGAATAACCGCCAAAAATATGGCGCTCCAGAATACTTTTGGCGTTCGCCAAAAGGCATGCTTTTTGCGAGGCACAGACCCGGCCGTCACGTTTTCCGCGACAACAACCACGCTCATGCCTTGGATTCCTCCCGCAGTCGAGGATCGAGGAGCCCATACAGGATGTCTGTAAGCGTGTTAAAGACAATCAGGGCCACGCCGTAAATAATGGTGATACCCATGACCAGCGTATAATCGCGGTTGGTAACAGCGGTTACAAAGTGTTTGCCCAGCCCCGGAATGGCAAAGATGTACTCCACCGCGAACGAGCCGGTTATAATGGCCGCCGCCATCGGCCCCAGAATGGATACCAGCGGAATCAGCGAATTGCGCAGGATATGACGAACCGCAATGACGGATTCAGAAAGCCCTTCGCTACGCTTAATCAGCACATATTGCTTGGAGCGCGTTTCCCGCACCGTGGTTCGGGTCAGCAAAAAGGCATAGGAAAATGGCATCAGCGATAGAGACAGTACCGGCAAAATATAGTGCTTGGGCGTTTCCAGCATGGCGGCAGGCAGCCAATTCAGTGTCAGGGAAAAAATCAGCACCAGGAAACCACCGAAGATAAACAACGGCGTGGAAATACTGGCCACCCCCAGCAGGGTCAACAGCCCATCCACCGCACGGTTACGGCTGAGTCCGGCAAGGGCGCCCAGTAATACCCCGAATACCGTGCCCACCATCAGCGCCATCAAGCCGAGTGAACCGGACGTCATCGTCGCCTCACCCACAATATCCGTTACGGAACGGGATTTATACTTGTACGAAGGCCCCAAATCGCCCCGCAAAACGCCTCCCATGTAGATGGCATACTGTTTCCACAGCGGCTCGTTCAAGTGATAGCGGGCCTCGATATTGGCCTTAATCGCGGGCGGCACCTTGCGTTCCTGATCGAACGGCCCACCCGGCATTAGGCGCAGCAGCATAAAGGTCAGACTGATCACCACAAACAGGGTGAGCAGTCCGGCAAGCAGGCGTCGAAGGATTAAACTGGGCATACCCTTATCATACCGCTCCGAGGGCGTTTATGGAGGGCCGATTTTCCACCGTTTTCAGAACGCATGACCAGAAACGACTTAGCCTGCTCCAGCCCTCTTAACGGGTATACGTTTTGGGCAAGCGGACCCGCAAGGCGCACATCAATTCATATTCAATGGTATTGGCTTTTTTGGCCCAATCATCCAGCCAAATAGCCTGTTCCGGATGCCGCTCATCCTCCATGCCCAGCAGCGTAATGGCATCGCCCAGCATGGCATCGGGCACGTCGGTTACGTCGAACATCATCTGATCCATGGTGATTTTACCCACCTGCGGCACCCGCCGCCCGGCCAGAATGCCCGAAATCCGCCCGGACAGAATGCGTGGCACCCCATCCGCATAGCCCAGAGGCACCGTCGCAATGCGGCTTTGAACGCCTGGACGGGTTTTAAAGGCGTGTCCGTAGCTGATGCCGGTTTCCGGCGGCACCTCCTGAATATGCATAATACGCGCCTTCAGGCTCATAGCGGGCTGAAGGATGGCATTCGTCTGTTGCGGGTGGTTGCCGTACCCAAACAGGGCAATCCCCAAGCGCGCCAGATTATTGGGGATACACGGCTGAGTCTTCGATGCAAACGCACCGGGACATAGGGCATGGCCCGAATTGGAAATGTGCACATACCGGGGCAACGGATTGATTTGGGAACAGAGCTGCGCCCAGCGCTCCAGTTGGGGACGGCTTAAATCGGCGTCATGACTATCGGCCATATGGCTGAAGATGCCTTCCACCTGCACATACTCCAACGACTGGCATTGGCGGATAAAATCCACCGCCTGCTCCCACGCGATACCGATGCGATGCATGCCGGTATCCACCTTGATGTGAACCTTGAACGGGATTCGATCCTGCATGTAAGCCTTGCGTAGGCTCTCCAGATGGTGTGGCGCGAAAATGGTAAGCTGAATATCGTAATCGGTGGCGTACTGCACCGCCCAATCCGGCACCACGCCAATCACCAGCACCGGCATTTTAATCCCGGACTGCCTGAGGTGCATGGCTTCATCCATCGAAGCCACGCCAACCTGACTAACCCCGGAGGCTTCCAGCGTTGGCAACACCATAGCCGCCCCATGTCCATAGGCATCCGCCTTGACGATGGCCATGAGTTCCACATGCGACGGAATTGCCTTGCGAATCGCCCGCGCGTTGCGCTCAATGGCATCCAGGTTCACCTCAACCCAGGCGTCCCGACGAGGCTGAACCGGCAAATTTCGACGTGATTTCATGACAGGGGAGGTCTTTCCAGGCTTGGTCTTCACCGCAACCGATAGTATCGGTTACACTTTTGTTCTATTGTATGCGCAAGCTCCGTAAAAGCTGAAGTATTCTCCAACTCGCTGCGGACTTTTTGCAAAACAAGCGTAACGCACCGGCTATAAGTAGGAACACTATGACCCTTCCGTTTGAAATGGACAACGCCTCCCAAGAGAAAATCGCCGTAATCGGCTGCGGCAACTGGGGCAAGAACCTGGTTCGCAACTTCTATAATCTTGGGTTTCTGTATAAGGTTTGCGATTTAAACCCGGATACGCTGGCCAGCATGCAGAAGCAATACCGCAATGTGATTGTCACCAATCGCTTTGAAGACGTGTTTAAGGACCCCAAGGTAGATGGCGTGGTGATTTCCACCCCCAGCTTTACCCATTACGACCTGGCCCGCCAGGCGTTAGTAAACGGCAAGCACGTTTATGTGGAAAAACCGGTCGCTACCAGCTCCGAGCAAACCCTGGAACTGTACGCATTGGCCCAGGAGATGGACCGGGTACTGATGGTAGGCCATTTGCTGCTGTACCATCCTGCGGTGAACCGTTTGCGGCAACTCATTCGGGAAGGGTATTTAGGGCAAATCAAGAGCATTTCCAGCGACAGGTTAAACACCAACAAATTTCGCCCGGATAAAAGCGTGATTTGGGACTTAGCCCCGCACGATGTCTCCATGCTGGCCTATCTGATGGATCAGGAGCCGGAGGATATCGTTTCGGTCATCGGTTACCAGAACCGGGAAGACGGGCTGGTGGATGACGCACACATCGATATGGTTTTCCCCAACGATGTGGCCGGACATATTCATATCAGCTGGGTTCACCCCATTAAACAGGTGAAACTGATTGTGCGCGGCACTGAACGCTCCGCCATGATTGACGACACATTGGGCGAGAACAAGCTGCACATCTTCAACAAAGATGACTTCAACAGCCCTATTGAGGAATTTCCGGACTATCTGGACATTGAGCCGCTCAAACTGGAATGCCAGCACTTTATTAACTGCATTCGCCACGGTTATGACCCGAAAACCGATGGCATGAATGGCTACAATGTGGTGAAAGTGCTGGAAATGGCTGAACGCAAAATGGAAATGATCCCCGTTTAGCGGTCATGCAAGCGTCTGCCCGGAACACTGGCTCTCATTTCCCGATACCGCCATTGGCAAACCAGTCGTATTCGGTCAACTTCATCGCACCCATGGTTGCTCAAGGGCTGCCGGCATTGAACTTGGGCGTACACGACTCCGTCGCACTTTATCGGGAGTTGCTCGGAAGAGCGCAGCAATTCGCCAGCCCACAGGTATCGGGCCGTCGGGTCGGAGCCATTGCGATTGGCCAAAGCGGCACCGCCTATCTCGGCGCAAACATCGAAATTAAAGGCACCGCCCCCAGCGATACGATTCATGCGGAAGCCTTTGCCGTTACGTTGGCCCGCCATTACGGCGAGTCCGGCATTTCCGCCATCGTGCTCACGCTTCAACCCTGCGGTTCCTGCCGGCAAATTCTGGCGGAAGCAGGCTCCCCGGAACTAACTATCATTATCCTGAACAGCGAAACGACCGCTGTTCTATATCAGGAAACCATCACCTCTCTGTTTCCGCTGGGATACACTTACGCTACCCAGGCTCAAAACCTGTTTTGCCACCCGGTATTGCTGCTGGAGGCCCCGACTTCCAGCGAGTGCCAGCTGTTAGCACAAGCCTTCCGCAAGGCCAGCCAGTGTTACCTGCCTAATCCTGAGCGGAAAACCTGGAGCGGCATTGCCGCCCAACTGAGCAATGGCAAGGTTTACACCGGAAGCGCCATTACCATTTCCGGCCCCAACCCAACCATTACACCGGTTCAGGACCTTCTTATCCAGCTGATCTCCCACGGCGAAAACCCTAATGAGATTGTAACCGCCCATTTGATTGAACCTCAGGAGCCGGACTACTCTTTTTTCAGAAACACGGAAGCAGTGCTTGAAAAAATAGCGCCGTGTGCTACTATCCATAGAACCCAAGCATGATTCGTGCCTCCCAGTTTAGGGTTTGCGTATTGAAAATGTTTGATGTAAAAAAGAATCAAATCCCCTGTTGAAATTCCGACACGGTTTACCTAAGATAATCTCAAGTTTCCGGTAAATGCGGGAGTAATTCAGTGGTAGAATGCTTCCTTGCCAAGGAAGATGTCGCGAGTTCGAATCTCGTCTCCCGCTAATTTTTATCCCGGAAACATGAGCGTCACGGTAAAGCCATCTCGATAAAATCCTCAAAGGAAAGAGAGTCGGTCATCAAGAGGGGAATCATCCATTTTTATGGATAACTGTTGATGTATTGAAGGAATGGGCCAAGGCAGACGCATGAAAGTAGAAGTTGAAAAACAGGACGAGCAGCATCTCGCGAAGATTAATCTGGAAATCCCTGCGGATCAAGCCAACCAGGAGTACAACAAAGCTTGGAAACGTCTGGGTCAGCGTCTGAACATCCCCGGTTTCCGTCGTGGCAAAGCACCGCGCAATATCGTAGAAAAAACCGTGGGTGTGGACCGCATTAAGCAAGAGGCCATGGATCGCCTATTCCCGCACCTGTTTGCCGATGCTATCAGTGAGCATCAATTGGACATCGTGGCTCCGCCGCAAATCGAATCCCTGAACTTTGACCTGGCCGAAGGCATTGCCGTTCAAGCAACGGTTGAGTTGCGCCCGGAAGCCAAATTGCCCGAGTTGGCCAGCATTAAGGTAGACGTTCCGGAATTCAAACTGCCGGAAGACGCCGAACAAAAAGAACTGAATGCCATTGTAGAGCGTTTGACCTCTCTGGAGCCGGTGATTGACCGTCCTTCCGAGAAAACCGATATCGTGAACATCGATTTCACCGGTTCCGTCAACGGAGAGCCCATTAAAGGCGGCGCGGCCAAAAATTACCGTCTGGACCTGACCGACAACAACTTCATTGAAGGGTTTGCGGATCAGCTGGTGGGTCACCGTATCGGCGAAGAGTTCGCCATCAATGTAACCTTCCCGCAGAACTACCACGACAACACCTTGGCCGGCAAACCCGCCGAGTTCAAAGTGAAGATCAACGATATCTCCAAAAAAGTGGTTCCTGAACTGACGAATGAAGTGGCTAAAAAAGTCGGCAACTTCGAAACCGTGGACCAGATGAAAGAGGAAGTCCGCAATCTGCTGAAACAGAGCGAAGAACAGGAAAACACCTTCCGCAAGCAAAAAGCAGTGGTTGATTTCCTGCTGGAAAACGCCCAGGTTGAAATTCCAGATCCAATGGTGAACCGGGAAGCCAAACTGTTAATGGAAGAAGTTCAGCAGCGCCTTAAAGGCCAGGGCTTGTCCTGGGAGAAATTCCTGGATTCCGAAGGGCATGAAAGCACTTGGGAAAATCTGCGCCAGGAAGCCAGAAAGCGGATTAAAACCAGCCTCGTCTTTGGTGCTATCGCCAAACAGGAAGGCCTGCAAGTAAATGAGGAAGAATTTTCCTCGATGGTCAGCCAAATGGCCGGCATGCGTGGCATTGACGAAAAACAGGTAATGCGTCAGCTCGGCAATAACTTTGCAGCGGCACAAGCCCTGTCCGATCAGATTTTGAGCCAGAAAATTGTTGACTTCCTGGTTGAGCGCGCTGAGTTCAACTATGTTCCGGAAGCAGAGGCAGAAGCCAAGAAGCCTACGGAAGAGTCAAGCAATAAAGAAGCAGGCAATGACGCCACAGCCGTTGCGGCAGCCATCGAAGGCGAAGAGTTTGACGTTTTAGACGACGAAGATTAGACTAATTGATATAGATCATCATTCCCTGGTTTTGTGGGATCGTCTAAAATTAAACTATTCTATTTGTGCTGAAGTGAAAGAGGCAACGAGATGCTGTATCAACCGAACCGTGATCCGTTAGCGTACATGCCGATTGTTATCGAGCAGTCCAGCCGCGGGGAGCGCTCGTTCGATATTTTTTCAAGACTGCTGAGAGAGCGGATTATTTTCCTGGGTACCCCTATCGATGATATGGTGGCCAACCTGATTGTGGCTCAGCTCTTGCTGCTTGATTCCGAAAACCCGGAAAAAGACATCATGCTGTACATCAACAGCCCGGGTGGTTCGGTCACAGCCGGTTTTGCCATTTATGACACCATGAAGCACATCCGCGCCGATGTAGCGACGATTTGCTTGGGCCAGGCCGCCAGTATGGGTGCGTTCCTGCTGTCTTCCGGTACTCCCGGTAAGCGGATGGCATTGCCGCACTCCCGCATCCTGATTCACCAGCCTTTGGGTGGCGCGCAAGGTCAGGCAACTGATATCGAAATCCAAGCTGCTGAAATCAACCGGATGAAGAAGCTTTTGAATGAAATTCTGGCGAACAACACCGGCCAGTCCATCAAGAAAATCGAACGGGATACCGACCGCGACTACATCATGTCCGCTGAAGAAGGTGTCGCATACGGTATGGTGGACAAGGTAATCACCAAAGCTGAAGAAGCAAACGCCAATAAGTAGTATTATAATGAACATGGAATGGTGGACCTCCACCTCTCAACGGAGAGGTGGGTTCATACAAACTCAATCTGGAGGGCTAGACAATGGCCAAGCATGAAGACAGCCGCTTAAAATGCTCTTTTTGCGGTAAAAGTCAGGATCAGGTCAAAAAATTGATAGCCGGGCCTGAAGTCTACATCTGCGATGAGTGCGTTGATCTGTGTAACGAAATCCTGGATGAAGAGTTTTTCGAGGCCGAGGAAGGCGAAAAAAGCACCAGCCTGCCTGAAATCTCGAAAGTTCCGAAACCCGTGGAAATCAAAAGCTTCCTGGACGACCACATTGTGGGCCAGGACGATGCCAAACGCATTCTGTCCGTTGCGGTTTACAACCACTACAAGCGGGTAAACCACAACCTGAGCAACAAGGACAAAGAGAACAAGGACGCTATTGAGATTCAGAAAAGTAATATTCTGTTAATCGGCCCGACCGGTTGCGGAAAAACCTTGCTGGCTCAAACATTGGCCAAGTTCCTGGAAGTTCCCTTCGCTGTAGCGGATGCGACCACGTTAACAGAAGCCGGGTATGTAGGCGACGACGTGGAAAACATTCTGTTGCGTCTGTATCAGGCCGCTGATTATGATGCCGCCAAAGCGGAGCGAGGCATTGTCTACATTGATGAAATCGACAAGATTGCCCGCAAGTCCGAAAACCCCAGCATCACCCGTGATGTATCCGGGGAAGGCGTACAACAGGCTCTGTTGAAGATGATTGAAGGAACGGTTGCGAATGTACCGCCGCAAGGTGGCCGGAAGCATCCGCACCAGGAATTCATCCAGATTGATACCAGCAACATTCTGTTTATCTGCGGTGGTGCATTCATCGGCTTGGACAAAATCGTGGAAAGCCGGGTCAACTCCGGTAAATCCATGGGTTTTGGCGCTAGCGCCCCCAAATCCGTTTATGAGCGTGACTTGGAAGCAGCCCGCCTGATGAAGCAATTGCAGCCGGATGACCTGATTAAGTTCGGCATGATTCCGGAATTCATTGGCCGGGTACCGGTGACTGCGGTGCTGGATCCGCTGGATGAGGGCGCTTTGGTCCGCATCCTGGTGGAACCCAAGAACGCAATCTTCAAGCAATATCGCGAACTGATGGCGATGGACGATATGGAACTGGTGTTTGCCGAAGGCGTTGCCGAGGCCATTGCCAAGGAGGCCATCAAGCGCAAAACCGGCGCCCGTGCGCTGCGTAGCATCGTAGAAGAGCTGATGTTGCCGATTATGTTTGAAGCGCCGTCCCGTGAGGATCTCACAGTGTTCGAATTGACGCCGGAAATGGTGGAAAAAAAGAACAGCGCCGAAGTTCTGCAACTGCCGGACAAGAAACCGAAAACAGAAATCGCCTAGGCTAAACTCTAAACAAAAAAGCGTCCGCTCCAGCAGGCGCTTTTTTGTTGCGTTTAACCGGATAAGCCTCCATAAAAACTGCGATTTCCGAAAATAAAACCCTTTTCACGATCCGCCGCATTGCCTAAAATAGGAACATAGCAGGCTGAAAAGGTTCTATAGAAGCGTGGACACCCCAGCAAAAACAGCTCGGCTTTTTGATTATCCGGTGCATCTGGTATCGTTGCCCCAGGCAAAGGCGGTAGTAGAGGAGTCTGTGCGCACCCAACAGAATCTGCAAGTGGTGACATTGAACCCGGAAATGATTATGCAGGGCGATCAGGATCCTGAGCTGGGGCGAATTTTAAAATCCGCCGGGTTGATTTTACCTGATGGGGCAGGCTTGGTATGGGCGTTGCGCAAGCATGGACACGCCGTCAACCGGCTTCCGGGCATTGAATTCTCGGAAGCGCTTTTGCAATGGGCCGCAGAACAAGGCTTAAAGGTGGCCATTATCGGCGCGCGGCAAGACGTCCTGGATTTAGCCATTCAAAATCTCGTCCAGCGTTACCCAAATTTGCAAATCACCTATGCCCATCATGGGTTTTTCAAGCCCGGCCCGGAGGAAGAAGCGATTGTTCAGGCTTCTGTAGCCGCCAAACCTCAAATTGTACTGGTTGCGCTTGGTGTTCCTCGGCAGGAGAAGTGGATTGATCAATACAAAGCGCGTTTCCAGGGAGCCACCTTTGTAGGGATTGGCGGTAGCCTGGACGTGTGGAGCGGACTAACCCAGCGAGCGCCGGGCATCATGCGTCGCCTGAACCTGGAATGGATGTACCGCATTACCACTGAACCCTGGCGAATCAAGCGAACCTATAAAACTTTACCGTTGTTTGTAGTAAAAGTATTATTAGCCGGCGGCAAAGCCTAGCCAGCCTCATAATGATCGCAATTGAAGGGTTTATCTTATGTCCTCCACACTGGAAAGTCATCCCATCCCCCAAAGCGAGACCACTAGCCCTATGAGCCAATCGACCACCGAATCCCGTACTATACCGGCCGGACTGCCGTGCTTAACCACGCCAGAACTTCAAAAAGTGGCTGCCAAGCTGCGCATTGACATTCTGGATATGATTTTTGAGGCCCAATCGGGTCATCCGGGCAGCTCCCTGTCTTGTATCGATTTACTGGTCAACATTTGGTTCTCTCATATGGTCTGGGATCCGGCCAATCCGGAATGGAAAGAGCGGGATCGCTTCATTATGTCCAAGGGGCACGGGGCTCCGGCTTACTATGCCACCCTGATGCAAGCCGGTTATATTCCGTGGGAAGAAAAGAATACGCTTCGCAAAATTAATTCCAACCTGCAAGGGCATCCGGCATCCAAATATATCAAAGGATGCGACATTTCAACCGGCTCCTTGGGGCAGGGTTTGTCCTGTGGCGTAGGTATGGCACTGGGCCTGCAACTGGATAATATTTCCAGCCGCGTGATTGTGCTGATGGGTGACGGCGAATGCCAGGAAGGTAACGTATGGGAAGCCGTGCTGAGTGCCGCGCATCACAAGTCCAGCCGTATTACGGCCATTGTAGACCGTAACCATCTGCAAATTGATGGCGATACCGAAAAAGTAAAAGCCTTGGGCCAGATGGCGCCGAAGTTCGCGGCCTTCAACTGGAACACCATTGAAATTGACGGGCACGATTACCAGCAGATCCAGGATGCTCTTAAACAGGCCGATATGCTGGCGGAAGACACCGATCGACCCACTGTGATTATTGCCAATACCACCAAGGGCAAAGGGGTCAGCTTTATGGAAAACCAGGCTGGCTGGCATGGCAAGGCTCCTAACAAGGAGCAATACGAAGCCGCCCGCGCTGAGCTGGTTGCCGCCTACGAAGCCCTGCAATAAAAGGATTTGACGCACATGAGCACAATTAACCTTGAAAAACCGGAACTGAAAGCCCCTCGGAACCAATACGGGGAAACCCTGGCCGCTCTGGGCGCGGAAAACCCTAACATTGTGGTGCTGGACGCTGATTTGGCCTGCTCCACCCAGACCCAGAAGTTCGCCGATAAATTCCCGGAGCGCTTCTTCAACCAGGGTATTTCCGAGCAGGATTTGATTAACACCGCCGCCGGGCTGTCAACGACCGGTAAAATCCCGTTCTGCAGTACGTTTGCGCTGTTTGCGGCTGGCAAAGGCTGGGATCAAATCCGCAATACGGTTTGCTATTCCGGTTTGAATGTAAAAGTATGCCCGACCCACAGCGGATTAAGCCTGGGTGAAGATGGCGCCAGCCACCAGTCCATTGAGGATATCGCGCTGATGCGGGTGATTCCCGGCATGACCGTGATTGTGCCGTCTGACGCGGTGGAAACCGATCGAGTCATCCGTTGGACCGCTGAATACTACGGTCCGGTGTATGTACGCCTGGTTCGACCGAATTGCCCGGTGATTCATGACAACGCTACTTACCAACTGGATCCGGCCATGCCGCACAAAATCCGGGTTGAGCGGGAAGGCAACGATATTACCCTGGTTGCCACCGGCGAAACGGTTTACCATGCTTTGTTAGCCGCTGAGTGCCTGCAAAAAGACCACGGCATCAGCGCTGAAGTATTGAACTGCCTGTTCATCAAGCCGTTTGATACCCAAACACTGGTAGCCAGCGCCCGCAAAACCGGTAAATTGATTACCGTGGAAAGCCATCAGATTTTTGGCGGACTGGCTGGCGTGGTTTGCGAAGAACTGAGCGCAAACCATCCGACTCCGGTTCGGCGTCTAGGAACTCAGGATCGCTTCGGTCAAAGCGGTACCGGCGATGCGCTGTTTAAAGAATACGGCATCGACTGGGAAGCCATCTACAACGAGGCGCTTTCCTGGTTGAAAGCCTAGTTAAATTTCAGAGACCAAAAATCCTCCCTCGGTTATCTGAGGGAGGATTTTTGCTTGAACCGAATCAATCAAACGGCCGCCTTTATAATGAATTTAATATTTCGCAAGTGGGAGTGTTTTCCGGGATGAGCAGACAAAAAATCATCGACATGGTGATTACCAGCCTGGCCTGTTTTTTCACGCTAATTGGGCTTATTTCCAAGGCCTATGCCTTTATGGACGGGCAATGGATCAATGCGGGCGGCGCTGTTATCTTTTATCTGCTGCAGTTTTCCCTGTTCGTATTCCGGCATCCCAGCCGGGATGTGGCTAATCAGCCCAGCCATTTCTTTTTCGCGCTCAGCGGCACCTGCTTGCCTCTGCTGATGGATTTGAACCCCAATACGCCAGAACTACTGATGTGGGCGGCTTTCCCGCTACAAATCGCAGGAATGATCCTTTCCATCATCGCTATGGGTACGCTGGGAAGAGGTTTTGGGATTTTTGCGGCCAACCGGCAGGTAAAAACCTACGGCCTTTACCGGCACATTCGGCACCCCTTGTACACCGGAGAGGCCATCTGGTTTCTATCGATGGTCTTGCAGAACTTCACCCTGTTTAACGTGGCCTTGTATGCCGTGCAGACAGTCTGCCAAATCAAGCGCATGCGCGATGAGGAAACGCTGTTGCTGGCCGATCCGGTCTACGCTACCTATTATGATCAAGTCCGTTTCCGGATGGTGCCGGGTATTTTCTAGACCCAACCGCGCGTTCCGGGGCTTTGTCTATCTATGAATTGGCTGACAGGGCTTCACCAGGGAGTCCGTCCGGATTAAAACCGCATACGAGTCCTGATAGAGAATTATTCCCCGGCAATAGTCGCTTAAATAGGATGCCTGCAAAGATCTCGCCGGCAGTAGCACCTGCCGAATGCGGTATTGCTGGAACGTTTTCTGCCAGCCACGCTCCAGATTCAGCGTTTTGTAGAACTTTTGCACCCATGCATCCCCGTACATATCCATACGAGTGTCCAGGTAGCTGCGCTGATTCGTGAAATACAGCAGGTAACTGCCCCATATTTCATTGCTCAGCATTGGGCCGGATGGCTTATGCTGATTCAGGTAGCGAATCACTCCTTGCAACTTGGCTTCATAGTGAAATGACAAGGGATTCAGCCGATGGTGCGCCACAAACACACCCACCAGCAGCAACGCGATAATCCAGGGCCAGGGTTTTTCATTTTCCGCAGTAAAACCCTCGAAGCGGAACAGGCTCAATCCAGGCAGGGGCAGGTGAATCTCCTGGCGAAATTTGCTGATGGCCGCCGCCATAATTGGAACACTCACCAGGGCCAGCAGGAAAATATGGCGCATGGAGTACAAGGCAAGCCCCACGCTGATAAAAAATAGCGCTTTTTCCGCCGGACGAAGTCGGGATTCGCGAAACGTATAAAACGCGCAGGCCAGCACCACCAGGAAATAGCCCAGCAGCAGCGGTTGCGCGTTAAAGGCCGGAGAGCCCAGCTCAAAAATATTG
>JAJQJM010000069.1 GCA_021323475.1 Vampirovibrio sp.
CAAGGCCACCGCTCCGCCGCGCACGTTGAACTTTTCCATTGGGATGCTCAGATCTTGCTGGGCCACAATGGCAACCGCCGCAAAGGCTTCGTTGACCTCAAACAGGTCAATATCCCCAACGGTCAGCTTCAGTTTGCTGAGTACTTTGTGAATAGCCCCTACCGGCGCGGTGGTAAACCAGACCGGATCCTGGCTATGGGTGGCGGAACCCACGATTTTAGCCACTGGCTTCAGGTTGTGCCTTTTAACTACCTCTTCGGAGGCCAGTATCAGCGCTGCCGCCCCATCATTAATAGTGGAAGCGTTGCCGGCGGTAATACTGCCAGCCTTATCGAAAGCCGGACGCAAGCCGGACAACTTGTCCGGATCGCCTTTAAACGGTTCCTCATCCCGGTCAATCAGTTTGGGCTCGCCTTTGCGTTGAGGAATACTGACGGGCTCAATCTCCCGTTTGAACGCGCCGCTTTCCACCGCGCTTTGGGCCCGGCGATAGCTTTCCGCCGCATAGGTGTCCTGCGCTTCACGCGTCATGGAATACTTTTCTACACATTGCTCGGCGCAATTGCCCATGTGCAAATCGTTGTACGGATCCCAGAGGCCGTCATAAATCATGCTGTCCAACATCTGCTGGTTGCCCATTTTTACGCCGTTCCGCATGCCTTTAACGTAATACGGCGCCTGAGACATGGATTCCATCCCCCCTGCGACGACCACCTCATAATCTCCGGCCATAATTTCCGCCGCACCCAGCATCACAGCTTTCATTCCGGAGCCGCACACCTTGTTAATGGTCAGCGCGCCTGCGGAATCTGGAATACCGGCCTTGCGCATGGCTTGCCGGGCCGGGGCCTGCCCGATGCCCGCCGGTAGTACGCAGCCCATAATCACCTCATCGACTGCTTCCGGCGGAAGCCCGCTGCGTTTCAGCGCACCCTGAATCGCCACGCTGCCCAAATCCGGCGCGGACAGGCTGGATAATTCACCTAAAAAGCTACCAATCGGGGTTCTGGCCCCCTCTACGATATAAATATCTTTCACGTTCGGCCCCAATCTATACTTCAATTGATCAGAAGTAACACTTTCTTTCTGTTGTAACTAAAAATACCGCCAATTAAAAGCGTTTATCAGCGTTTGTAGTTTCCTGCCTCTGCCCGGCTTTAACTAGTCAGCCTATGAGGGCGGTCACCCTTCTATGGTAGCAGCATTCCGCCATATTTCTACATTCGTAGAGAACAGACGAGCCTTATTTCTTGAGGTCAAAATTGGGGCAGGCAAAGGCGGAGGCAGACATTTCCGTTTGATGATATAAGCATCGCCCATTGTCTCCCCCCGTCGATTTAAAATGGACGCACAGAGCACAGCGGTTCTTGCGACGATCGTACTTGCCCTGCCGCTCGGTTTGCCGACGGTCCTGCTCTTTGCGGCGTTCCACCTCCACGCGCGGCGTGGCCGGGGACGGGTTATTCGTCTGCTGTTTGTTATCCGACATCATCAAGGGATCCCGTGGCTGAGATTTTCCTATTATATCAATGCGCCGTCCCGCAGGAAGGCAGCATCCCCAACGCAGCCATCGATTCCTCGTAAAACCGCTCGAAGGTACCGTCGATAATATGCCGACGAGCGTCTTTTGCCAATTGTACCAGCGTGTAAATATTGTGAATGCTGATTAAGGTAGCAGCCGTGGTTTCCCCCATGCGGTAAATATGCCGCAGGTAGGCGCTGGTGTGGTTTTGGCAGGTATAGCAGCCGCAGCCTTCCACCAAGGGGGAAAAATCTTCTTTGTACTCGGCATTCCGGATAATCTTCTTGCCGGCGGGCGTAAAGAATGAGCCGTGGCGGGCCACGCGGGTCGGCATCACGCAATCGAACATATCAATGCCGTATTTAATGCCTTCCAGCAGATCTTCCGGGGTACCCACCCCCATTAAATAGCGGGGCTTGTCCTCCGGCATCAGCGGCGCGGTAAAGGATACCACCTGATTCATCTGCATCTTGGTTTCGCCCACGCTGACCCCGCCAATGGCAAAGCCATGCGCCGGAAACTGGGAGACAAATTCCACGCTTTTAGTCCGCAAGTCCTCGTAAACGGAACCTTGGACGATTGGAAACAGGGCTTGATCCTGCGGCCGGGCATGGTGCTCAAAGCAGATTTCCAGCCAACGATTGGTGATTTCCAGCGATTCCTTGGCATATTTATACTCGGAAGCACCGGGCGGGCATTCGTCGAATGCCATAATAATATCCGCGCCCAGGGCATTCTGGATGCGCATGGACTCTTTCGGCCCCATGAAATGCTTCTTGCCGTCCACCACATCCTTGAAATAAACGCCTTCCGGGGTAATATCCCGATGCTTGGCCAAGCTGAAAACCTGAAACCCACCGGAATCCGTGAGGATGGGCTTTTGCCAGTTCATCCAGCCATGCAGGCCACCGGCCTTTTCCACCAGTTCATGTCCGGGTCGCAAATACAGGTGGTACGAGTTGGACAGCACAATCTCCGCCCCGGTTTCAGCCACCTGGGGCCAAGTCAGGGTTCGCACCGCCGAATGAGTACCCACCGGCATAAAAACCGGAGTATGAACGGTGCCGTGAGGGGTTTGCAGGGTTCCGGCGCGGGCATGTTTCTCCCGAGCCTCCAGTTTATAAGAGAAAGCGGACATTCCGGTATCTTAGCAAAAACATTCACTTCTCAATTTATTATAAAAACAATCAATTTAACACTAAGCCATAAACTAGCTCAAATCGTCGTAAAAACACGTTTATATAATCAGAGCACATATTTTTGGCAATGACAGGCTGGGGGCTAGGCATTATATGACGCAATTCGACAATTCCACCGGCGAGAAGATGAACTTACCCTGCGACAAGCGGTATCGAACCAGCAAATACTTTCTGGAAGACCAACTGCGCTGCTCGGAAGCGGCGGCAGACTTTCGCAGCATCCGCGAGTTGGTTGCCAATACGCCCAGCTTCAGCGTTCGCAGCACGTTCCGGTTCCAGACCCAAACCGTTCCGATACGTACCGATCAGTAACAAAGACTTACTAGCGGAATTGAATCGGCAAACTGCCCGCTAACGCCTCTTTCAGCTTATTCAACCGCTGATCAATGTCGGCATCCGTCATGGTACCTTCATTCGACTGAAACGTGAGACGGTACGCCAAACTGCGTTTATCCGCACCCAATTGCTCGGAACGGTATTCGTCAAATAGCTCGATTTGCCGCAACAACGGCTCATCGGCATCCTTCAGCACCTTCACCACATCGTTATGAGAGGTCGTATTCGGCGCAAGGAAAGCCATATCCCGCTTCACCGCCGGGAATGCGGAAATCTGCACCGCCGTGGTCTGCATGTTCAACTGCTTCAGGGTTTTGTACAGCAGCTCTACATTCAGCTCGAACACATAGACCGGCAAGCGGAACTTCAACGATTTCTGGACTTCCGGGTGCAGCTCACCCAATATGCCCAGCTCTTTCTGGTTGTCACCAATCTTGATAACCGCCGCCTTGCCAGGGTGCAGATAGGAGGCCGTTGAGGCCGGCTCAAACCGAATGGACGTTCCCAGGCCCAGCCCGGCAAACAGATTTTCCAGAATCCCTTTCAGCAGGTAGAAATCCGCCGTATCCTTGCGGTGCCACTCACCGGAAATGACGGAACCCGTTACCAAGCCGCCCAGGTACAGCCGCTCGGAAACACCGGAATTCTTGTGATTGGCCTTGCCCAGCTTGAAATAGGTGCGACCCAACTCGTAAATCCAAATATCCTCAGCCCCTTGCGACTGGTTGAACTTGGCAATCTCAATAATATTGGGCAACAAAGACTGACGCATCATGGTATGGTCCGCCGAATGGGAATTCAGCACGGATACCAATTGCTCCTCATTCACAGAGAATCCGGTTTTTTCCAGTAAATTCTGGCCGATGAGGGAGGTAGTGACCACTTCCTGCAAGCCTTGGCTCCGAAGCGCCTCACCCAGGCGGGAAAGCATGCGGGCCCGCAGGGAAGGCACACTGGTGCCCGTGTTCTTAGGCAGCGTGTAAGGGACTTTATTGTATCCGTAAATGCGAATGACTTCCTCAATCAGGTCAATCTCGCGGGTAATGTCCTCATATCGGTATGAGGGCACATCCACCACCACGCAGGTCGGGTCTTTGGTGGGTTGCAGCAAAAAGCCCAGCTTTTTCAGGATTTTAGCGACCATCTCCGGCTCAATGGCCAGACCCAGGATTTTTTCGATGCGCCCGTAATGCAGCGTAATTTTGGAATGGCTGATCGGCACACTGGGAGAGACTTGCAAATGCAGGAATTCCGCGCCCGCATACTGACGCAGCAAGTCCGCCGCCCGAAGCAGGGCATTTTTGCAGTTCTCCGCATCCACGCCACGCTCGAACCGGGCTGATGCCTCCGACCGCAAACCGACCGATTTGGCGCTTTTACGAATAATCGCCGGTGGAAAATACGCCGACTCCAGGAACAAATCGCGGGAATGCTCATCAATCTCGGTGTTGGCGCCCCCCATCAAGCCGGCCAAGGCAACTGGAGCATCTTTCATGGTCACCACGACAGAATCCGGGGTCAACGCCCGTTCCACATCATCCAGCGTGGTCAGCTTTTCACCATCTCTGGCGCGGCGCACGTCAATTTTTCCGGTAGTGCCCAGCTTATCCTGATCGAAGGCATGCAGCGGCTGGCCCATTTCCAGCATCACGTAATTCGTAATATCCACCACATTATTGATGGAACGAACGCCCGCCGCCTGCAAACGACGACTCATCCAGTCCGGAGAAGGTCCCAGCTTCAGTTTGCGCATCATCACACCGCCGTAGAAGCGGCACACTTCCGGGTCGCGCAAATAAATCTGAATCTCCGACTTATCAATCGCCTCCGGGAAATGAGGCCAGGCCGGGTGGTGCAGGGTACGGTCAAACAGAGCCGCCACTTCACGGGCAATGCCCATCATGGACATCAAATCGCCTCGGTTGGCGGTTGGCGCCACTTCCAGCACCACATCGCCCTCAAGGCTCAATACTTCTTTCAAATCCTTACCCAGTTGAGATTCCGTCACCAGGGAATCAATCGGCCAGATACCGTCTTCGGTTTTCTCGTACTGGGCTTCCAGGCCCAATTCATCAATGGAACACACCATCCCGGCGGATTCCACACCCCGGATTTTAGCCCGACCCAAGGTAAACAGCGTGTTGTCCTTCCGACTGATAACCGTAGCGCCTTCAGTGGCAAAGGCGATAAAGATCCCTTCCCGCACATTGGGCGCGCCACAAACCACCTGGGTCTGGGACTCACCTAAATTGACCGTCACCAGGCGCAGCTTGTCCGCATTCGGGTGCGGATCGACCGCATGCACCTTGCCAACCACCACACCCTTGAACTTGGGGCCGATATACTCAATGCCTTCTACTTCCAAGCCGGAGTTGGTCAGGGCCTCGGCAATCGCTTCCGGCGTGAGACCGGAAATATCCACGTAATCTTTAAGCCATTCCAGTGAAACACGCATGATTAAAGCCCTTTAAACTGTTGCAGAAACCGCAGGTCGTTATTGAAGAACAAGCGGATATCGTTAATGGAGTATTTCAGCATTGCCAGCCGCTCAATGCCCATGCCAAAGGCAAAACCGCTGTACAAATGGGAATCGATGCCCACGTTTTGCAGCACATTCGGGTCTACCATCCCGGCGCCCAGAATTTCCAGCCAGCCTACCTGCCCGCAAACCTGGCAGCCGTTGCCTTCGCAGAAGATACATTGCACATCCACTTCCGCGCTGGGCTCGGTGAACGGGAAAAAGCTGGTGCGGAAACGCGTTGGACGCTCCCCGCCAAAGAATTGCTTGGTAAATTCGTGCAACACGCCTTTCAAATCGGAAAAACGCACATGCTCATCGACCAATAAACCTTCCAACTGGTGAAACAACACGAACTTACGGCTGTTCACTTCCTCGTTACGGTAAACCCGCCCCGGTGAAACCACCCGCACCGGCAAGGCATGGTTTTCCATGTATCGAATCTGCGCGTTGGAGGTTTGGGAACGTAACAGCACGTGATTGGCCACGTTCGTGTAATAGGTATCCTGCATATCCCGCGCCGGGTGATGCTCCGGGAAGTTCAGCGCCTCAAAGTTGTAGTATTCCGTTTCAATTTCCGGGCAGAAGTCATCATCAATCACTTCAAAGCCCATTCCGGCAAAGATGGTGCAGATATCCTCAATCACTTTATTCAGCGGATGCTGCCCACCCATCGGGCGATAGGTGCCGGGCATCGTGACATCAATGGTTTCCGCCTTCAGCTTCTCGGCAATCTCGGCCTGATTGTAGACATCCAGCCGGGCTTCCAGGTCACGGCTCAGCGCCTCCTGAATGTCATTGGCCAAGGCGCCCATTGCCGGACGCTCTTCAGGAGCCACGTCCTTCAGGCCACGCATGAGGCCGGTAATTTTGCCCTTGCGCCCCAGGTATTCCACCCGGACCGCTTCCAGAGCCTCTTTCGTGCCCGCTGATTTCAGGGCCGCTTCCGCCTGCTGGCGCAGCGCTTCCAGTTCTTGCTTCAGATTGCTTTGTGCTTTGGTTTCCACGGGGTCGAGCCTTGTGTTAGTGGGTTGTAAAACTTGCGATGAGAAGACTAGGCAAGGATATTACGGGCAATCACCATCCGTTGAATCTGACTGGTGCCTTCAAACAGGGTCATCACGCGGGCATCCCGGAAATAGCGCTCCACGGGAAAATCCTTGGTGTAGCCGTAGCCGCCGAAAATCTGAACCGCCTCGCTGGCACACTGATTGCAGATTTCCGAAGCGTAGAGCTTGGCCATGGAGGCTTCCAGCGCGAAATCCTTGCCGGCTTCCTTGAGACGAGCGGCATTGTACACCAGATTCCGGGCCGCTTCAATCTTGAGAGCCATGTCGGCCAGCTTGAACTGAATGGCCTGAAAGTCGGCAATGGGCCTGTCAAACTGCCGACGCTGCTTGGCGTATTCCACCGATGCCTGTAAACACGCTTCCGCCAGACCCAGGGAAATTGCGCCAATGCTGATTCGCCCAATGTTCAGGCTTTTCATGAACAGCTTGAAACCCTGCCCTTCCTGAGAAAGGCGCTGACGTTCATCAACCACGCAATTGTCAAAGTGCAGTTCGCCCCAGTCGCCGCCTTTCAGGCCCATTTTTTCATCGCCTTCGGTAATGGTCATGCCGGGCGTATCGCGATCGAGGATAAAGGCGGATAATCCCTTCGGGCCTTCAATCTCCGGGTTGGTGCGGGCCGTGGCGATGAAAACGCCGCCAATCAACGCATTGCTGATAAACAACTTGGAGCCGTTCAGCACATACTTCCCGTCTTTTCTGTCGGCGCGAGTCAGGCCGGCTCCGGCATCACTGCCCGCGTTGGGTTCCGTCAGGGCAAACGCGCCGATTGTCTGGCCGGATACCAGGCCCGGCAAATACTGTTGCTTTTGCTCATCCGTTCCGTAATACAGAATGGGCAGGCCGGACAGAGACACATGCACCGACAGCGACGTTGCCAGAGCCGCAGATACCTTGGCAATCTCTTCCAGCACCAGGAAATAGGACAAGCTGTCCACCGCCGAGCCGCCGAACTCTTCAGGAAAGGGCAGGCCAGTCAGACCGGTTTCGGTCATTTTACCCCACAACATTTTCAGCAAGTCCAAATCTCCCGTTTCCAATTGTTTGGAAACCGGCTTCAGCTCTCTTTCGACGAAATCCCGCGCCAAATCGCGGATACTCTCTTGTTCAGCGGTTAAAAACATGGCAGACAAACTTTCCCAATACGTGCTGTCATTTCAACGATCTCTCCATGATAATGGAAAGATGCCCGAAACACGAACTGATTTGAAAACCGCCGAGATTATCGCCATCTCCGGCAAGCAATATTCCGGCAAGGATTTGTTGGCCCAGTTGATTATGGAGCGCCTGCCGGAGTTTCGCAAAGTGCCCATTGCCCAGGCCATTAAGCAAGAGTATGCCCACCGGCATGGTTTGACCCTGGAAGAAATCGAGGCCAACAAAGCCCACTACCGACCCGACCTGATTGCCCTGGGCGATTGGGGACGCGCCCAAGACCCGGATTACTGGCTGAAACAGGTACTGGCCCAGCCGGGAAAGAAGATTATTTCCGACCTGCGGATGAGGCGGGAGTATGACTTGCTGAAGAAGCATGGGGCCTACTTGATTCGCCTGAACGCGAATCGGGATGTCCGCGCCCAGCGCGGCACAATCGTCAGCGAGGACGATCCCACCGAGAACGAGCTGGATACCATTAACGCTTGGGATGCGATTTTAACCAATAACCAGACCATTCAGCACCTTGCCGAACAAGTCGATTTGCTGCAACTAACAAGCCTTCAACGTTAAAAGCGCCCCGAGTCTATCAGCTTCGGGGCGCTTGGATTAATCGCGATTCTTGTTTTAACGCGCGTTCGCCAATGCTTCCGCCTGACGCATTACCTTCTGGTTAATAAAATTCGCCCAGGTTTCGCTGCTGCCACGAGACAGTTCCATTGTGAACGGCGTCGGATTCAATTTGGCAAAGCGGCCGGTTCGGGGCGCACTAATACGCACTTTTCCATTGGCTTGAATTTTTATCTTGACCCCCTGAGTTTCAAGGACTCCCAAGCGGGCCGCCAAAGCATCCAAAGCGGTCTCAACTTCATCATATCGGGTCACACCGGCTTGCGTCACGCGGTTGGTTGCGGGGGATACCATAAACTGCGGACTAATTAACTTGTTGCGCTTGGCAACCCGCTCAGCGTACTGATAACTCAAGTTAACGGATTCTTCCTGTTTTTTGGGATTAATCTTCACCTTACGCACTTTGGCGCGATGCAACAAACCCACCTTGCCATTGCCGTCAGAATCGGTAATTCGTATTTTATTTCCCGGCAACAGTTTGATGAAAACGCGCTCATTATCCGCAAGCGTTTGCGCCTTGGAAAAAGCAGCCCCACCGTTTGCCGTATCCGTTAAAGCGCGCTGGGCCGCTTCATAACGAGTCCGGTTCGCAGAGGTCACCATTCCTTGTTTTCCAACAAGCAGCGTTTTTGGACTAATAAATTGCCGAACGTCCTCACGCCGCGCTTCGGCATAGAACAAGCCATTTTCCAGCGAGTCACCCATTTTTTTGGGATTGGCCAGCTTGATTGTCGCGTCATTCAAACCCAATTTTCTTTTTGCGGAATCCAGAATGCCCGAATTTTCAGATTGGTGCATCACTTTGAGTTTATCGCCCGGCAACAGTGACACATCAATGCGTTGTCCGCTTAAATCAGTCAACCTTTGGGCGTTGGCGGCAGTATCAAAAAACGTTACCGCCTCATCCCGTCTGTCTAATTTTTTGGCCGTCATTTGGGGTTTGCGTCCACTGGTTAAATAGTTCGAGTCGATATGATCATGCGGTGCTTTCACTGCCTTGGTAAGCCGCTCAATCAATGGCCAATTGACGGCCCAATACTCATCGGGATTTTGACGCTGGCGTTGAGGCAAATAAGCAGTAACGGGCTTGCCGGTTGAGGACGCAACGCTTAATTTGTAATATTCCCCACCGGGCTTTTCAGTGGATTTGGGTTTTAAAGATACATCGGCTCGATGAAGGATGGCTTTATCATAGGCCGCTTCCGCGGCATTAATTTGGTGTTCCAGACTTCCCGCCCGTCCAGCGGTTATCGCCCGACCTATTGCATCATCACGGGCATCTTCTCTACACCTATAATTTCCTAAATTATCGAACGCATGACCTGCCGCATTTGCTTCATCATCAGCAGTTGCACCACGGCTATCTGCTGTGGCCTTCCGGCGAGCCGCATCTTCAGCATCCGCACTGTTTTGATGTGCCCTGGGGTTATCATATACACGACCTGCCGCCTTGGCCTCTACTTCAGCACTGCCAACTCGATTATTCGTTTTTGCAATATTGTATGCTTCACTAGACACATCTTCTCGCCAATTAATTTCACGCTTGACAACTTTTTCAAAAATCTCACCTGCCGTGCTTCCCTCATCCGCAGCGCTGGCAGCCCTTGGTGGTCTTGCATTATTGGCGGCATCCGTAGCCTCCTGCACAACCTTCGCCTTGGCAGCCTGAATATTACTTTCAAACTGATCACCAATTTTTGTTTGCACGGCGGTAAAAAATTCCGAGCCGTTGCGGCGGACTGCTTTTTGGGACAGTTGAGCCAATTTGGGCAGCAGGTAAATACTCATTTAGCCGTCCTTATAAATTATTGAGTTAAAAATGCTTTGTTTGAACCGTTATCCTGTATAGCCCAACACCAATGCATACCATGACAGGTGTCTAAACATTTTCTCTTTCAATTTAGGAAAATACCTGAACAAAAAAACGTGCGCCTTAAGGCGCTTAATCCCTTTACACCCTGTTACAATTTTGCGTTTTTATGCACTGTTGACAGCTTGACCTGTTGTCAGGCCAAGCTGTCAACGCGCTTATTCCGGCTGATTAATACTGCGATTTCAATCAATCGGGGAAATAATGACGGATGATTATACTTCCAAGCCTCGTGCTTCCTCTCCGGATTTTTTAGGGACCGCAGGCTTGTAAGATTCCACCTGGAGATCATCAGAGAGTTGCTGGGCGTACTTTAAACTGTCCTCGATAAACAAAGGCAGAAGCTCCTCTTCTTTCGCATCCGGGTGGAGCGCCTGGGTCAACTCGGGTTTATAGGCCAGCTTTTTCACAAAGGTTTTTCCGTCCGGCTGGGGAACGGTAATCTGCATTCGCTTACCGCGCGTCAATTTAACCTTGACGGTATCCGGCAATTTAATTTCCGGCTCCTTGCCTTCCTCCTGGGATTCCAACTGCCTGGCGAAGGCTTGCTTGGCCGTTTCATAATTGGCCGTGTCCTTCTCTTTTTTAATCAAGTAGGGGCTCACATGCGGGGAAGGCTTTCTCAATGCCTCACCAATTTTTTTGGCGAACTCCACGGTTCGGCGCACATAATCCGGCACCGGCTCTTTCCAGCCAATCAGGGGCATATCCATTTTTACCCCTTGCGCGTATTTATACCCGGCTTTATCCAGCTTGGCCTGATGCGCCTCATCCCGTTCCGGGCGGCTGGTCAGCCGAAAAAACTCATCGCCACTGATGTTAATCAGCGGGATAAACTTTTTGAACTTCAGGTCGCAATTCATGCCGTCAATATCATCTTTATGCTCACGGACAGCCCGGCTGAACTGGGAGTAGCGAGCGGGATCGGCGCGCCTGACAGCTTTCAGATCCGGCTTGTACTCACCGGCGAAATGGGGAATTTGCATGGTAAACAGTGTCCTTTCCGAAACACAATTCCAATCAACAACGATAGATTCAGTACAAAAAAGGTTAGTAGAGTTACTCTCTCGATTGCCTTAAAGCGCATGAAGCAAAACTGTTGCTAGCAAAAACCAAAACGCTTGAATGCAAAAAAATCCTCATCGGTCTCTTTTCCAGGCAAGTCAAATACCTGCCCCCGTTTCTGCGCCCGTCGATGTCAGGCTGTTTCAGGCCGCTTAACAGCGGACTGTTTTGCCGGTATGATGATGCCGCATATTATATTAACTGCAGGTCCCTGATCCCATGAAAATCCTGGTCATCGGCAACGGCGGGCGCGAACATGCTATCGCCTGGACGCTTTCCCAAAGCAAACACAAACCGGAACTCTACTTTGCGCAAGGCAATCCCGGCATGCGAGAACTGGGGCAGCGTCTGGATATCGAACTCACCGACATCAACGGCTTGTTGCTGTTCGCACAGCGGGAACAGATTGACCTGACTATCGTGGGCCCGGAACTCCCGCTTTCCCTGGGCATTGCGGATCGCTTCCAGGAGGAAGGGTTAAAAATTTTCGGGCCGACCCAAGCCGGGGCGCAAATGGAATCCAGCAAGGCCTTTGCTAAAAAGCTGATGGCGGATTATAACATTCCAACCGCCCATTACCGTTTCTGCACGGATCAGGCCACGGCCCTTAAGGCCCTGGATGAATTTGAGGCGCCTTACGTTATTAAAGAGGACGGGCTGGCGGCAGGCAAAGGCGTTACTATTGCCAGCAACCGGCAACAGGCGGAAGAGGCCATCCGCATCGCCTTCCAAAAAGAAATGCCGGTGGTGATTGAAGAATTCATGCAAGGTCAGGAATTATCCGTACTGGCCTTTTGCGATGGAAAAACCGTGCTTCCCTGTGTGGCAGCGCAGGACTATAAAAAAATCGGGGAAGGCAACACCGGCCCCAACACGGGCGGGATGGGCGCGTATGCCCCGGTTCCCCTGGCCACGCCGGACTTAATGGCGCGTGTGCAGCAGGAGGTTTTAACGCCCACCGTTCAGGCGTTACAGGCGGAAGGGATAGATTATAAAGGCATTCTGTATGCCGGGCTGATGATTACCCCGGAAGGCAACCCCAGAGTCGTTGAATTCAACGCCCGCTTCGGTGACCCGGAAACCCAGGTGGTTTTACCCCTGCTGGAAGAGGATTTAGTAGATGTAATGCTAGCCACCGTTGACGGAAAGCTGCATCAGTACGCGGAAACCGGCCTGTGCTTCCGTGCCGATACCAAGGCCATTACCGTAGTGCTCACCTCAGCAGGCTATCCGGGGGATTATGAAACCGGGAAACCCATCTTCTTCCCGCAATACCTTTCTACGGATGTGCATGTATTCCATGCGGGAACCAAAGTGCTGCCGGATCAAACCAAAGTCACTAACGGCGGACGGGTCCTAAATGTTACTGCAACCGGAGACAGTCTGGAGCAAGCGCGTCAACGAGCCTATGACGTGGTAAAGCAGATTAAATTTGACGGTAAATATTTCCGCTCCGATATTGCCGCAGTCCCGGCAGAAGCCATGACCCGTTAAGCACTAGGCAGCACGTTCGCGCAATAGGTTCGCAATGCAGAGGCCAACCGTTGGGCGGCCTCCTGTTGAAATGCGGAGTCAATCAAGCGCTCGAACTCCGCCGGATTGGTAAAAAAGCCTATTTCCACCAACACCGCCACCGCCTGATGAATGCGGGTCATATATAGGCTATCGTAAAACAAGCCGTAATTGGGCACCGTAAAGCAGGAGCCCCGGTTATCGGTCAGCCCGGCCAATAACGCATCGGCCACGGGTTTGGCAAAAGCGTGATAATAAAAGCAACTGGCCCCCTCGGCCTTTAACGGATCCCGCCCGTCCGGCAGCGCGTTATGGTGAATGCTCAGCACCATATCCGCCTGAGCATTCAGCACCGCCTGACCCCGCTGAGGCAATGACAAATCCTGATCGGCGTTTCGGGTCAATTGCACCTGAAAACCTTCTTTCAACAGGGCATCCCGCAACAACCGGCTGATGGTCAGGTTCAAGTCCTTTTCCGGCAGCCCGTTCAGGCCGGTCGATCCGGTTTCCTGCCCGCCATGGCCAGGGTCAATCAACACCTTGATATCCGCCAAACGAGCCGGAAGGCTTTTTACTGTGACATGCAGCTCGCCGTTTTCCCAGGCGTAGTCATAGCCGCACAGAGGCCGGTGCAGATCAATCCAAAGCTCCAGCACATGTTCGGCCACTTGCCGCCAATGAAGCTGCCGGATGACGCCATCATCCGGTGGGTATTGAATGAAATCGCAATGGGAGCAAACCCCATACAGCCTGACATGCAGGCGGTTCATCCGTTCTGAAGGGACAGACTCCAATTGAATGGGACATGCATAAGGCAGGGCATCGCCAAACGCCAGGCGGACCCTGGACATGGAGGCGGATACAACCTCGCTTTTTACGAACGCCAGAGCCTGTGGCCTGCCCCCCTCAGGAACGCCCACTCCAAAGTCCAACGCTTCCAGCGACACATAAAAAGACTCTTCAGGGCTTAATCGCACTCTAACCCAACCTTGCCGTAAACCATCAATCTGCACCCGCGTACCTTCCCGCTGCGGGGTGAGCCGGGCGCCATTCACGGGTGCCGTCCGGGTGACCGCCCAATCTTCCCGAATAATGGCCTGTCTGGGCGCATCCAAGAGCGTGAGCGTTCCCGGCAAAGTCTTGTCCAGAGAGGCCTGCCCATGCCGCAGATGCAGCACCAGGGGTAATGCCCTTGGGGTGGTTTGCGGCCCGGATGCGGCCATCAGTTCCCGAATCGGGATACTGGCCTGATAATACCCGGCCACGGGAATACGCGGGCTGACCCAATGCCGCTCGGCAAAAATGGTTTCACGGGTATCCACATACGATGATTCGGACTGGATGGGCATTAACCGTCTGGACTGCTCCAGCAAGCCGGGAATCGTCAAGCTCACCTCGGCATCCACACTGGCGGAACAGGCCACCGTCAGCATATCGACTTTCGTCAACCAGATATCTTCGGCCGGAGTCAAGGTTTCCTCATGAATTGCCAGCGGCATAGCAGGCAGCACAAGCAGTGGAAGAACCCCATACAACGCAAATAGCTCTTGTGCCAAGGGCGGTGTCGATTCTTCCCGCCGTACCTCAATTTTAACCGGAGTCAGCCCGGCATGAACCGGGATTTTCCAGGCAAAAAACCCCTGCGGGGAAATAGGAACCGGCTGCCCATTCACCCATAAACGCGCACCGACCGGCAAGCCGGTAACACCTCCCATCAGGAAGGTGCTGTCCTCGAAAATCTGCTGCTCCGGCTTAGGGTAAACCACCCGTATCCGGGTTTCGGCGCCGATGGCCTGACTCATCCCAGCGCCCCGCGCATTTCGGCCACAATACTTTGGGCCGAAGCCAGCGGATCCGCAGCGCCCGTAATGGGACGGCCCACTACCAGGTAGCTGGATCCATTCTGCAATGCCTGAGCCGGGGTGATAACCCGTGATTGATCCTGCTCATCCGCTCCTGCCGGACGAATACCGGGCGTCACCAGTAGAAAGTCCGGCCCGCACTCTTCCCGAATAACGGCAGCCTCCTGCGCGGAACACACCACGCCATCCATGCCGCATTTTTTAGCCTGCAAGGCCATATGCTGCACGTACTCGCTGACGGACACGCCTTCCGCAAACAGGAACTCCCGCAGGTGCTTTTCAGAGAGGCTGGTCAGCAAGGTCACTGCAATCAGTTTGGGAGCAGGCTTCCCTATGGCGCTTGCGGCTTTTCGGGCGGCTTGCACGGCGGCTTCCATCATGTCCGGCCCGCCTTGGGTATGCACGTTCAAAAAATCCACCCCTTGCCTGACCAGGGAATCCACCGCTCCGGCCACGGTATTGGGAATATCATGCAGCTTGAGATCCACGAATACGGTTTTGCCGTAGCCCTGCAGTTTACGGACAACCGGCATGCCTTCGGCGTAAAAAAGCTGCATGCCCACCTTGAAACTAACGCCCAGCGGAGCCAGTTTTTCCGCCAAGGCCAACGCGCTGTCGGCATCCGGATAGTCCAGGGCCACAAAAAGGCGTTCATTCACACTAACCGAAGGGGCTAATGAGCCTGATAGTTGAGACATCTGTAAATCCCTCCCGAGGCAGACAACTTGCATTCATTTTATTTTGCTGTATCCATGATCTTAAATCATTTCCCGGCCGGAGTTAAAGCCTGTTTCAAAAAGCAAGCCTGCTTTTCCCGGCACTGGACGCTCTCGGGCAACCAGATAGAAAGTCGGCAGTCGTTCGCATTACAAGCGAAATCTCTCATTCGCCTCTGTCTTTTCAGGGCATCAACTCAGGTGTAAGAAGCCGAGTAGACCGCAGACTGATTTTCTACCCACATAGCAACAAATTCCATTGAGTTGTTTTTAACCGGCAACTATGTCCCGAAGCAAACCCATGCTCGGATCAACCTGGAGGTTTCACCCCGCCATGCCATCCATACCATCAAATACGTCCTCGCCATCATTCGGCGGCCCTACCCATATCAGCACTCAACCCCAACCTAAAGTGGCGCCCCCCCATTTTGGCGCCGTTACCGCTTCCGACTCCATTCATTTTGGAACCAAAAAAGATAAAAAAACGACCCAGGAACATGATGGTGATGAACAGAAAGGCGGCCTGCGCCTTTGGGATCGTACCAAGGCCAGCATGAAAGGCGCTTTTAACGGGCTTTTGGTAAAAGGCTGGCATTGGGATATCGGGACTTCCCTCGGTATATTCTTTCTTACTCTGCCGTTGGCCTTGTTGATTCCCGGCTCGCATTTTGTCCTGATTCCGGGCTATATTGGCCTTGCTCGCGGCATTCGAGGCGTCTCCGGCTTGTCCAAAGGGCTTTTCAGTCCGGATAAAATCCTGCACCCGGAAGGGGAAGACAAGAAAGCCAAAAAGAAAAAGTAATGAATCAACCGGTTTAAACGTTGCACCATTACCCGACTTACTGAATCAAAGAGTATCGTTATGCCTTCCATACAACCCGCACCGTTTTTGACGAGCAGTCCGGCTT
>JAJQJM010000187.1 GCA_021323475.1 Vampirovibrio sp.
TCGGATGAGTCCAGCGAATTAAGAGGTAAGCGATCGACAGATGGGCAAACACAATTCAAACCCGGTCAGACCCAACCACCCGTCCATTGAGCGTGCCCGTACCATTGCGAACTTGATGGATTCGGCCTTTACCATTCCGATTATCCGCAAGAAAATTGGCTTGGACCCGTTATTGGGTTTGTTGCCGGTCAGCGGGGATGTTATTTCCGCCCTGTTTGGAATTTATATGCTGTGGGTGGCCGTGGAATTACGCTTGCCCAAGCCCGTTTTGGCCCGTATGGGCGCTAATTTAATCGTGGATATCCTGCTGGGCGTCATCCCGATTGTGGGCGATATTGCCGACGCCATGTGGAAATCCAACCAGATGAACTTCAAACTGCTGGATGAGGCGTACCAGAAGCACGGCATCGGGCCGGAATACCGTTCTGCAGCCGGTATGCCGACTGTGGACGTCATTGCGGAGCCTGCTGCCCAGTAAAAACTGGAAAAGGACTTTAGTTTGCTTCGCCCAGGCTGTAGATTTTCAGCATGTTGGTGGCGCCCTTCATCTGGGTGTTTCCGGCGCAAAATACCACGCTATCGCCTTTTTTCAGCAAGTTGCGGTCTATAATGGCATGCTCTCCGTTATCCAGCATGGCGTCCGTTTGCTGGGCGGCGGGAATAATCAGCGGAATCACGCCCCATAGCAGGGCCATGCGGTTATACACTTCCTTGTTCGGTGTAAGCGCAATAATGGGGCGCAGGGGCTTCAGCTTGGAAACCCGCTGAGCCATACTGCCGGAATTGGAATAGACCACCAGCGCCTTCACGTTGGCCTTGCGGGCCGCATAACTGGCGGTATGGGCAATGGCATGGTAGAAGTTGGGCGAAACGATGCGGCTTTCCTCTACATGATGCTCCATATCGGAGAAAATGCTTTTTTCAGCTTCGTGGACAATCCGGCCCATCATGGCCACGGTTTCAATGGGATGCTCACCCACTGAAGTTTCCCCGGATAGCATAAGCGCATCCGCACCGTCAAACACCGCGTTGGCGATATCGCTGACATCCGAACGGCTGGGCTGCAAGGAATGCACCATCGACTCCAACATCTGGGTGGCGATAATCACCGGCTTGGCGGCATGGTTTGCCGCTTTTACCAATCGCTTCTGGGCTACCGGCACTTCTTCCGGGCGTAACTCCACGCCCAGGTCGCCACGGGCCACCATCAGGCCATCCGCTTCTTCCAGAATATTGTCAATATCTTTCAGCGCCTGCGGTTTCTCGATTTTGGCAATGACCGGCGGGCACTCATAACCCAGATTTTTGACAAAGGTCTTCAGTTCGGTAATGTCCTGGGCGCGCTGAACAAACGAGAGCGCAATGAAGTCCACCCCGGCGGAAACAGCCGCCTGTACGTCTTCCTTGTCTTTATCGGTCAATGCGGTAATGGGCAGGGTGGTTCCCGGTACATTAATGCCTTTTCGGGCTTCCAGAATGCCGCCTTGCACCACTTGGCACTTCAAGGTGTCTTCGCTTAGCTTTTCCAGCACTTCCAGGCGAAGTTTGCCGTCATCCAGCAGGATGATGCCGCCCGGCTCCAGCGCGGAAATCAGCTCCGTGTACTTGGTGGAAATAATGCCCGGTTCGCTTTCCCGTGTGCGGGTCGTAAATTCCACCACTGAGTAGTCTTCCAACGGGATGGGCTTGCCGTCTTTCAGGTAGCCGGTACGCAGCTTGGGGCCTTGCAAATCGGCCAGAATCGCGATGGGCATGCCCAGCTCATCAATCACCTTACGGATGGCCTGAATACGCTTGGGCTGGTCTTCCGCGTTTCCATGAGACATGTTCAGACGAAAGACGTTCACACCGGCCTGGGCCAGTTGCCTCAGCCGCTCCGGGCTTTCCGTGGCGGGGCCAAGCGTGGCGACAATCTTGGTGCGGTTTACCCGGCTGAGATCGGCGGTATCCGGCAGCCTAAGGCTTTGTTGACTAGGATGATCTTTGGAATTCATTACGGTTGTCATTGATAATGGTGGTTCCTGGGGTGTCTAATGGCACGGAAACTTTGGCGGACGGTGTGGTAGAGGTATAGGTAATCTGGTAACCATCCGGCTTTGCATCTGAGGGTACCATAAACACGAAGTAACGTACCAGTTCCATGCGCGGGTACAGGTTGGAAGGCAGCACGTCCAGCACTTTATCCTTCTCTTTAGGACCGTAGGCTTTGGCAAACTGCGGGCCAAGGGTTTTCTCGCTGGGTTGAGAGTAGCGTTCCTTGTCGTTCTCGGTTATGTTTTCCAGCGTAAAATCGGTTGGGCGCAATATAATCGTTTGATTGGTGGTGTTTTTAATCGAGACTTTGGCAACCATAAATTGGCCATCGGCTGCCTTATCCGCCAGAGTGGAAAGCTGATCAATTTGAACCACTTCCATTTTGACGGGCTCTTCCTGCTTTTGCTCAGCAGTGGGTGCGCCACCGCCGCCAGCGCAACCGCTAAAGGCCACGGAACTTGCCAGTAATATTCCAAAGCAGCTTAATGCCAACAGGGAATTGGCTTTAGACCCGAATGCATGCATCTTTTGAAACTCCCTCTCTCCAACAAATCAAAATTATGTTTATTTTAGCAATATTCTACCGGTGGGCGCATCCGCTGAGTTCCGCGATGGAGCTGATATGTTCAGCCGTACAGAAAGCTTGCAGCGCTTCGGTAATTTCCTTAAAAATCAGCGGATTTCGGAAGCAAATGGTGCCCACTTGCACCAGGGAAGCCCCGGCCATCAGGAATTCCAGCACATCTTCCGCAGAAGAAACCCCGCCGACTCCCATAATGGGGGTTTCTGGAAAATGCTTGCGCAGGTTCCAGATAGCGTGAATGGCGATCGGTTTGATGCCGGGGCCGCTGTAGCCAGCCGAGACACGTGGCATAATCGGTTTTCTGCGTTGAATATCAATGGCCGCGCCCAACACGGTGTTGATAGCGGTTAACCCGGCCGCCCCGCCTTCAATGGCTGCGCCGCCGATGGCGACAATATCGCCTACGTTTGGGGTCAGTTTGGCGAAGACCGGTTTGTTGCACACGGATGTGACTGCCTGTAGTGCTTCCCGTACCGAGTCTTGTGCGCTGCCGAAGTGAACACCGCCTTTTTCCACGTTGGGGCAGGAAAGGTTCAATTCCAGAGCTTCAATCAGGCTGCCATTGGGGTGCGAGAAGGCATATTCCGCCATTTGGGCGAATTCCAAGCTGCTATGTGCGGAAATGCTCAGAATCACCGGCAGGCCCAAGGCTTTTAAGGCTGGTATGTCTTTTTCCAGGCTGTAGATGAGGCCGGGATTTTGTAGGCCGATGCTGTTCAGCATGCCGATACCGGGAAGTTCCACGGTGCGGGGCTGTAAATTGCCCGCGAGCGGCTGCTGGGTGACTGTTTTGGTCACAATGCCGCCCATTGCCTCTTTCAGCGGATATAACTCGTTGAACAAGTGTGCATTAAATGCCCCGGAAGCGTTTAAAAGCACGCTGGAAAATTGGATGCCCGCAACCGTGTTGCTCAAGGAGGGAATTACAGTAGACATGAGCTCTCCTGGGTGTATGTGGCGCCTTCCGGTTGGCAAAAGGCGCTTAATGGTTGCAATGTACCATCCCATTGGATGGATTTGGCGTTGAACACCGGGCCTTCCACGCAGACCTTAGAGGGCAAATACTGGTCGGCCCGTGGGATGACGCAGCCGGTGCAAGCGCCGGTGCCGCACGGCATATGCTCCTCCAGGGAAACCTGAATGTTAATGGATGGGTTTAAGCGATACAGCAGCTCGACGGTGGCTTCCATCATGCGCATAGGGCCGCAGATATAGGCTTCAGTGGCATTGAGTACGACCTGTTCATTCTGGGCCAGCAATTGGCACACATTGCCGTGGAAGCCATAAGAGCCGTCATCCGTGGCGATGTATAGGTGCTTGTCAAAAATTTCCTGTAATTCGGGCTCCAGACCAATTTCATGTTGGCTGCGCACACCGTAAAAGCACGTGCCCGGTTTGGATTGTTGTTTGCCCAGCAAATAAAGCGGCGCGATGCCAATGCCCCCACCAATATAAAGCGTGGTTTCGGGGCTGGCGGACGCGGCAAAGCCAATGCCCAACGGCCCTAGGCAGTTGATGAAATCGCCCGGCCGCAAGTTCCACATGATGCCTGTTCCGGCGCCAACCCGCTTATAGTACAGGTCAAACGTACCGTTAGAAGGGGTATCCGCCACACTGAACGGGCGACGAAAGTGAAAACGGCTCTGCGGCAGATCCAACATAACGAACTGGCCCGGTAAACACGCAAATCCACCGGAACTTTCCGCCACTTGCAAGCGCATCAGCTTGAGGCCATGCCCACATTCCCGGTTGAAAACAACCTGACTTAAAATCAAGCGGTGCCGGATGACCGGGCCTGCGACTGCTTTTACATTATCCGGGCTGACAAACGCCTGCCCGCGAATGGCCGCATGCGCCCGGCTGGCAGCCAGCAGAGACAAAGCGCAGCGTGGGCTGCAGCCTAGCTCAATGTTCGGGTTATGGCGGGTATCCTGGATAATCTGCAAAATGTAATCCAGAATGCTCTCATCCACGGTAATCTGGCCCAGCAAACGGCGGCACTCCAGAATAGTGTCCCGGTTGGCGATGGGCGTCAGGTTCCGTTGATACAGGTACCGGTTGCCGGTTTGCCGGGACAGTTCGGTGAGCATCTGCTTTTCAGCGCCTTCCGAAGGGTAGGAGATGTTAATTTTCATCATGAAACGGTCCAGTTGCGCTTCCGGCAAGGGGAAAGTGCCTTCAAACTCAATGGGATTCAGTGTGGCGATCACTGTAAACAGTGGGGATAGCGGGTTGCGTTGCCCATCGGCGGTCACCTGATGCTCTTCCATGGCTTCCAACAGGGCGGATTGCGTTTTGGGCGGGGTACGGTTGATTTCATCCGCCAGCAGCAAGTCGGTAAAAATAGGGCCTTTTTTAAAGGAAAAACTCCGACTATTCAGATCGTATACGCTGGTGCCGGTGATTTCGGCGGGTAGCATGTCCGGTGTTAGCTGAATACGGCTAAAGTCCAGTTGAAGCAATTGGGCCAGGCATTTCACCAACGTGGTTTTGGCGGTGCCGGGCAGCCCTTCCAGCAGCATGTGCCCTTCGGAGAGCAGGCCGATTAAAAGCAGGTCAATCACTTTGGACTGGCCGAAAATAACGGTTTCCAAGTGCCGGTGCAACTCTTGGGCCACGCCCTGAATTTGGGCAGCGGCTGCTTCAGCGGTGGAATGTGTGGATTCGGGTGCTGTTTCGGGTTCCATAATCGTGCAGCCTCTCCTCAATCATGGTTAACTGTCGGGCCAGTTTCAGTAATTCCTGGTGAGACAGGCGTTTCTGTTTGCTGACGACAGACTGGGCCTGCTTCAGTACGTTCAGCAAAGCGTCCGGGCTGGGGTTAATCTCACTCCCCTTATTACTATAATGGGCAAAAACGCTGCCTAGCAAGTGACGCAATTCGTTCTCATCCGTTTCCTCTTTTAAGGAAAGCCGGAACTGTTTCCGAAGCAGGGAATCCAGCCGGTTCAGCAGGGGCTCTAGGGCAAGCGGAGCCGACTGGGTGCGATAGTAAACGCCTGCCATCGATTGAATATAGCGCTCCATGCCATCCGGCTCCTGGGCCTGGTTTTTGGCTTGCCCTTCCTGCTTGTCCGGCTTGGGCGTCCAGCGGACAAACGCCAGCCACAGCATGACTAATAACACCAGCAAAAGCTGCCCGAAGATAGCGCCAAGCGGGGTTTGCTTCTGGTAATAAGCGAAAATATCCTCGCTTTCCGTGTAGCCGTGGATGAATTCATTGACGAAGATAGGTTTTTTCTCGTTGACCAGCACGTTGGACAGGAATTGGTAATTGTCATTGGCGGGGCGATGCAAATACGCGTTTTGCCCGAGGTCAACCACCGTCCCCAGAATCAACACACCCTTGTGGTAGGGCATGCGAATCAGTACGGGATTT
>JAJQJM010000188.1 GCA_021323475.1 Vampirovibrio sp.
CGACTTAATGGCCCGCCATGTGCGTCATAGTGCCGAAAACACCATGCGCAGCTTTTTCTACGGCATGATGAACGGCAGCATGGGCAACGTGCCCAAAGGGGCCGGTACAATGGAACGCCATTACTTCCGGCACATCAACCGCTTATGCGCCGCTTACGCCACCATGGCGGATATGATGCTGATGTTGCTGGGCGACAGCGTCAAGCGTAAGGAGCGCATTTCCGCATTGCTGGGCGATGCCATGAGTTACCTGTATCTGGCTTCCTGCACCTTGCGGCAATTTGCCGTTCATAACCGTCCGGAAGAGGAGCGTCCACTGGTGGAGTGGGCATGCCAGCAAATGCTGTACCAGACGGAAGAAAGCCTGGACCGGTTGCTACAAAATTTCCCCAACCCGTGGATGGGAATGCTGATGCGTCCGGTGATTTTCCCGCTGGGTCGCCGGTTTGCGCCGCCCTCACACCGCTTGGAACGCAAGGCGGCCAAAGCCATCCTGAATCCCGGTATGCTAAGGGATCGGCTGACAGCCGGCATCTACCTGCCCAAATCCGATGACGAGCCACTTGCTATGATGGAGGATTGCCTGCAGCAAGTGGTGATGGCGGAAGCCTTGGAAGCCCGGATTCGGCAAGCGAAAAAAGAAGGCCAATTGAGCAGCTCTGCCCCCGAGGCTCTACTGAAAGAGGCGCTGGAAAAACAAATTATTTCCACCGATGAGGCCAATCGATTAAAACAAGCGGAACTGCTGCGAAAAGAAGTGCTGAAGGTGGACGACTTTGACCTTTTTTTTGGCAAAATGCAGGAAAATAAATCCTGCACCGATGCCAAAAAACTGAAAGAGGTGTATCCTATCGGGACTTCGTGGAATATCGAAATCCCTAAAATCGACCTGGTGCAACTAATGGAAGACGCGGTGTACCGCTACGGCGACGCACCCTGCATTGACTCACTGGGTAAAAAATATTCCTACACTGAGGTGGGTAATCTCATTCATAAAGCGGCGGTTGGGCTGCAAGCAATGGGCGTCACCAAAGGCACCAAGGTAGGGCTTTACATGCCGAATACGCCCTATTATCCCATCCTGTTTTTCGCGGCATTAAAGGCGGGGGCCACCGTGGTCAATTTCTGCCCGATGCACACGCTGCCCGAATTAAGAGAGCAGGCCATCGATAGTGAAACACGCATGATCATCACCCTGGATCTGAAAAATTTGTTTGAGAAATGCGTCCAGTTACAGAAAGACCAGGTGGTGGATCAGGTCATCGCCTGCAAGATGGAAGATGTGCTGCCCTTCCTGAAAGCCCAGGCATACCGCATTCTGCGGGGCTCCCAAATTGCCAAACCGGAAGAGTACGGCGTGGAAAACGCCAGCTGGATCACTTGGTTCAAAGATTTAATCAATAGCAAAAAAACGTTTACGCCGGTGCCGTTAGACGCGGACGAAGTGGCCATGCTGCAATACACGGGCGGCACCACGGGAACATCCAAAGGCGCCATGTTGACGCATTATAACCTGGTGTCCAACGTGTTCCAGATTGAGGAATATTTCAAGGCATCCGCCAGCAAACCGGATGTGGCCTCATTGTTGAAACCGGGCCGCGAGAGAGTGCTGGCCAGCATTCCCTACTTCCATATTTTCGGGCTGACGGTGGCCATGCTGACCAGCCTGAAAATCGGCAGCGAACTGATTATTTTGCCCGATCCACGGAACATTAAAGAAACTCTGAAGACGATTCAGGAGAAAAAGCCGACCATGTTCCCGGCGGTACCACGAATTTTACAGGCGATTTGTGAAAATCCCAAAGTCAAATCCGTGGATTTATCCGCGCTGGAAACCGTGATTTCCGGCGGCGCCGCATTGCCCCCGGATATGAAAGTCTGCTTTGAGGACGTGACCAAAACCGCCAATCTTGTGAAACAGGGCTACGGCCTGACCGAAGCGGCGCCGGTGGTTGCCAGTAACCCTCCCTACGGCAGCAACAAGGCGGATTCCGTCGGTCTGCCGCTGCCCCGAACCCGCATCAAAATCACCGATCCCGACAACCCCGATCACGTATTGCCGATGGGCGAAGTGGGTGAAATCTGTATCCACGGCCCTCAGGTGATGAAAGGCTATTACAAGCGTGAAAAGGAAACTGCCGATGTGCTGCACAATGGCTGGCTGAGAACCGGTGATCTGGGCTATCTGGATGAAGAATATTATTTGCACATTGTGGACCGCAAGAAACGGCTGATCCTGATTAATGGCTTGAACGTCTATCCAACCCAGATTGAGCATGCCATCACAGCCCATCCGGCGGTGGCGGAATGCATCGTGATCAGTGTGCCGGATCCGCGTTCCGGCGAAGCGGCCAAAGCATTTATCCGGCTGAAAAAAGGCCAGCCCAAATTAAACGCTCACCAGATGCGGGACTTTTTGGCCCAGTCGCTGAGCAAATTGGAAGTGCCAAAACACATCGAATTCGTGGACGAGGAACTTCCCAAAACCACGGTTGGCAAACCGGACTGGCGCACGTTGCAAGAGCGCGAAAAGTTGCAGCACGTCGCCTTCGGGGAAGTCATCGCCATTGACGTGAATATGGAGCAACAGGCATTATGAGACAAGCGGTCATCGTCGGTTTTGTGCGCACACCGTTCGCAAAAGCCGTGGAACCGACCTCCGGCAGCACCAAACGGGGACGGCTGGCGCACGTAATGCCCGATGAACTGCTGGTCAGCCTGGTGCGTGGCCTGTTGGAACGCACCGGCGTCAACCCAAACGACATTGAAACCCTGCTGACGGGTTGTGTGCACCAGGAAGCGGAACAAGGGTTAAATATGGCCCGCCTGGTCGTGCTGCACCCAGATTCCGGCTTGCCACGCAGCGTGGGCGGCGTAACCGTCGATCGGTTCTGCGGTTCCTCCATGCATGTGATTGCGGACGCCAAAAACGCCATTTTAGCAGGTGAGGCGGATGTAATGCTATGCACCGGCGTCCAGGCCATTAGCCGGGTACCGATGGCCGGTTGGAATCCTATGCTGAATCCCGCCATTTACGGGGGCAACGCCAAGGGCTTCCTGAATATGGGAATTACCGCCGAAAATCTGGCTGAACGCTATCAAATCAGCCGGAATGCGCAGGAGGAATTCGCGCTGAATTCTCATTTAAAAGCGGCCAAGGCGCAGGAGAACGGCGCATTCACCAAAGAGATTATTGCCATCGGCGATCTGAATTATGACGACGGGATTCGCAAGGATACCACCCTGGAGCAAATGGGGGGCTTAAAACCGGCGTTCAGGCAGGATGGCAGCGTGACGGCAGCCACCTCTTCTCCACATACGGATGGAGCAGCGGCGGTAATGGTCACTTCCGAGGAATACGCGCGGAAACACAATTTACCCATCCTGGCTCGCATCAAAGCGTTTGCCGGCTCCGGCTGTGAACCGGAAATTATGGGCATCGGTCCGGTGGAGGCTATCAAGAAAGCACTCAAACGCGCCGGACTGAGCATTCAGGATATCGATGTGTTTGAGCTGAATGAAGCATTCGCAGCGCAATGTTTGGCTGTACTGCAGGAAATGGACAAGCAGGGTATGCCCATTCCGCTGGAAAAATTGAATTTACACGGGGGCGCAATCGCGCTAGGGCACCCGCTGGGCGCTTCCGGAGCGCGCATTACGGGCAAAGCGGCCAGCCTTCTGCAATATACCGGAAAACGCTATGCGGTTGCCTCCATGTGTATCGGTGGCGGGCAAGGCGTGGCCATGGTGCTTGAAAACCCTACCCCAACAGCTTAACCGAAGCGGAGCAGAAACGATGAGCGTATCCCCAGGAAGTCAAACCGGGAACATTCAAAAAGCCGCCGTCATCGGCGCAGGGGCCATGGGTTCCGGCATTGCCGCCCAATTGGCGAATGCCGGCGTTGAGGTGTATTTGCTGGATATTGTGCCCAAGAACGCCACCGATCGCAATGTCATCGCCACCACTGCCATTCAGCGCATGCTGAAAGCCGCTCCGGCCACGGACCCATTGAACGCCGGTTTTATGGACGCGGCCAACGCTCAGCGCATTACACCCGGAAACATTGAGGATCACCTTGCGCTTGCGGTGCAGGACGCGGACTGGATTGTGGAAGTGGTCATCGAGAACCTGGACGTAAAACGCAATTTATACGCCCAACTGGAAACCCTGACCAAGCCCGATGCGATTATTTCCTCCAACACCTCCACCATTCCGTTGCGGGATTTGACCGAAGGCCGTTCGGATTCATTCAAGCAACGCTTTTTAATCACCCACTTTTTCAATCCGCCGCGCTTTATGCATTTACTGGAAATTGTGGCCGGC